>NZ_CP041165.1:646009-969014 GCF_014905095.1 Sulfurimonas marina | reverse complement strand
AGGCTATTCAAGTTTAAGTTACCTTAAAAAATTCAATATTTACAAACTAAAAATCGATCAGTCATTCATTCGAGACATCAATACCGATGCTGAAGATAAAGCGATTGTTGGAGCAATTATTGACATGGCTAAAGGGCTTGACCTTCTAACAATAGCTGAAGGGGTAGAAACCGTTTCCCAGCTAAAATTTTTAAAAAATCAAGGATGTGATGAAATTCAAGGGTACTTATTCAGCAAACCGCTGATTCCAAGCGAATTTGAATCTTTTGTTGCTGAAAGATTTAATGGGTCTACTCTTGTATCATGACGTTTTCAATATGAGTTTTACTTTGATCGTTTTATGGATTTTTCAATTTTCCAAAAAGTGTAGATTTTGGAACAAAACTATAAATCATGGAAGAGTTCTAATACATTACTGAGTGCAGAAGTGTCTAGTTTAGAGACTGTTCAAATTTTTTTGTCAGTAGATGATAAATTACAAAATTGCAACATAATCAGTATTAGGGGTATATTTTTTTGTTTATTCTTTAAATTTTGAAGCAGTAACTCTATGAAAGAGTTTAGTTATAAGCGTGGTGTTATAATACAAGGCCTTGTTCATAGCTTATTTTATGTAAAAGCTTTTGAGCAGTGTTTATTGATAATCCTGATTTTGAACAGGCTGTATCAAATGACTCATTATTCTTTAAAAGTCTAATCATTACATTAAGTCGTAGTGTTGTAGAAATACTTTTTATGTCTATTGGCAAATTCTCACCTTATTTTTTTGATTGGTTGCGGAAGTTGGATTTGAACCAACGACCTTTGGGTTATGAGCCCAACGAGCTACCGAACTGCTCTATTCCGCGATATATTTAGTAAGTGTTTTGTATCAGTAAAAAGAAGCTTACAAATGGAAAGGATGGAAGTCTTTATTTTAAATATTAGGCAGATAACTCTGCCCATTTGTACTTTTATGAGAGTCTAACGTTCTCAGCCTGTGGACCTTTTGTTCCTTGCCCTATTTCAAAAATCACTTTTTGACCATCATTTAGGGAAGTTCTATCATCATAATTACTTAGTTGACGGTAATGTACAAATACATCTTCACCACCATTGTCTTGTCCGATAAAACCGAAACCTTTGTCTTTATTGAACCATTTAATAGTTCCATTTACTTGAGTTGCCATAGCAATTCCTTAAATTGTTAATACATATCATTACTGAAATGCTCAAAATTATAATGTGGAGTGTTGTTCTGTTGGGAGGTTAATACTGTAAACTGTAAGTAAGCAATAAAAATCTTGCATTAGATGAAACTCTAAATCATCATTCGATGGTCGAAGTATAGCTGAACAATTGTTTAATAGCAAGTACTTTAAAAGACTTATCATCCAATAGTTGCAAATTACTGTACCTTTTGGAAAAAAATCAGATACTAAATTTCCCTTAAACTCCTGATTTTAAGAAAGTTGATCGATAAAAAGAGCTTTATTTGTATAGAAAATTATATAGTGTTGTTTCTTTATATGTTTTTTAAAAGTATCAAAGCTTATTCTCAACACTCACCTCACAAAAAGATATAATAGTATCAGCTATATACAATCCATTAATAATTTATAGGCTAGAAAAAAATGAAGAACAATATCCCTACAACAGTATTTATGCTTGGCTTTGTTTCATTGTTTATGGACTTATCCTCAGAGCTTGTACACAGCCTTTTACCTTTATTATTGGTCAATGTTTTACATACAAGTATGTTAGAGGTTGGTATTATCGAAGGGGTTGCTGAAGCCACTGCTCTAATCATAAAAGTTTTCTCCGGGAGTATCAGTGATGCTATAGGGAAAAGAAAAATACTATTACTTATAGGATACGGACTTTCTACTTTTTCTAAACCTTTCTTCCCTCTTGCACAACATATGGAGACTGTATTTTTTGCACGATTCGCCGATCGAATCGGTAAAGGAGTACGAGATGCTCCAAGAGATGCACTCATAGCAGACGTAACACCAAAAGAGATAACGGGTGCAAGTTACGGACTGCGCCAATCAATGGATACGATAGGTGCAGTACTCGGTCCTCTTGCTGCGGTTGCATTATTGTTTTTGTTGGATGATATCCGCTTAGCTTTATGGTTTGCCTTTATCCCTGCACTCTTTACAATCTATATTATTTTCTTTAAGGTCAAAGAACCCTCTCATGTAAAAAGAACAGTTAAAACAAAACAGATATTTTCACTCTCTATCATGAGCTCTTTTTCTACCTCATTTTGGATCGTAGTTACGATCGGTTCACTTTTTATGCTCGCCCGTTTCAGTGAAGCCTTTTTAATTTTAAAAGCACAGGAAGCAGGTTTTAAAATAGAGTTTGTCCCCCTTGTTATGGTTGTAATGTCAATTGCCTATGTCTTTAGTGCATATCCTGCCGGAGTACTCAGCGACAGACTAGAACGTAAACATATGCTCTCTTTGGGACTTCTATTTTTGATAGTATCTGATCTAATACTGGCAAATGCTTCATCTTATATAACTATCTTTTTGGGAGCTTTCTTATGGGGAATTCATATGGGGTTTTCTCAAGGGATACTAACAGCTATGGTTGCCGATACAGCCCCAAGAGACAAAAGGGGAAGCGCTTTTGGTTTTTTCAATCTTTTTAGTGGTCTATCCATGCTGCTTTCAAGTATATTTGCCGGTTGGCTTTGGCAAAGTTTCAACTCTTCCTTTACATTTTACACAGGTGCACTTTTCGCATTATTGTCATTTATAATAGTGTTGTGGAAACTGCAAGAAATGAAAAGTAATACTCAAAATATATATTAAAAGTTGTAAATCAAAATTTATACACTAAACTTGTTGCCTGCGTAAAGTCTCTTTTATCAACAAAAAGCGCAGGATCTGAATCGTAATCAAAATTTACTTTTAAAGAGACAAAAAACTTTTTATATACATTTACTTCCAACTCTAAAGCATTTGTAACAATATAGTCGCTTGTGTTATCAACTTTTGGTTGATAATATCCTATATAACTAATTTTTGCATCATCACTAAATTTATTAGTGTACGAGATATAAATATTTGCTCTTGCATTATTTTCACGAGGATCGATCTGTGTAGTATAGTTGATATATTCACCAAATACACCTGCACCTACATACATTTTCCCCATCATTTGATGAAAAATATGAAAACGATACCCGCCCCCTAACAAATAGCGATGCTTTATCTTTGTAAACTCATTTGTTTGAGACTGACCGAAAAACTCATAATTTATATCTTTTTTATCATAAAAAGTATGTATATAACGAAGATGCAGATATGTTTTATTTGTATTTTTAACACCTTCAACCTCTGCATAATTTGCACTTGCCTGCAACCATGTTACATATGAGCTGTTATTGTCATACTGAACTTTTACTCCGCCTTTATATTCGTCTTTTTCGGTATTTCCTCTCGCATTTTGTACTGAGACCTCTACTAACCCACTGACACCCGGTTTACTCCCTATCTCCACAGGTGCAATTGTTACAACCGCAAAAGCATATGACACTAAACTAACTAACAAAAGAAAAAAACGCATTAAGACCCTTTAAAAAAATTAGCGAATTGTAATCAATGATCTCTAAACCTTTTCTTTAAGCAATGCAACAGCATTAGAGTATATAATTACATTATAATTTTCATAAGGAGAAAATATATAATGAACAGATTAATTACACTTTTAGCCGTCGCCTCACTTTCAGTAAGTGCTATGGCACTTGATAACACACAAGCGGAAAAACTTAACACGTTTTATTCAAAACTTACACAAAAAAATTTAGCAAATTCAAAACTTACAGTTACTGCAGAAGCGGTAATGAAAATGTTACGTGAGAAAAAAGATTTTATCCTTCTTGACGTACGTACACCAGGTGAAACATCTGTTGTTAGCCTTGTAACTGACAATACTGTAAAGATCCCTTTAGAGAACCTTTTTGAGGAGGCAAACCTTAATAAACTTCCAACAGATAAACCTATCGTAATAGTATGTCATTCAGGAGCTCGTGAACTTCTTGCTGCTTCAGGTTTACAACAAATAGGTTTCAAAAACATCCAAATTGTAAAAGGCGGGATTGCAGCAATGGCAGTTGCAAACAGCGTAAAAAACGCACCTGTAAAATAACCTAGGCTACTTATATAGATGGTCAAAAAAACATTTCTAACACTAATATCTCAAATAGTATTGGTCTTTTTTCTTGGATCATCATACCTTAGTGCTTCACATGTTCATTTAGATAACACTTGTGACGATACAGAGTGCGAACTCTGTATCGTTGTTAAAAACTTTCAAAATATCTCGTTAGATACTCCAACTGATAGTTCTGTTTTCATACCTTATTCATATGAACATATTGAATCAGAAACTTCTATCAAACTAGCTATAAACTTCAAAGGCTTTTTCAGCACCGCACCCCCTAGTTCTCCTCTTTTTTAATCAATACAAATCAACATTTTTATAAATACAGAGGAATAAACAACTATGACAAAATTATACACACTACTATTCGTGTTGTTTTTTGGCATCTCTTTAAGCGCTGAAAACACAACTCTAACATTAAGTTATGACAACTTTACATTTGATAATTCGAAACAAAAATACGAGGGGCAAAGGTTCAGTGCCTATGGTTCATACGCTACAAACAGCAATAAACTTGAAGCTATGTATGAAAGAGCAGTAACACAAACTTACCAACCGCCGCTTGATGATGATCTTAAAGTAAATAAGTACTACCTGCTATACACGCATAAGCTCAATAAAAATAACGCTTTGTTATTTGAATATATCTATGTAGATGACAACATTATGATTGGTGGTGTAAACAAATACGGGAAGCTACTGCCAAAACTTGACAATACAAATATCTATGCAGTTGGATACAGATATAAAGAGCTGCAACTTGTCGAGTATTTTAGCGATTACAAAAACTTTGATGTATATCAGAGCGATATCAAATACAAAATAAAACATAAGTTTGAAGGTTTCAATGCAAATATGGTTCTTATCGGAAAATATATCCACATTGCTGATAAAGAGAATGAAATAGCACTAAAAAATGCACTAAGCAACTACTACACAGCAGGTGCAAAAGTTCATGCTGCCTTTGGCTCATACCATTTTGGAGCGGCAGCACTTTTTGGGAAAAGATTGTTTGGAATTATGTTTGACGGTTTTCGTGTGCAGCACCATCCAATGGAGATCGACAGAACATATATGGCTGGAGTCGGAAAACATTTTGAGAACTTTGAGCTCCATGCAAAATATGTCTACCAAAGAGCTAAAGAGGTACCGCTTAACAATGAAAACGTGATCATTCAAAATATTATTTTAAATGCTACATATCACTTTTAATAAAGATGTTCCCTTTTAAAGTACTCTTGGGGTACTTTACAAAGCGGACACGCTTTTGGCGGTTTTTTCCCTCTGTGTACATGACCGCACACTTCACAAACCCAGTACTCATCTTCACTGCTGTTAAAAAATCCTTCAGCCTCTAATGCCTTTTTTAATTCGGCATACTCACGTTCATGTTCCACTTCCACTTTTGCGATCGCTTTTAACAAACGTGCGATCTCTTTATGCCCCTCATCCTCTGCGATTTTGGCAAAGTTCGGATACATCTCGGTATGTTCGTAATGTTCACCCTCTATGGCGATATCGAGATTTTTAAGCGTTTCATGCATCTCGATTCCGTGCATCAGTTTGTTATACGCCTCATATTCAGCTCTTGCATGATACTTTTCATTCATTGCAGCTTCAGCAAAATGATCAGCGATCGCATGCCATCCCGCTTCACGGGCAAGCTCACCGAAAAACTCATACTTGTTTCTCGCCTGAGACTCTCCTGCAAATGCTTTCATCAGGTTTACGGCAGTGAGATCCTCAGTAATACAATCCATATGCTTTCCGCAACATACTAATGTTCCGCCGCCTACATGCTGCACCTCTACTTCGTTCCCGCAAACACTACACTTATATGTTTCATACTGTCTCATCTGCTCTCTCCTAAAGTTAAGTTAACTCTAGTATAGAGAAGTTACTCTTAAAAGTTACTAATCTTTTACACTTCTCCAACCACCGCCAAGTGCTTTGTAAAGTGTCGCTTCTTCAATTAAAAGTTCAGATCTTGTCGTTACATACGCCAGTTGTGAATTTAAAAGTAAGTTTTGTGCAATAAGTACATCAAGGTAACTAGTTGTTCCGATTGCATACTTTTTCTTCGCAACTCTGTACGCTTCATCATACGCAGCAACTTCCTGTTCCATAGACTCTTTCTTTGATTGCATAGCTTTAATAGACTGCAGGGAATCAAACACCTCTTTATAAGCATTTTTTACCGTTTTACCGTACTCTATTAAGGCTGCTTTTTGTTCTGCATCCGTAACCTTTACAGAAGCTGATATCCTTCCAAAATCAAATAGAGGCATATACAAGCTAGGCCCGATCCCCCATACCTGAGAGTTACTGTTTGCAAGGTTACTTACCTTCTGGCTTTGAAAACCGTAACTACCCGTGATTGAAAGGTTTGGAAAATATGCAGCTTTGGCAACACCGATCAGTGCCGTTTTTGCTTTTAGATTCTCCTCCGCTATTTTTACATCTGGACGATTTTGTAAAAGATTTGTCGGCAATGTTGTCGGAATTTTAACAAACTCCGGCAACTCTGTTTTAGTATCTATAAAGCCCTCAAAGATCTCTTTAGGTGAACGCCCTAGTAAGATAACCAATGAACTTTGAATCTTCACCTTTGTAACGTTTAAAGCATCTATCGTAGTTCTTACAGAAGCTGCCTCAGCCTTTGACTGAGCAAGTGTGAGTGAATCTATAACACCGTACTTATACTGTTTTTCTCTGTAAGCAAGAGACTCTTCATAGTTTTTGAGACTCTCCTGTGCAATTTTTAGTTGCTCCTCTACAGCTACAAGATTAAAATAGTAAGTAGCAACATCAGTAATGAGAGAGATGCGAAGAGATTCTTTATTTGCATCTACTGCCAAAAAATTTGCCAGATTCGCATCTCTTTGATTGGAATTTTTTCCCCAGAAATCGAACTCATAAGACATACTGGCACTCATACTGAAGTCATTGTACAAACCTCCGAAAAATCCAGGGTATGCGTTTACACTTCTTTTTTGTCTCAAGGCTGAACCGCTAAGATCCAACTGCGGATAAAGATCAGCATCGCTAATGTCATACTGTGCGCGTGCTTTTTGAACGTTAGCCACCGCAAGTTTTAGATCATCATTGTTTTTCAGTGCTTCTGCGATCAATAAGTTTAGCTTTTGATCATTAAAAGTTTTGAACCACTCCTCATTTACATTTATCTCTTTTTGTGCAGCCGGAAGCTGCATCTGCGGTTTTTTATACTCAGGAGCCAATGAACATGCCGAAAAGAATAAAACCGAGGCACTAAGAGCCAGTAAAACTTTAGTTTTCATCTGAGTCTCCTTTATTAAAAAATTTATTTTTTACACTCATAATGAGATAGTAAAAAAGCGGTACGAAAAAGATACCGATTAAAGTCAGTATCACCATACCGCCAACTACCGTTGTCCCTATAATATGACGACTGTTCGCTCCTGCACCGATGCTAAGAGCCAACGGCAGTGTCCCCATAATAAATGCAAACGATGTCATAACAATAGGTCTAAAACGCACTTTTGCCCCATCAATCGTTGCTTCTAAAAGAGTATAGCCGCTGCGCAGACGCTGCATAGCAAACTCTACCATAAGAATAGCATTCTTTGCCGCAAGCCCGACAAGGGTAATGAGTCCTACCTGAAAGTAGATATCACTCTCGAGTCCTCGCAGCCATAGTCCTAAAACAGCTCCAAAGAATGCAAAAGGTACAGCCAAAATAACGGCAAACGGAATGCTCCAGCTCTCATAAAGTGCTGCCAGGATTAAAAATACAAAGATGATTGCATACACAAACGCAAGGTTTGTAGTACCTGCTAATTTTTTCTCCTGATACGAAGTCCCTGCCCAGCTTATACTATACCCCTCAGGAAGTACATTTTTAGCAACCTCTTCGATAGCTTTTAGCGCATCACCGGAACTATATCCAGGTTTAGCCGTCCCTGAGATTTTTGCCGAGTCAAACATATTAAAGCGCTGAATGATACTCGGTCCCACTATACGCTTGATCTCCACCATTTCACTAATAGGTATTAGTGCCCCGCCGATCGCTTTTACAAAAACATTTTTATAGTCTTCAATCCCTTCGCGGTACTCACTTTTAGCTTGGATATTAACATGGTAAGTACGTCCAAAAAGGTTAAAATCGTTTACATACTTTTGCCCAAAATTCGCCTGCAGAGTCGTATATATGTCAGAGACACTTACACCGAGTGCTTTTGCTTTTTCCTCATCAACCGTTATCATATACTGAGGTACATTTGTGTTGAGTGTCGTTCTAACCCCCATAAGTTCAGCACGAGCATTCGCCTGTTTTATAATCTCTTGAACATAACCGTTAAGCGTTGTAAGCTCGCCGCCCGTTCTATCTTGGATATACATCTCAAATCCGCCCGTTGTACTCATACCGCGAATCGGCGGTGGTGTTACTACAAATAAAAATGCTTCTTTGTTTTGTGAGAACTGCCCCATATATTTTCCGGCAATCGCCTGAGCTGAAGATCCAGGATCTTTTCTCTCACCCCAGTCCGTTAGATGCACAAAAGAGATCGCAGAATCTGTTTTATATGCAAAAGTTGTAATATCAAGACCTGAAAGTCCCGCCGACTTTGTAACTTGAGGATCATCTAAGAGCTGTTTGCTCACTTCATCCGTTACAGCTTTTGTACGTTGTAATGAAGTACCCGGCATCATATTTTGAATAACCATAATAGTTCCCTGATCCTCATTTGGAACAAGCCCTGTAGGCAGACGCAGCATGATCATATACGCTGCACCTATCATCACAAAGAAAAGGAGAATATTGAGCACACTATAGCGTAAAACACGCTGAACACCTGAGGTAAAACTCTCAGTTGCTTTTTCAAAGAACTCGTTAAATTTACGGATAGGCCAAAACGGTGTCGACTCTTCATGTTTTAAGAAAAGTGCACATAGCGACGGCGTTAATGTTAAAGCGATAATCCCAGAAATCATTACCGAAATTACAATCGTAATAGCAAACTGCTGATATAGCTTTCCACTAAAACCACCCATAAATGCAGCAGGGATAAATACCGCCGAGAGTACAAGTACAATAGCAATTACAGGCCCTGTTATCTCCTGCATCGCTTTTGTCGTAGCCTCTTTAACACTAAGATGTTTATTCTCTTTTAAGATCCTCTCAACATTCTCAATAACAACAATGGCATCATCAACAACCAAACCGATCGCAAGTGTGAGTCCAAAAAGTGTCAGCAAGTTGATCGAAAAATCCATCGCATAAAAACCTGCAAATGTCCCGATGATCGAAACTGGAATAGCAAGAACTGGAATAATTGTCGCTCTAAAATTTCCTAAAAACAAGTATATGATAGCTACAACCAAAATAATCGAGAGAATCAGCGTAAAGATCACCTCTTCGATCGACTGCTCAACAAACTCAGTCGGATCGTAAGGTACACTAATCTTTATATCTTCAGGGAAGTTTTGAGAAAGCTCCTCCAAAGTTTTATCGAGTGCTTCTGAAACCTCTAAAGCGTTTGCACCAGGTGCGAGAAAAACTCCCATAGGCATCATAGGCTCTTTATTAAAAGTCGCCTGGAAATAATACGATTCAGAGCCCAGTTCTACGTTTGAGACATCTTTGAGTCTTAAAGCTGAACCGTCAGGGTTTGAGCGTAAAATAATGTTTGAAAACTGTTCAGGAGACTGCAGGCGTCCTTGTGCACGTACCGTATATGTATATACGGGGTGAGAGTTTATAGGCTCTTGTCCCAGTTGTCCAGCAGCATATTGGTTGTTTTGACTCTTAATAGCATTTACTACATCTGTAATAGTTAAGTTATAGTTTGCCAGTTTATCGGGGTCTATCCATACACGAATAGCATAATCTTTACTTCCGAAGATATAAGCATCCCCTACTCCAGGTATACGTTTAATATCATCTAAAACATTTACAAGTACATAGTTAGAGATATAAATAGTATCGTGCTTTTCTCCTTCAGATGTAAAAGCCAAAACTTTTAACATATCAGGTGAGCGTTTTCTTACACTTACCCCTTGATCGCGTACCGATTGAGGCAGCTTAGAGATTGCTAACTGCACACGGTTGTTTACATCAACATTTGCCTGATCAGGGTCTGTTCCGATCTTAAAAAGGACACTTAGAGTAACGATACCGCTCGGCGAAGCCGTTGAAGTCATGTAGATCATATTATCTACACCATTTACAGCCTCTTCTAAAGGTGCTGCAACTGTTTTAGAGAGTGTCTGTGCATCTGCTCCCGGATAAACGGCTTGAACATTTATCTGAACAGGCACAACACTCGGATACGCTTGAACCGGTAATGATTTTATAGAGATAAAACCGGCAATTATTATCACTATCGATAAAACTGCCGAGAATATCGGTCTATTTATAAAAAATTTAGAAAACATTATTTTTCCTGAGCATTAATTGTTTTATCTATGCTAACTGGAGTGTTAGGCTTGATTCTAAAAAAGTTGTTTACAATCACAACATCTTTTGGCTGTACACCTGAAACTATAAACTTGTCACCTGATGCTTCAATAATTTTTACAGGTCTTACAGCTACCTTTCCATCAACTACTACAAATACGATAGTCCCTAAAGGGTTTTGAAGCACCGATTTTTGAGGAACAAAAAGCACATTTTTTGAAACTACACCTATAAGTTTTAGCTTTGCAAATTCACCTGCTACAAGTTTTGCATCTTTGTTTTTAAACACTGCACGTGCTTTAAGTGTTGACGTTGCATTGTCCACACGCGTATCTATAAAGTCTATACGCCCGTTTTCTTCATACTCTTTACCGTCAATCACAAGTACAGCCTGAAGTTTTGCTTTTTGCAATTCCTTCCAAGAGCCGTTAGCTAAAGAATATTTTTGTTTGAGCTTACTAATTTCAGGGATAGAAAATTCGGCATATATAGGATCTGTTTGTGTTAGTTTTACCAGCGCTGTCCCAACAGTTACATAATCACCCTCATCAACCATTCTCATCCCTGTAACGCCGCTTATCGTTGCACGTACATTTGTATAGTTTAGATTCACCTGCACTTTTTGCAGCTCTGCATGTGCAGCGTCAACATTTGCCTTTGCTGAGAGATAAGCAAAATATGCTGTATCTTTATCCTGCTCGCTAATCGCTTTTTCACTGTATAGTCCCTCTGCACGCTCCCAATCTTTTTGCGCTTTTTCAAATTGAACAGTTGCTACATTTAAATCTGCTTTTTTACTTGCAACTTCTGCTTCATAGATATCAGGCTCAATTTTATACATAGGTGTACCTTTAGAGACTAAAGAGCCCTCTGTGTAGAGTTGTTTCTCTAACACACCCGATACCCTTGCAGTAATAGTTACATCTTTTGCAGATGTTATACGAGAGGGATACTCTAACGATACGGGAGCCTCTTTCGCCTTCTTTACTACATATACATCCACTTTAGGTGCCGCTGCAGCAGGATTTGTTGTCTCTTTTGCAGTAAGTGCAGTTGTAAATAACAAACTCACTGCTAAAGATATTTTTGTTAATTGATACTTCATTCTTAGTTTCCTCTCTCTATCTCTAATTCAATATTTTTACTCTCTTGTAAAATAGTGTTTAACACTTTAAAATAAACCTCTAACTCTTTTTCAGTTATCTTCTGTTTTAATCCTTCATTGTACTGAAATGCTATCTTGTTGGCACCAGCTAAAATCTCTTTTGCCTCAGGAGTTAATGAAACTCTGTTAGCTCGTTTATCTATATAACACTCTTCTCTCTTTAAAAGACCTTTTTTGATGAGTGATTCTATAGAACGCCCTACCGTTGTTTTATCTTTACCTAAGAGCTCGGCAATTTTAGTTTGCGAAATCTCCTGTTCCTCGTTAATAATTTTCAAAGTTGCAAACTGCTCTGCTGCAATACCAAACCTTGGTTGAATTAACTTCGTAAAACTTGTTTTTAAAATTGTAGCTACCAAGTTTGTTTGGTAGCCTATAGAAGTTTCTAAACTATAAGACATCACTACTCCAAAATAAACATATTTCAAAATAGTAGCATATGCAACTTTAATAAAAATTAAGAATTTGTTGCATACACCACTTTAAGTATATTGTTAGTATTTATTGCCTACCATACGCCCTCAATATTAAAAAATGTTATAATAACAGAATCAGAAGTAATTTTAGGAGGCAGAAGTGTCAAGACCAACACCAAAAAACAATGAGATCTCATTTGGTGAAAATGAAATTATTGTTTCAAAAACTGATCCTAAAGGGATTATCACTTACGGTAATGAGATATTTATCCGTATGAGTGGATATCAAGAGGAAGAACTTTTAGGTAAACCTCATAATATTTTGAGACATCCGGATATGCCTCGCGCTATTTTCAAGCTTTTATGGAATACCATTCAGGATAAAGAGGAATTAAATGCTTATGTGAAGAACTTATGTAAAGACGGTTCTTATTACTGGGTTTTAGCAAACGTAACACCTTCGTATGATAAAAATGACAAGATTATAGGTTATTTCTCAGTTCGTAGAAAACCTTCAAAATCAGCTATAGAGTTTATTTCGAAACTCTATACAGAGATGCTTCAAATTGAAAAAAGTAACGGTGTAGAAGCATCATATAAGTACTTAACAGATTTACTAGAAAAAAAAGGAATGAACTATGAAGAATTTATCCTCTCTATCTAAGATCCATTACGCAAATATCGCCATTTTAATAACTGTTTTTGCGACAACTGCGATTACGTCGTTTATGTATGAATTTCATTTCTTAACAATGACATTTAATCTGTTAAATATCTTTTTAGCAATTTTTATCTTTTTCTACTTAAATAAAGTGGAAAAATCTCTTCACCATACTCAAGAGATTTTTGAAAATGGATTAGCAGGTGATTTTGAGATCCGTGTTACTAACATAGATGAAAAAGGTATTCTCGGTAAGCTTGCATGGGATGTAAACTATTTTATGGATCAATTAGAGGTATTTGTAAGAGAAGTTAATACGGCCATCGATTATGCTTCAAAAAACAAATATTTTAGAAGAGTTGATGCAAACGGTTTAAATTACACTTTTCATAAAACTGCAGATAAGATCAATGCAGCAATTGACGCAATGGAACAAGAGTTTACTCTGCAAAAAGAGAAAAACTTTGCTTCAGAGCTTGGTAAAACCGGTAAACCTTTAAATGTAAGCTTTGGTATGATCCAAAGCCAGCTTGCAGAAGGTGTACAACAATTAAATGAAACTGCTGAAAAAGCTGATGAAACTGCAATTGCATCAAACCAAAGTATCGATGAAGCGAATGAAATAATTACAAAACTCTCTACACTTACAGAATCTATAGAAAATAACAACCATGCCGTAGATTCACTTCAAAGCAGAGCAAATGAAATTGGTGAAGTTGTAAACCTTATTAAAGATATTGCCGAACAAACAAACCTTCTTTCTCTTAATGCTGCTATTGAAGCTGCTCGTGCCGGTGAGCATGGACGTGGATTTGCAGTTGTTGCCGATGAAGTAAGAAAACTTGCGGAGCGAACACAAAAAGCAACAAGTGAGATTAGTATCTCCATTCAAACACTACAGCAAGAAACCGGTTCTATATCTGAAGCTGCTGATGTTATGAGTGTAGTATCTGATGAAGCTACACAAAT
Organism: Sulfurimonas marina; assembly: GCF_014905095.1. NCBI lineage: Bacteria > Pseudomonadati > Campylobacterota > Epsilonproteobacteria > Campylobacterales > Sulfurimonadaceae > Sulfurimonas > Sulfurimonas marina. The sequence goes on along the minus strand of NZ_CP041165.1, from coordinate 955,206 downwards.
GATCGAAAGTTTCAAAAGCGTTCTGGACAACTTTAACCTTAATGCCAACTCAATGAAACAAGGTTCTCAAGATCTAGAAAGTAATCTAATGGTAATTCTTGTTAAAATCGATCATATTCTCTTTAAATCTGATGCATTTAGCAATGTTATTTCACATAAGGGACCAAAAGGTCTTCGTGAACATAGTTCATGCCGTTTAACACATTGGAAAGCGGAAGATGCTAAATCGAAATTCGGTCCTACCACATCTGCCTTTTCAAAACTCCAAGCCTTACATAAAACTGTACACGAAGCTGCGAATAGAGCTGCAGAAATTGCAGAAAGTGGCTATAATGAGAACAACAATTCTGCAATTATTGACGAGTTTGTTAAAATGGAAAATTCAAGTGAAACTCTCTTTAATATTCTTGATCAGATGCTTCTTGAATACAAAAATAATAGTGCACAAACAAAGTAACTATTTTTAAAGTGACTCTCTAGTCACTTTAACTCTCCCCATACCCTTTTTGAATTTGTGCTCTTTTCGTTAACATCTGCACACTTTGTGTAATATCTTTACTCGCTATATGATAATGCTCATGCAGCTGTTCTAAAGACTCATCTATCTTCTTAGAGATAACTTCACTTAACTCATCTAAGTTTTTCTTCATCTCATATACCTTCTGATCTTTTGTTTCAAGAAGTTCTAAAGAGATATTAGAGAGTTGTGATTGGGCTTTTACATAATCTGATTTAATCGCTTCTATATCGCTTATTAACCCCTCTATATTTTTATATACATCGTTAAACACCATCTGTTTTTGCTGAAAATCAGCCATTTTATTAGCCATTAGAGAGATCTGCTGTAGAAGAAGTTCACTTTGAGAACGTATGTTCGAGAGAATAGCATCATCTTCACTTAAAGATGTTTTTATCCCCTCACTGTGTGTTCTTAATAAATTGATCTGTGATTCATATGACTTTGTAACACCTGAGAGTTGTGAAAGCGTCTGTTGAATAATGGAGTTTGCAATCTCATGGGAGATATTTTGTAACCCCTCTAAAGTTTTCTTCACCTCTTGGATATTTTGAACAAAGTTGGTTTTGTTCTCTTTATCCTGCTCAATTATAGACTTCAGGTTATTATAGTGTTCCTGCTCCGCTACGCGTAAAATATCTATATGTTTATGCACTACACGATCAAGCTCAGGTAATTGTACTTCACTAAAATATTTATACTCTTTTTTTACATCGCCAAGTGAATTCTCCACATCTCCGAACATATCGACAAACTTCATCTGATTGGACTGAATCTTATCAAGAGCGACAAGGTCTTTTTTAAACTTTTCAATATTTTGTGCCTGAATCTCTCTATCTTCCTGTTGTGCGAGAGTCATCCTTTTTTCGAGTTCTAGTATAAAGGACTTTAACTCTGAGAGTTCACTTCCCAAAACCTTTATAAAATTCTCCTGGTTTTTAGCTACTGCAGATTGTTGAGTCTGATGCATAATATTCATAATTACAAAAAGTACCAAAGAGACTAATAATGGGAAAAGCGACTCTCGAAAGAGTTTAAATGTATCTATGTTATCGGGAGCTGTAATGATATGTAATATAGTAGCTATAAAGCCTATGGAGAGCATTAAGGGGGCGTAATTTATTTTATTTGGTTGTTTCAGGATATAAACTTGTCGTAAAAAGAGTAAAGCCATAAAACCAAAACTTACTAAAAAATCTGTAGATAACATAATAAGCCTTACAGTGTTGTATTGTGTAAGTTATTCTATCATAATTTTTTATAAAACTATAGATGCCACCTCTTGGGGTATTTTTGCAATAACATTATGTGTACCAAAACTCGAAAATCCCCATGCTGCAAATATAGCATCGATTTGTGCATTTGTGGCAGCTTCCATATCTTTAGAGTTATCTCCAACCATCCAGGCACGATCCCTCTTGTTCATATAGTTATAGTTCTCTAAAATATGGTGTAACATATCTGGATGCGGCTTTGATTTTTTCACCTTGTCTGCACCGATAATTACATCAAAAAGCTCTTTCACTTTTAACGACTCCAACATTGTTTGTGCAAAAATTGTGGGTGCATTTGTGGCAACAGAGAGTTTAATGTCGTTTGCTTTTAGGTCATGCAACAGCTCTTCAACTCCCTCATAAAGATATGGATTTTGGATACACTGCTCTTTATAGTGCTTCTCAAAGATCACACGATCGCGTTCTTCGTAAAGCTCTGTATTATAAAACATCTTTGCCAAGTTTCGCTCATGAGCATTGATAGCATCTACAACAAATGCTTCACTAAGCGGTTCAAGAGAGTGGTTGAGTTCCCGAACATAATTAATTGAGATAGTAATATCTTTTTTAGAATCTATTAGAGTCCCGTCCATATCGAAAATAACTATTTTTTGCATTGTATTTTTACTCTATTTCATCTTCTCGTAGATCTCTAAAAGTGCTTCTACAAATAGGTCGCTGTCGTTTAAACATTTTGCAACTCTATACTCTTTAAAGCCTAACTCTTCAGCGATCTCTCTATACTCAATATCAAGCTCAAAGTCAGTCTCAGAATTGTCGATCGTAAAAGCGATAGGAAAGATGATGACACCGCGATTACGAACAGTTCTAAGTTTATCTTCAAGTGAAGGCTCCAACCATTTCATAGGCCCAACTTTTGACTGGTATGCGAGATGTACTTCATGAAAATCCATCCCCTCATTTGCCATCATCTCTTTTAAAATAGAAACGTGTCTGTTTACATGTTTTTCATATACATCACCAGCATCTACGATCTTTTGAGGAAGTCCATGTGCCGAGAAAATAATGTCAAAATCTTTGTAGTCATCAGAACCTACACTCTCTTTGATCTTCTCTAAAACCGCTTGGTTGTATTTTTCACTTTCAAAGTAATGTTTGATCTCAACTACTAGTGCATCACCTTCGCTGTCATGATAAGTCTCTTCAAAATCTTCTAAAGATGACTTTGTTGTAGTTGTCGAGTATTGCGGATACATAGGGATAAGATAGATCTTATCCACATCCTCTTTATTTAAGCGCTCAATCACTTCATCTGCAAATGGCGGTGTATAGCGCATTACAAAATCTACGATTACACTTTCACCAAGCTTCTCTTGAAGTTTATTAACAAGATTTTTTGTATGTCCCACAATCGGAGATTTTCCACCGAGTTCTCTATATATCTCTTGAGAACTCTCTGTTCTTGTAAAGGTGATCATCCCGCCTACAAACTTTCTCAGCAGATCGCTCTTCATTGTTAAAATATTTTTATCATTAAACATGTTTTTTAAAAAAACTTCAACCTCTTCAAGGTTATTAGGTCCGCCCATGTTCAGTAATAATAATGCTTCTTTTTTCATCTCTTTCCTAATCGATATATACTGCCAGCCAAACTACGACTTTTTTGGTCTTTAGCAGCTTATGTTCCGTATTTGCAGGGATAAACAAGCTACTGCCTTTTGTAAGCTTATGAACAGTACCGTTCATCTCTAACTTTGCACACCCTTGCAGAACAATTACCCACTCATCTTTTTCACTTAAAAACTTTTGTTCAGTTTTTAACGTATTACTAATTATTCGACTAATTTTAACATTTTTATGTTCAAGTAGCGTTGTAAAATCTTCACTATCTAACTCCGGCAGAGAATAATCAAAAAATTCACTACTCATCTTTTACCCGCAAACTTACCTCATACATAAACTGTTGTAGAGGAAGCATATCTTCATAAATCTTATAAAGCGTATCAATAAATTTCTCACCATCTTCGATCAAGTGTGGATTAAGCGTTTTATATGTTGCCATCCCTTTATATAAAGAGAGTTCTACATTCTCCATCTCTTTATCAAAACCTCTTGGATAACGTTTGTACCCTTTCTCAATTATACTGTACCCTTTCGCAGTAATTGTCTCTAAGATCTCGGCTAATTTTTCTCTTTTACTATCATCTTTGATGTACTCGCGATAGGCATCTAACATCGGCTTTTCAAACCATCTTACACCAACCGCTACAAAAAGTTCATCGGGTGAAAAATGGAGATAAAAAGATGAGCTCTGTAAGCGTTTGGCACGACCCTGCCAAAAGATGATACCGATACGGTGTTTAATAGGAAGTTTATTTGCTCCCATACGTCTTGTATCGCGATAAATTCTAAAAAGGGATTGATTAATTTTGGGTGCGAAATTGATTGTAGGCTCTAAGGCCATAAGGTGTTCACCCATCTCCTCTACAAAAGCACGAGAGGGCTCAAGAATGAGGTTTGTGTACTCATCTTTATGAGCCTCAAACCACTCCTTGTTATTGTTTTGTCGAATAGACTCTAAAAACTCTAATGTCTTTTCGCTAAAGCCATTAAATTCCAAAGAATCTCCTATGCAACTTTTCTGTTTCTAAACGCAAGTGCAATTACGATAAAGATGATCGCATACGTAACCGGTACAAAATCAGGAATAGGAACCGGATCACCTTTAGCATATGAGTGCATACCCGCTAAGTAATAGTTTACTCCGAAATATGTCATAAGAACTGATGTAAATGCTAAAAGAGAGATAACACTGTAGTTAAACTCATTGTAGATAGACTTAATAAATCTTAAGTGCACTACAACCGCATATACTAAAATAGTTACAAGTGCCCAAGTCTCTTTTGGATCCCAGCCCCAGTAACGTCCCCACGACTCATTTGCCCAAACACCGCCAAGGAAGTTTCCAACAGTTAGTGTCGCAAGACCGATCATTAAACTCATCTCATTGATCGCATTTAATTCTTTGATAGAAAGAGATATCTGTCTCTCATTCGATTCTGTTTTAAAGATAAAGAGTAACAGCGTAATAAACCCAAGCAATGCCCCAAGACCTAAGAAACCGTAAGAACCTGTAATCATAGATACGTGGATACTTAACCAGTAAGAGTTAAGTACAGGTACCAAGTTTGTTACTTGCGGATTCATCCAGTTTAAGTGCGCTACAAAAAGGATAAGACCCGTCAGTATCGAAGTTGAAGCAAGTGTAATCGGTGAACGCTTAGAGAATATAAACCCTGCAAGAACCGTAGCCCAACCGATGTAAATCATAGACTCATATCCGTTTGACCAAGGAGCGTGTCCTGAGATATACCAGCGAAGTCCTAAACCTATTGTATGTGCAATAAAGAACACTATTAATAGATATAAAGAACCTTTTGCAACAATATCCATTTTAAATGTCGGTTTAACAATCTTGATAAAACTAAGGATTAGAAGTACAAACCCCATTACAAGATAAAGTGGATACAATCTCTCAAAGATATTTGCATGGTTGTAAAAAACTTCAGCTTTTACACTATTCTCACTCGGATATACAGCCGCACCGTATTTCTTTTGAAAATCTGCAATATGTTTTAAAGCAGTATCAGAATCTTTCCAGTCACCGCTTTGTGTTGAACGATCAAGTGCCGTGAAATAATCAAATGCTAAAGTTTTGATCATAAAACCGTATTCAGGAGAGAGTGTCTCTAACGCTTCGATCGTAGCTAGCCATTTATTGTTCGCATCATCCGGTTTTGGCCAAATTTTAATAAGAGAACCAGTAAAGACCATATATACAACATTTACTTTCTCATCAATCTCTAATGCTTTTTTATCTAACTTGTTTCTATCTTTAGGTGCTTTTCTTGCAGCTTCATCAACAATTTCAGCAAGTTTATATCCGCGCATATTTTCTGCATCATGGAAAAACTGAGAAAACGATACATATTTTGCATTTGACGCAGCACCGATAATTTCATTTACTTTCGGATCACCTGTGCGGATCAGTTTTATATCTCTATAAATATCTGGTCTGATCATCATCCCTACAATCACTTGGTTTGCAGTTAATGTATCACTCCCTACTTTTAATGTTGCACTTCTGTGAACCTTTGCTAAAACCTCTGTTGAGAGTGTATCTAACGGCTTCATACGCCCTTGTGTATCTTGAACGATCAACTCTCCAAACTTATCTGCATGTGCCTTGTCAAAAGCAAGAATAGTCTTGATTGCAGGTTCTACATCTGCTTTTGCAGTTGTTGCAAAACCAAATACCAGCATACCTGCCATAAATGCCGGAACCAGTTGACACTCAGCCGCTTTTTTCGCTTTTGATGCAAGTTTTGCAAATCTGTTTTGTTTAGAGAAAAGTGACCAGAACATTCCAAGAGCAAGTAAAAAGTACCCAATATATGTAGGCAGTGTTCCCGGATCATGATTTACAGATAAAACCGTTCCTTTTTCATCACGGTCATAAGATGCTTGGAAAAATCTATATCCTTGATAATCTAAAACATGGTTCATATAGATTCTATACGGCATATCTACTCCATTTTCCTTATCTACTAGCTGTACTTCACTTGCATACGATGCCGGTGACATTGAGCCAGGGTATCTGTCAAGTTGGAAATCTTTTAGTGTAATGCTAAACGGTACAGGGATCTCTTTTGCACCGTAACGCAGACTTACATCTATACCCTCAAGGTTAACGTGTTCAACAACACCCTCTACACCTTTTCTTCCGTAAAGTAAAACCTCTTTATTTTTATCCCCTACACTCACATTAAAACGGAGTACGTCAAGTCCTGCCATTTTTGCTTTTGCATTTGGATCACTTACAATCTTTTTCATAGCTTTCGGTAAGAACTGTCTTAAAACAAAACTTCCTAAATCTGTACTGTATAGAACTCTTTGATTGAATATCTCGTTCTCGCTTGCAGCGAGTTCCCCTTTAGCACGGTCTGCCATTCTAAAGTAAGAGAGTTTCATCTCATGGTTCATATACAATGTACCATCTTTTACAAAGATACCGATTGTAGGTTTATTAAACTTTTGTCCACTTGTAAAATCAAGTACAAAGTTACCCGCATCGTAGTAACTTCCTTCTGTTAAGGCAACTTTTTTCCCTTGTCCGCCGCCTGTGATCATTAGATTTAACATAGGCTTGCCGTTTGGATCTTCTACAATAGACTCGATCGCATCAGGGATATATTCAACAAGTTTTACGTCAACATTTTTTCCGTTAACTTCTAAACTGCTGTTTAGATGATTCTCTGCTCTTTTTGAGAGATAAACTTTTTGAGTAGATGAAACAGATGTACTCTCTTGCTGTGCAGTTACATCAAAATAGATCTCAGAAGAGAGTATTGAGCTTGAAGTTAAGCCTTCACGAATATGCATACTACCTTCAAAACCTACAAAACGAGTAATCGCAGCACCAAGCAAGATCACGAAAAATGCAGAGTGAAAAATAAAGATAGGTGCTTTTTTAACACTAAACATTCTGTAGTTAATCATGTTGAGCAGAAGATTAAATGCCAGTAAGCCAAGCAGTAACTCAAACCACTTAGCATTATATATTTCAGCCTTTGCTGTCATAGTTCCAAAATCATTTTCTATAATCGTTGCATAACCGATAGAAAATGCGAAAATTAACATCAGAACTGCCATGGTTTTCATGGAGCCCATGAACGATAAAATCTGTTTCATGTTTTTATCCTTTTAAAAAAGTTATTCTAATAAAGTAAAGATAACGGATGGTAGCAAAATGGCTTTTCGTAAGCCTATCTTGCTTTTTGTGGAGAGAAGTCTATGCTTTTAATCTGGATTTCTGCTTCGTCAGCTTTTTTTGCCTGAACTTTTTTCATAAGATCTACAGGTCTGTCTTGTTTAAAAAACTCTTTTTTTACAACATTTCCGTTCTTGTCATACCATTTTTGGTATCCCTCTTTATAGTTGTTTTTATAAGTAACCTCACTATAAAGTTTCCCCTCTTGCGTATACTCTTTTTGTACACCCTCTTTTTTATTGTGTTTGTAAGTTACCGTAAGTGCCAGTTGACCATTGTCAAAGTACTCTTTTTGCACCCCCTCTTTTAAATCATTTACATATTTTACCTGATGTTTTATCTGACCATTTACATAGTAAGCTTTCTCTACACCTTCCATCTTTCCATGATCGTAAAACATCTCAGCAAGTAAACGTCCCTCTTTATCAAACCAACTCAGTTTACCGTCTCTTTTTCCATCAATATAGTTTACACTGTAAGCAAGCGGTCCCTCTTCATAGTATATCTTTTCAATTCCATCTTTAATGCCTTCTCTTGTCTCAGTGCGTGTACCGTCTTTATAGTTCGTCTCCGCTTTGAGTCCACCTGATTCAAAATAACTTTTTACCAATTCTGCAGAAGCTACACTGCTTAAACTAGATACAAATAGTAATGCACTCAAATATTTATTCATTATTTTTTCCTTGATTGTTTCGTAATGGAGATTTTATTCTAATAAAAATATATAAACATATACTCTTATTAAAATAAAAACTACCCCAAGAAAGGGATAGTTTTAAGAGAGTGGATTATTTCCACCCGTCTTTTACAACTTTAGCAGATTTGTCGTATGGATATTTCTCTACTAACTGTTTAACAGAAAGTTTTTGATCTCCACCTCTCATAAAGTGTGCTAATGTTACTGAAGCCCAGTAATCATTTTCATACTCAGTATCTTTAAGTTGCATTGGAACACCTTTGTCATTAACTGTGTGACATGCAGCACAAGTTACAGGACCAGCATATTCACCATCTGGTGAGTATTGGAGTGCTTGTTCGTGTGTAGTTACGTCAACAGAACGCTCTTTACCGTCGTATCTTGTAGAGTAAAGTCCGTGTGTAGACTCGTGACAAGTTTGACATGCGATATCTCCGTGTGCTTTAGAGTATCTGTATAAAGAGTATTTGTTCGGTAAATCGATTGGGAAGTATTTACCACCAGTATCTTGCTCAACAAACGGTGCCATGTGACAGTCCGCACAGTGAGGCTCAGATGCTGCTAACCACCAGTCATTACCACCAGAAGCTGCGATATAAGGAACATCTCCACCCTCTGGATGATTCCAAGGTTTAAGATCTAGTTTACCGTCTTTACCAGCATTTTTCACTAAAGTAGCTGATTTATGCTCAGTATAGTATTTTAATACTTCATTATCACCAGTTGATTTAGGGTCAGCATAAGAAGCAAATTTTTTCGCATCACCGCCAGCGATAGCATCGATCATCTCTTTAAGAGATTTGTTTCTTAGAGTTTTACCCTCTTGTTTAGAGTCGTTTGTTAAATTGTCATAGTTTTGGAACCCTTGAGCAACTTTTGTATGACAGTTTGTACAGTATAGACCTCTTAACTCACCAGCATCTTTACCATGCTCATCTTTAAGTGCAACATTTTTATATTGCCATTTACCGTAGTCATTTAAGAAGAACGGAGGTTTAGCATTTGGATTAGAGTGAGCGTCACGACGTACATAACATCCACCACCAGATTTTCTAATATCACCTTTAGAGAAACGACCTTCACCATATCTGTCTGTTACTCTAAATGGATTAGAGTCATCATTCATATTAGGGTTTTGGAAGTGTGTAGGGTGACAAGATTGACACGCTTGTGAACGACCAGCACCATCAGGCATTGGAACCATAGCTAAGTGGAACCCGTGGATAGCTTCAGAAAGTGGCTTAGCTTTAACAGCTTTATAACCAGTTGCAGTTGGACGAGGCTCTTGTAAGTTACCAGAAACGTTATCACCGTGACAGTCTGTACAGTTTACCATACCAGTCTTACCAAGTCTGTTACCAGAAGCTTTTGAGTTATAATCACTTAAGAATGTAGTACCGTGGTGAGCATCGTGAAGTCCAAGGATATTGATACTTGCTTCAGAAAGTCTCGCCATATATTCACTCTCATCAGGATAACCTTTCCAGTAGTTATACTCAGCATCAGATTGTGTAATACCTTCATCTCTTGCCATTTGAGCAGCTTTACCGTTTCTTGAGTGACAAGCGTAACAGTTAGGAATATCAACAGGGTTGGTACCGAAGTAAGTTACATCTGTACCGTCAGTATTTTTAATACCTTTACCAGTTCTATCGTGCATCTCTACAGTAGAGTATTGGAACGGTTGGAAATCTTTTTCAGTTACAGAACGGATTGTACCTCTTCTTGTAGAATCGTTAAATGCAGTTAAAGGAAGACCTAATGCATCCCAAAGATGTGAAGCAGTTAAAACAAGCTTAACATTTTTAACAGGTGGAACAAGTGTGTCAGTCATAACAACATTACCACCATCTTTACCTGCATACTCTAGGTAACCGCCAGACATTGGCATACCTGAAGGACCGGCATCAATATTTACAGGGATCTGCATACCTACACGTAAACGATCTTTATCTGTAGCACCTGCTGGAATAGTACCTTCTAAATCTTTATAGATAAAAAGGTGTGTCCAAACATAGTTTGCAACGTTATCGCCGGCAGAATCTAAGTGACCATCCATGTCAGCATCTTTTGGCACGTTCCAATATCTCATTTTATTACCCTCACTATAAGAGTTATCTTTAGTGTAGTAATATAATTTAACATCATCATCCGGACTTAAAAGTTTTGGTAACTTTCCAGCCTTTCCTGATGAAATAGCTTGTGCTTGAATTGAGTTGTATGGTGGAATCACACAACAATAATCCATAGCAAAACCAACACAGTGCATACCAAGTTCGTAGTTAACGAATACATTGTAGTCGTTTTTTGGTTCATAACCAACCGTTTTCTTGCCATTTGCATCAACTTCTGTGTACTTCTTTAGCTTATTGAGTTTGAACGGTGGGTTCTTGTCATAAGCCATAGCAGTAGTCGCAGTCATTGACATAAATGCAACAGACGCAGCTAGAGATACTAATAATTTTTTATTATTCATTCTCTCTTTTCTCCCCTTTAATAAAATTCACATTAAGTATTACATTTAATTATTTAATTGAACTTTAAAAAAGTAAGATTTTCTTATATATCACATTTTTCTTTATCACAAAAACTTCTGTGTGATATTTATGTGATAAGCAGTTAACTACAAGTTATAACTTGTATTTAAAAAACTAATAAAAACAATGAAAAAGTACTCTAATATAGAGCTATTTCAACTATTTAAAATACTAAATAAACAAACAAAAAAAGTATATATTTTTATAGAGAAAAGAGAAGAAAGTAAGAAGTATTTATTATATTAATCGTTACAAACGTACTGTTTTTTTTCAGAATTCCATTTAAAACGGTTAGCAACTTTTTGGAATGCTTTAAGTACAATCGTTTCATGTGTATCGTGAGAATAGATCACTATCGGAGTATGGTAATATCTGTTATAAGACTCGATTGGATGCAATAACATCTCTTTCCACGTGATCTCAATTTTTCCATCATACGGTTCAAATGCAAGTTCTGAGATAACCTCTTTATTTGACTCTTTGCATTTAAAATGGCAAACAATAGAAGCACTATCAATTTTTACATAGTCGAGAAGCAAAAGGATTTTATCATGTATTATCGGCATCACAATTCTCCATCTGTTTTTTGAGATATTAGCAAATGTTATTCCATATTAATATTTTGACAATTTAATTTCAAAAGTTTTATTATCACCGTCTAAAAATGAGACATCCCCGCCGTGTGCCTGAGCAATCTGTTTTGAAAGGACTAAACCTAATCCGTTTCCTTTTAGTTTCGTGCTTTTAAAAGCTTCAAAAAGGTTCTCTTCATCACTAATAGCTACACCACTGTCACTGATATGAAATGTGTGATAATTCTCATCTTCGATATACTTAATCTCTATGACACCCTCATCATTATCATCCTCTTCGATTGCATCGATTGCATTAACGATAAAGTTTGAAAAAAGCATCTCTAAAAGGTCTTTGTCCCCATTTATCATAAAGTCATTTTGAGGATATATAAAATTGATCTCTTTAGAGTGATCATAATATTCTAAAGATGTATCCATAGCATCTTTTAACTCACTAAAATAAAAGCTCTCTTTTTTTGCATCTACCCCTTTTGAGAACATCAAAGTAGCTTTTATGATTCTATCGATTCTATGAACAGACTTTTGTATCTCTTCCACTATTGGAATGTTTTCCGGGATTACCCTTTTTTTGAGTGTTGAACTCATAAGCGAGATCGCACCGATCGGGTTTCTAATCTCGTGAGAAAGATGTGCAGCCATCTGCCCCATAGTTGCAAGATTCTCTTTTCTTTTTTGTTCGGTAATATCAGTAGCACTAAGCATCATCTTGTCTTTGTAAGTTGAGCTCTTTACAATGTATGAACGGTTTTCAAACTGGATCTCGTAATCATCCTCTTGATACTCGATAAGCTTTAAGAGACTCCATAGCTCTCTTGCTTTAGAGTTTTGTAGAAATACGGTATTATCATCATTTAATATCCAGATAGCATTAGGGAGAAACTCAACAACCTTCTCTACCGTATTTTGCAGGTGTGTATAAGACTCTTTAAGTTCTGTAAACTCTTTTTCAACCTTATAGGTTTGCTCTATCAGTAAGTTTAGTTCTTCTACCGTAATACTCTCAGACATTAGATATTAAACCCTACCAAGATATTATACAGCTCATAGGCATCATCACTTCCAGCCATCTCACGAATAGAGTGCATTCCCCAAGTTGGGAGTCCTATATCGATTGTCTCTATACCTATTTTTGTAGCGGTAATCGGTCCTATCGTTGAGCCACATCCAAGGTCACTGCGTGTAACAAATGTTTGTGTTTGTGCTTCAAGACGTTTTGCATTTGCTAAGAATGTAGAGATAGTTGTAGAGTTTGAAGCATATCTCTGGTTTGCATTTATTTTAATTACGATCCCGTCATTAATATACGGTGCATGGTTTGGTTCATGTTTACTCGGATAATTCGGATGTATAGCATGAGCATTATCGGCACTAATCATCATAGAGCTTCTTGCCATTGCTACATAGTCGTCAAAATCAGTAAACATTCTCTTGAGAGTCGATTCTAAAAAGCTTCCCCCTGCCCCACTTGTTGAATCACTTCCAACCTCTTCATGATCGTTTGCAACAAAAAGCATAGGTTTATCGTTAGGAATAGAGCAAATGCTAAGCATCCCAACATAACATGAAAGGAGGTTATCAAGCCTTGCACTTGCTATAAACTCATCTTCTACTCCGATATAAGAAGCGTTTTGCGTGTCGTATAAACTTAGCTCATGCGCATAAAGCTCTTCAACATCTTTGATCCCCATTTTAGCTAGTTCATTTTTGATAAAGATCTCAAAATCAAAATCTTCATTGCAACTAATAACAGGCGAAATATCAGTTTGTCTGTTAATAGTTCTGTCCTGATTTGCTTTATCATCTAGATGAATAGCTAATGAGGGGATCATAGCGATCGATTTATCAATATTAATAAGGGCACTTTTTACCGCTTTAGAGCTATCACTGTAGTTGACACGACCTGCAAGTCCAAGGTTACGATCAAACCAAGGGTTTAAAAGTAATCCTCCATAAGGCTCCACTGCGAACTTGACAATCCCATGCTCTTTTACAACAGGATTTGGTTTGAGTTTTAGATTTGGCGAGTCTGTGTGTGAGCCTACCATCAAGTACTCTTTTGAGTTTTTCGGATATGTAAAAGCTATGATCGAAGAATCGTTTCTTGTCACAAAGTATTTTTCTCCTGCTTCTAAGTTCCACTTCTCTTTTTCATTAAGTTCTATAAAACCGGCGTTTGAAAACATTCCCGCCATATTTTGTGTAGCATGAAACGGTGTCGGCGAAGCGTCTAAAAACCCTAAAAGTCCTTCATTAAAATCTTGTTTTGTCATCTTCTCTACCCTTTTACAAAATATCTATAAATTCATTGCCGTCAAGCGCACTAATTAACGAAGTTCCAACTCTGATCGAAGACTCTATCACTACATTATGGAGTTTTGAGACAATTGTCACTTTCAGTTCCCTGTTCCCTGGATTTTGACGAATGAGTGAATATAGGTTTTCTAGTACATCCATCTTCTCACTCAGTCTTACAGCCAGGTTTATAGGCTCTAGTGGTGTCTCTTGGATCTCAGTTTTTACCTTTTTACACTCTTTTTTCGCATCTTTTAAAGACATAATTTTTGTCACGCCTATTCTTGTAAACATCTCCGTATGGGTGATCTTTACTTTAAATGCAACAGGCTCCTCTAGATCCATCTCTTCGAGCTCTTTGAGTTTGTCTTCAAAAAGCATAATATCGATATTCCCGTGGAAGTCCATTAGGTTTACTATTCCAAAAGGGTTCCCTTTTTTAGAGATCTTCTTTTGAATCTCTTCCACTTTCCCTATAAAAATAGCAAATGAACCGTCTTTAATAGTCTCTATCTCTGATGAGAGTGAATATTTTAGTTTATCAAGCTCTTCACGATAATCATCCATCGGGTGTCCCGATACATAAAAACCTAACGTATTTTTCTCAAACTCTAAAATCTCTTTGAGTTCATACTCTTCAGAGTTTTTAAGATGCAGTTCAACTGTTGTGATCTCGGCATCATCTCCAAACAAGCTTCCCATAGCATTTTTCTTTGCTTCACTCGCTTTTTTTGCAGTCTCTACAATAAGCTCAATCTGATCAAGTAAAGCTTTTCTTGAATACTCAAACCTATCGAATGCACCTGCTTTGATTGCACTCTCGATCACACGCTTGTTTACTTTTGCAGGGTCTATTCTGTTAACAAAGTCCTGCATAGATTTATAGTCGCCATTTTCACGACGCTCTTTAAGCATCGACTCAATAGCAGCTCCACCAACACCTTTAATAGCGCCAAGTCCAAAAAGAACGATATCCTGATCATCTTTTGTAATTGCAGAGAACTCTAAAAGTGAATCACAAATATCAGGAGGTCCAAGCTCGATCCCCATACGTTTAAGCTCATCGATATAGCGAACAACTTTCTCGGTATTGTCTTTATCTGACGTTAAAAGTGCCGCCATAAACTCGTTTGGATAGTAAGTTTTCAGCCATGCAGTCTGGAATGTTACCATCGCATACGCTGCTGAATGAGATTTATTAAAACCGTATCCCGCGAACTTTTCGATCAGATCAAACAGTTTACTTGCTTTGTCATAATCAAGCCCTTGATCAGCTGCACCTTGAGAGAAAAGCTTATTATACTTCTCCATCTCCTCAACTTTTTTCTTACCCATCGCACGACGAACAATATCCGCACCACCAAGACTCATACCACCAATCGTCTGTACGATCTGCATAACCTGTTCCTGGTAAACGATCATCCCGTATGTCGGTCCCAGTGTATCGGCTAACAAGTCGAAACTTACCTCTTCAAACGGATAGAAAATCCCTTTACGACCGTGTTTACGTTCAATAAAGTCATCCAACATTCCCGATTCCATCGGACCCGGACGGTAAAGTGCAAGTACGGCGATCAAATCCTCAAAGTTTGATGGTTTCAGACGTTTATTCAGGTCCTGCATCCCCGAAGACTCTATCTGGAACATTCCTACTGTGTTACCTGTTTGAATAGTGTCATACACCTTTTTATCGTTTTCATCGATCTGTGTCCAGTCAATTTCACGATCATAACGCAGCTTTACAAGTTTTTTCGCATTGTCGATTACATCAAGCGTTTTTAATCCAAGGAAGTCAAATTTAATTAAGTCAACATCTTCCATATAGTTTAGAGAGTACTGAGTAACGAAAGTATCCTCGCCTGATGGCTTGTAAATCGGTGTCTTCTTCCAAAGTTCCTCATTTGAGATCACAACACCCGCAGCATGCATACCCGAGTTACGCTTCAGACCTTCAAGTTTTTTAGCAAACTCCCATACGCGGGCAGCCTGAGGATCGGTTTCAACCAGTTCACGGATCTTTGGCTCTTTTTGGAAAGCACCGTCAATAAGCTCTCCACCTTTCATCTTCCCGTTTAGTGTAATTCCAAGCTCGTCAGGGATCAGTTTTGCCATCTTGTCAGCTTGAGAAAGCGGCATATCAAGTACACGGGCAACGTCACGAATAACCCCTTTAGCAAGCAGGGAACCGAATGTAATAATCTGTGCCACCTGATCACGACCGTATTTACGGGTAACGTAATCGATCACTTCCCCGCGGCGAGCCTGCATAAAGTCCATATCGATATCGGGCATCGATACACGTTCAGGGTTTAGAAAACGCTCAAAAAGTAAGTCGTACTTCATCGGATCGATATCGGTAATCTCTAAAGCATACGCAACCAAAGACCCCGCGGCAGAACCACGTCCGGGACCAACGGCTACACCCATTCTTTTAGCCTCTTTTACGAAATCCCAAACGATCATCATATAGCCCGGGAATTTCATAGAGTTGATAATATCTATCTCATATTCAAGACGCTCTTTGTACTCTTCATGTCGCTCTTCGGGTACAATTTGAAGTCTAAATTCAAGCCCCTCTCTACATTTATAAGCAAAGTATTCTGCATCGTTTTTATCTGCAGCACCCATCCATTTTTTCTTCTCATCTTCACTAGCATCTTCAGGTAACGGCGGATCATCTTGAAAATCAATATCAAGCCCTTCCTCTTTTGCATACTCTTTTGTAAACTTGAAGTTCGGCGGTGTAGGTGTTTTTACGATCGGAACAAACTCTTCACATTTGTCAACAATCTCTTGCGTATGTAACAGAGCTTCAGGAATATCAGCAAAAAGTCTTTCCATCTGTTCAGGTGATTTGATGTAAAACTCATGGACAGAATGACGCATACGGTTAGGATCGTCATAGAGTTTATTCATCCCGATACACATAAACGCCTCATGGTACTGTGCATCATCAGGGTATGTGTAGTGTGTATCGTTTGTCGCAACAACTTTTATGCCACATTCATGACCAATTTGTAATATCTGCTCATCAATACCCAGCTGATCTCCAATACCGTGACGCATAAGTTCAAGGTAAAAGTCATCTCCGAAAATCTCTTTATACTCAAGTGCTATACGTTTAGCTTCATCGTACCCTTTTGCACCATTTTTGAGGTTTCTCTCGCTTAAATTCAGATGCCAGTTTACTTCACCCTGTAGACATGCACTTGTACAGATAATCCCTTCAGAGTGCTCACGCAACTCTTTTTTATTGATACGAGGAAAGTAGTAAAATCCTTCAATAAATGCCTTTGAAGAGAGATACATAAGATTTTCATACCCTTTTCTGTTTTTTGCAAAAAGACAGATATGAAATCTTTGTTTTGTAGATTTATCATCCATTGTTTCACCGTTATGGATATACCCTTCCATTCCGATGATAGGTTTTAGCCCCGCACCTTTCATTTGTTTGTAAAAATCAATTGCTCCGAACATATTTCCGTGATCGGTCATAGCAACAGAGGTCATACCGAGTTCTTTAACGCGGGAAACTAAGTTTGTAAGCTTATTTGCTCCATCGAGCAGTGAATATTCTGTATGTAAATGTAAGTGGGTAAAAGGATATTTTGACAAAATCGAAACCTTTAAATAGTAGCTAAAATATATAAAAGGATTATAGTCAAATTGACTTAATTAGAGGTAAGAAAGTTGATTTATTTAAGGAGGTGTAAAATAGGTTTAAACCTATTTTACTTTTTCTAAGTATTCACCGTCTACAGTGTTTACTTTTACAGTATCACCTTCTAAAACGTGGTAAGGTACTTGAATAACCGCACCAGTTTCAAGAGTTGCAGGTTTTTTACTTCCACTTGAAGTATCACCTTTGAAGTTTGGCGGTGTTTCAGCAATAACTAATTCCATAGTTTCAGGCGCAGTTACAGAGATAGCATCACCTTTATAGAAAATGATATCTACACTGATACCGTCTTTGAACCATTTTGAAGCATCATCACATTGCTCATGAGTAAGACCGATTTGATCATACGTTTCGTTATCCATAAATTGGAACATCTCACCGTCATCATAAAGGAACTGCATAGTTTTGTAAGTAATTTCTGGTACTTCAAACTTGTCACCAGCGTGAACAGTTTTTTCAACCACTTTTCCGTTTAGGAAACTTTTAATTTTCATACGAACAAACGCCGCACCTTTACCCGGTTTAACGTGTTGGAATTCAACTACTTTGTACGGTACTTCACCAATGATAAGACGTACATTTTTTTTGATATCACCCATACCAATTGTTGCCATAAAAACACCTTGTTAGAAATTTTTTTGCATTGTATAAAAAAACTGCTTAGAAAGAGATTTTTTTTAGACTTCCTGCAAAACTATACAAAGATATGAGAGGATTAAAAAGAGGTAAGATTGTGTAAAACAAATTTTTTAGCCTAACCGTAGTTAAGGTAAAAATATTTTTTTCTGCAAGATTGCCTCTTTTTATTTCTCCCAAAGGGCAAAAATATAAACCTCTTTACTCAGCGTTAGATAACTTCCACCGTAGCTATGGCTACGCTGAAAAACATCTGCCTTGATTAAATTGTTTCTCTTTTTGCTCATACTTTGTATAATTTTACAAGAAGTCTATAGTATAATTCCATTATACATCTAGCCCTAACTTTGACTCTTAGAAGGACAAGCTTATGTACCTTTTTTTATTTAGGAGTAGTTACTATGTTAACAAACAAAGAACTTATCAGAAAATACTACGATATGTGGAACAAAAAAGAGTTTGACAAAGCATCTGAAATTTTAGATGAAAACATCAGCTTTAGAGGTTCTTTAGATATTACAGCTCACGGTCTTGACGAATTTAAAGAGTATGCTACAATGCTTACAACGGCATTTGGAGATCTTTACCATGCAGTTGAAATCACAGTAGTTGAGAACTCTTTAGCAGCGGTATATGTGACATATACGGGTAAACATATCGGAACTATTTTAGGTTGTGAAGCGACAAAAAACAAATTTAATTATACGGGTGCAGCTTTTTTTCAGTTTAGAAACTCTAAAATAGTTTCTATCAATGTTTTAGGTGACTTAAACTCACTCTATAAACAATTACACTAAAGACGGAGATTATGTCTACAAATATTTTTTACACAGTCGTTACAATTGTTCTGACATTTATGCTGATTAAAACGATCTCTTTTTCGCTTGGAAAAATTGCAGGCGTTAAAGGGGTAAGCAGAAGACGACTTTTTTATATCATTAAGTTTTTTAACATTATGATATATATCTCCCTGTTTATAGTTCTGGCAACTATCTGGGGTGTAAAATTTAACGGGCTTATGGTCTTTTTATCATCTATATTTGCCGTCATTGGTATCGCACTTTTTGCCCAGTGGTCAATACTTAGCAACCTGACATCAAGCATCATTATCTTTTTTACTTTTCCTGCAAAAGTTGGTGACAGAGTAAAAGTACTTGACGGAGATGATTCTATAACGGGTGAGATTAAAGAGATCACACCTTTTCAGATCGAGATAGAAGATGATGAACATAATACCATCCTCTATCCCAACAATCTGTTTTTACAAAAACCGATCGTAAAACTGGCAAAAAAACCTATAGAGGAAACTCCTACTCACTAGCACCGTCAGAGGCTTTTTTTGCCGAAGCTTTTGCAGCTTTTAAAATAATAGCCTCATCATTTTTATATGCACGCAACAGTTTTATAGATATCTCTCCCCTGTTTTGTGAAGCCATTTGATAGTTTGTTTCATACGAAATCATTGCCACTACACCCGTTTTTAAATTATTCAGCGAGAACGAAATAGTATGTATCAGTCCAAGCTCATCCATCACCTCGTGTGTAACACTCTCAATACGGTCAAAATCACTATCAACAGAGAATTCAAACTCAACAAGGTTGTTGATAAAACCATCTTTTTTTCTTGAGTAGTTATAAAACACTTTGGTAAAGATATAACTGTTTGGCAGGTAGATAGTTCTTCCTACGTTTTTCACCTCTTTTAGGTTTGTATAATCCCCTATTTCATGAAGTTTTATCTTCATTAGTGAGATATCTACAATATCTCCGATCGTGTGTTTTGTTTCAAACTGCACCATAATTCTATCGCCGATTCTTATCACGTTGCTAAAGAGAATATACACAGAGGCCGCAAGGTTTAAAATCACCTCACGAAGTGCAAGTGTAAGTGCAGCTGCAGCGACACTTAAAAAAGTGATGAAATAAAGCAGATCATCAATATAACGAAAAACTAAAAAGCCTAAGAGAAAAAGAACATAAAGAACAGTAAGGAAGCGATTTCTTTTTCGTGTTAGCCAAAAGAAGGTTTTATAAAGCAGATATGAGATGACAAATACAAAAAGAGTGATAAGATGCTTTTGCAAACTTTGTGTTTCATACTCTTTGTATCTGCTTTGCAGCTCAGATTTGGCATCAAGTAAATTGAGATATGTTTTATCTACATTTTCTTTAAACTCTTCAAAATAAGCAATATCTTTTTTTGAGACATTTTTATGCTTTTTTGCATCATTCTTCAGCATTGAGATCGCAAGATAAAAATCGTTTTTCAGCACAATGTAACGCTCGATCTTATGGTCGAGTTCATTTCTTGTTTTTTTAGAGAGGTATTCATAAAGATTTACGTTTGGCATCGTAAACTTATATGGGTATAAGAGTGTGTCAAACCCTTTGTTTTGCTCATAAAGATCAAGTTTTGATTTTTGCAGTTCAAGTCGCTGGTTTAACTCTGACAAAAGAACGGGATTGTTTTTCGCACGTTTAATTTTACTCTCTATTTTTACAATATTATTTATGATAATCTTATAGTTTTTTGCATTTGTATATGTTTTAATCCATATATTGTCATTTCCCCATATATTCTTTTCCTCTTCGGCTCCAAAAAGAAAAACAACAAGTGTAAAAAGTAAAAAAAATGTTTTCATAACTACTCGATTATTTCTTCATTATTGAGTTCATGAAACTCACTTTCTTCAATAGCATTTTCACTAAAGTATTCTATCTTATTTTCCGCTACATTTAAGTTGGATATATTGGCAATATGAAAAACAGCATCCCCCTCCTGTGCCAAAGGGATTTGAGACTTTCCTATTACTACGCCTCTAAAAGGGGATAAAATCTCTGTCGATTCACCACCTAGCGGATCATCTATATACGCTAAGATATCATCAGTTTCCACGGTATCGCCAAGCGCTTTTATAGTTCTGAGTACTCCACTGCTGTTTGAACGGATCCATTTACTGCTTCTTGTAACAATAGGAACCTTCTTTTTACTTTTCTCTTTAATCTTCGGTAAATTTCCGTTTTCACGCAGCACGTTTATGATCCCTTTTACACCGATGCGAATCGAACTCTCATCAAATCGCAGAGCCTCCCCTGCTTCGTAAAGTAAGATAGGCACTCCGTTTTCCTGTGCTTCAGCTCGAAGTGAACCGTCTCGAAGTTCAGAGTGTAAGACAACAGGTGCTTCGAAAATCTTTGCAAGTTTTCCAGTATATTCATTATCTAGGTTTGTACGAATCTGAGGTAGATTTGTTTTATGGATAGAACCGGTATGAAGATCGATTCCCAAAGAACATTTTGAAACTACTTCATCAAAAAATATCTTTGCAATTCTGGCAGCCAGAGAACCTTTTGAACTTCCCGGAAAACTTCTGTTTAAATCCCTTCGATCGGGTAGATAGCGGGAGAGGTTCATCATCCCGTATACGTTTACAACAGGTACTAGGATCAATGTTCCGCGTATCTTTTTTAAGATACTTAGCTTTTTAAGTCGTCTTATAATCTCAATGCCGTTTAACTCATCACCGTGAATCGCAGCACTAATAAAAACAACCGGACCCTCTTTTTTCCCGCGAATCACGTTTAAAAGAAGGTTTGTCGGTGTATTGTAGAGTTTCGGTAAAGGGATGTTTATAGTTGTAGAGGTCCCTTTTTTTATCTCAACACCGCCAATTTTTAAAGATTCATTTTCCAACTATCTACGCTCCAATGTTATCTTTTTTCGGTCTTTTCTTTTTCATAGTACTTGGATCAGGTGTTACATTTGCTTCAATATATTCCATAATTTTTCCTGCAATATCAATACCCGTTGATTTTTCTATCCCTTCAAGTCCGGGTGAAGAGTTTACCTCCATAACAAGCGGTCCGCGAGCTGAAGGGATCATATCTACACCGCAGATTCCAAGACCCATATGTTTTGCAGCTGCAAGCGCTGTTGCACGCTCTTTACGTGTAAGTTTATGCGCTACTGCACTTCCACCTTGATGCAGGTTTGATCTAAAATCTCCCTCAGCACCTTGACGACGCATAGCACCGACCACTTCACCGTTAACAACAAATGCTCTAATGTCTGCACCGCCCGCTTCTTCAATGTACTCTTGAACCAGTAAGTTTACATCCATTCCGTAAAATGCATCAAGAACCGATTTTGCAGCTTTTTCGCTATCTACTAAAACCACTCCAACACCTTGAGTACCTTCTAAAATTTTAAGTACCAAAGGAGCACCGCCACTTAGTGCGATCACATCTTTTGCACTCGATTTATTCGATGCAAAAATAGTTTTAGGCATATCTACGCCGTTTTTTGAGAGTATCTGTAATGAGCGTAATTTATCACGGCTTCTTTTGATCGCTAAACTTCCCGATGTTGTAAACACTTCCATCATCTCAAAGTGTCTTACCATTGCAGTTCCGTAAAATGTACGACTTGCCCCTATACGAGGGATGATTGCATCGGGAACAGGAAGTGTCTTACCTTGATAGTTGATTTTCAGTTCACCTTTCATAATCTCGATTGAACATTTCAGATAATCAATAACTCTAACTTCCCAACCTTTTTGTTCTGCCGCTTCAACAAGTCTCTTAGTTGAATACAACTCCGCATTTCTCGATAATATATATACTCTCATAGTGCCCTTTCTTAATTTGCTACATACTCTAGTGCGACATCCACTAAAAACTTGTCTTTTAAAAACTTTCTTCCAATCAACATTGGAAACTTCATATCTTTTCTATCTGTTAAAGAGATAACACTCTTATATTTTTTTCCGAAAAATTCTACGTCCACTTTTATAGATGGTCTGATTTGTAGTTCACCATTTGAGCTTTTTACCTTTTTAATTTTATAAATAGGTAACGAAAAACGTTTATCGTTATATGCTTCATGAACATCATCTAAGAGTGTAAAACTTACCGTCTCTCCCTCTACAACTATGTGATCACAATGCAAAGCACTCGAATCAGCTCCCGTATCTACTTTTGCATCAAGATCATACAGTTCCAAATCAAGTATTGAAATTTTTTCCCTGCGCCCAATTATTCTCTTATCCATTTAAACCATCCATAATATACGTCTTTATAGAAATTATAGCACCACTTTTATAAAAAAAATCCTGAGAATTAAAAATCGTATCTCAAACAGAGTGTCAAGGCGTCTAAATCGCTTTTTAGTCCACTTTGTGCTTTGAGTTTTGTTTTTGTGTATTCAAGCCCCACTAAAGAGTTTAAAACAGGACTCCATAAGAGGTTTGCCGTTGTCGTATACGCCTCTTTTGTATTTGTATCGAGCTTTTGCACTTCGTCATTGTTTTTCGTACCGCTAAATGCAAAAGAGAGTGTAGAACGTAACTCACGTGTCCACCAATGGCGATATCCTATATCTCCCCCATATGTAGCTTGAAGTTTAATGTTCCCCTGGGCATCCATTGAACCTGTCGCATAAGAGTTGTAAGCGATGTATCTTCCAAGACCTACACCGTATTGTCCCCCGATGCGGATATCATCAGATCCTACATTGAACTTTGCGGAGATATTCGTACCCCATCCAAAGGCACTATCTTTTCCGATCTCTTCTTGGTTGATGTATCTTCCAAGAAAAGCGATCCCGGCCTCTCCCCATTTTGGATAGTATCGTGCACGAAGAACAAGGTCCGGCAGTATGTCATCTTGCGGAGCAACCATAGTACCGTTTTCATCACGTAGAGTAGTCTCAGGCTGTTCAAACGAGATGTCATAACTAAGAGAGCTTTGCTCGAACGTATATCTAATAAGCGGTTGACGTACCAGCATATCGTTGATCGGCAACTCTATGATGTCTAGTGTTACGACACTGTTAAATGCGGAGTTGGTCTGCCCTACCGTCCAGTTTCCAACCTGTACATATGCATGACGCAGTCTTAAACCACTTGAATTTGTATTTGCCTGTGTACCTGTTACCGAGCCTGCAAAATCTGTCTCGATCAGAGTTCTTATCATCCCGTAGTTTGAAGGTGTTTTTGTTTTTACCCATACCCTGCTGTTTGCGGCATCAAAATTAAGATGCATATTCTCTTCGCTATCCGCCTTTAAAATACTGCCTGCTATATTTTTAGATGTAGGTGCGGCACCACGGACTAAAAGTTCAACTCTACCGCCGACACTCAAAACAGTTTTTTCTGTTTTTAACTCCAAAGAGCCTTTTTGTTGTTTGCTCTCCTGCATCCAGCTCTCTAAGTTTGCCAAACGTGTTTCAACATCCTCTTTTGACGTTTCTCCAAACGCTTGCGTAGAGATCAGGGCTGCCAATGCAATTCTAGAACAGCTTTTGAACATGTGTCACTCCCAAATCTTTATGGCATGATGTACAGATGGTTTCCAACTCTACGATCTCTTGATCGAGCTGTTCTAGTTCATAGTTTTTTGCAATCTTTTCTATCTCTTGAGATTTCTTTTCAAGTGCATCCAAATGTTTGTTAAATGCAACAATGTTATTTTCATTGATATACTTCGTTTGAAGTTTTGCCGTTTTGTCATGGGCTTTTGCAGAGAACTTGTTAATAGCATCTACAAGACTGAGTGCATAACGTCTGCGTTCATCTTCACGTTCAAGTTCACTTTTTTGATTATTTCCAACGATCGTATTGAGATCACGCATAATAAACTGCAACTGGGGCCCCTGCTCTTTATGTGTCTGCGTCTCTGTCATAGAGCATCCGCTCCAACCCAGTAACACGGCACTCACAAATAAAACTTTTTTATACATTTGTTCACACTTTCTCATCTATTTATTTCTAGAATTGTAACATAGAGTGAAGTGGTATGAAAAAAAATAAAACTTTTAAATAGTTCTGCTAAAATATCATCAAAAATTTGAATGAGAATTATAATGTCAACTTTTCCATTAGAAGAAATCGCAGAATATAGAGAAAAACTAGCACAGCACCCTGTCTATGCAGCAGTAAAAAGCATGGATGATCTCAATGTTTTTATGGCGCACCATGTCTACTCTGTTTGGGACTTTATGTCTTTGGCTAAATACCTGCAAAACTGCTTTGCACCTTCACAAACTCCTTGGATGCCGCGAGCCAATACAGATGTACAAAGATTTATAAACGACATCATCCTCGAAGAAGAAACTGATCTGGGACTTCCCCTTGCAGACGGTACACCTACTTATTCAAGCCACTTTGAACTCTATACACAGGCGATGGAAGAGGTAAAAGCAGGCAGTTCTCAAAATGTATATTCATTTTTAAAGAGTGTGCAATACTCTTCTGTGGATGAAGCTTTCAATACACAGATTGCACCTTTTGCTTCTCAAGAGTTTATGAAAACTACATTTGGTTTTATAAAGAGTGACAAACCTCATCTTATTGCAGCTGCTTTTGCTCTTGGACGTGAACATATCATCCCAAAAATGTTTCGCGCACTCTTAGAGAAAATGGCTATAAAACAAGAAGATATACAAGTGTTTCACTACTATCTTGAACGCCACATAGAACTAGACAGCGATCACCATGGTCCTATGTCACTAAAGATGTTGGAAATCCTTTGTGAGGATAATCCAGAAAAGATTGAAGAAGCCAAACAAGCAGCAATTGAAGCGATTGAAGCGAGAATAAAATTCTGGGACGGTGTTTTAGAGGCTATAGAGCAAGAAAGAGCATTTAATTCATACTCACGTAAAAGCATTACAGCCTACTAAAACAGCCTCAATTTTTATGAAATGACAGCTTATTGAATATAGCTGTCCCTATAATGAAAAATGTTACAGCAATAACCAGATAAAAAGCATTTATCAGTTTGTTGTAATCATCTAAAACTATTTTAAATACCGCCATTAACGATTCAATAGAGAGTGCAACAATAATCGATGTTAAGAATTTTATTAACGTTTTGTTTTGTAGATCGCTTTCAAAATTCAATGTTTTAAACAATACATCGTTTTCCAGGATCGTTTTTGCAAGGTCATAAATAGCGAGCCCGATTGTGATCGAGATGATCGATGTAAAGATCTCATGCATCACATCATCCCCTTTAAAATGGGAAAATAACATAGCTATAAAAATGTATCCGCCGTAAAGAATTAAAAATACGGATACAATACCTAATAGCAATGCCCCGCCCGCCATGATCACGGTATTTACTTTGTTAAACAGTGTGTTGTGTTCAATGAGACGTAACTCGCTTAAAAGCGTCAAAATATCAAAGTCGATTACTAAATAATCATCACCTATCTGTTTTACGGCTGTAAGCATTGGCTGACCCGTTATGTGGTGAAGATAGGGATTACTAATATGGATACTTTCCTCTTTAAAGCTAATCCATTTAAAATAGAACGACTTATCTGTCCCGTTACGCTCTTTATACACCTCTCTTCTGCCTATTGTAGGTGTTTGTTGCGTAAAATCCTGATCGACGCTATAGATAAATTCGGCAGACTTTTCAGACTCAAAAAAATGGCTTAAAGCATCCATATCTTTTGAAGAGGGTTGAAAGTTGTGTAATACACTACGGATATAGAACTGTATACTGTTTTTATGTTCAGTATACATCTTAATAACTCTTTTCATAGTAGCCTCCTTTGTACAAGGATCTTATTACACCCTTATACCACCCCTTACATTAAAGCTCAAGGATTTTTAGAAGCTAATGTGAAACTTTAAGTATAAACGGGTTGCGGTTTCCTTGGAGTTTTTCAATCTTTTCATTTCGCTCTTTCTCCCATTCAGTTGGCGGATAGAGTTTATTCCATGTAGTGAACTTTTGGAGTTCCTGTTTTGAAAGTTTCATCCCGTAGCGCTTGTTAAAATAGAGATAATCTCTGGCAATAACGCCTCTTAATTCCTCTTTTACCTTGGCTCTTTTTTCTTTAAAAAGTACATCAAACTTACACGCTCCGTATTGTCCCCCGCTAGCTTCTTCAAAATCAAAACGGAAGTTTTTTCTGTCACCGTTTAGCTCTCCAACGGCAGGAAAAAGGTTGTGCATATCAGCCTGCATAAGTCGGTACTGCTGATTCACCTTCTCGCAGCACTTTCTCCCTTTATAGCTTTTGCCGTTTTTCTTTACACACTGGGCATCACCTTCACGCCAACAGCTAAACTGACGTCCAAAGTTTTCTGCAGGTATGAGATGCTCCCACTCTATACGTCTGGCTCTTTCATTACGTTTGCCTTTTTTTGTGTACTCGTTGCGAGGAATATAACCGCAAGAATCTCTGTCAATCATATTGTTTTTATTTTTATAGTTGTATTTACAGTCACAGTAGATCGTAACCTGATGCCCTTTGTAGATCTGATTTAACATTTTTTTTGACTTGCTAAATGACTCATTAGCCCCAAAAACCAATGTAGTAAAAAGTGTAAGTAAAAGTATCTTTTTTATCATCTAAACTCCTGAGGCGGAGTTATAGAACAACTTTTTCTAAAAAATGGTACGCGTTTTTTTTTAATCTAAAAAGCTAAAGAAGTTATAATGATTTTTTATATTAGTTGTAGTTTTTTAGTGTGTAATTGTGAAAGGATTTTAAGCTCGTCTGTTTACTAAATATGGCATCAGCATAAAAAGCAGCAATGAGATTATATATGCCGTAAATGCCACGCTGTCTCTAGAGTCCAAATATTGTTGAAACGAGATATTTTGCAGCCATAACACTACACTAAACTCTATGCTCAAAAGAAGAAGTAAGGCGATCATACCGACACCCAGTGCATTTACACTTTTAGTGAGCTGCTGCCCCCGTTTCATAATGAAATTTGCCGCAAGGATCATAGTAACCAGCATGATAGGCATCTCGCTAAGTTCTGCCACTCTGGTACCAAGCATCGGCTCTAACCATAAGACCCTAATCGTCCCCAATAGAAAACCCATTCCGAAGACAATTGCGAAGTATGTTAGAGCTTTTTTAAGTACTAAAGTTTTCATATAACACACCTTTTACTGAAAAGTAAGTAAATCAAATTAATTTATAAAGTACTTTTACGTACATACTGCAATAACTTTTGACATTCATTATGAATAGATTCCATAGCTATTAAGTTACCAAGCATATATCCCTGTTCATTCTGAATTGATGAAGACATATCGCAGAGTATCCCACGTCCACTACCTTTAAAAAACTCTTCCTTCTTTTTTCCTTTTCCCAAAAAATATTCATCAGAGTGCTCTCGCATATCTCTTACATCCACTGCATCTTGTGTGGCATGAATGAATGCTTCCAATTGCACTTTAAAGTCTTTTTGAGCATGATTGACAAGTTGTTTTGCAAAGCGAATACTCATTAAAGTTGCAGTAAGAGTATAATGTTCTTCAAACATTCGCTTCTTGTGAAAGCTATTATCAATTGATAATGGCTTATTTATATTATACAAAAAGTTCTCACACCGTTCTACTGCCTCATTAAGCCAGTTCTCTAAAAAGAACTTTGCAGTTTCTTTTTGCTCTATTTTCATTTATCGTCCCTTTTACAACTTAACATTTAAATTAAGAAATATTATAAACAGCTTAGCTTGATATTATCTAAATGGATGATTTTAAAAGAATAAAAATAAAAACAAACATTCCCATTAGGGGAGTAATGGGAATGTAAAGGAGAATTGGGAAAATGGGGAAAAGGTTGTTACTTAACTTCGATACTTTTCGTTTTTACCGATGCATCAACTTTTGGGATCACAACTTCTAGTACACCGTTATCGGTACTTGCCGTAATATTTTCTGTATCTGCATCTTCAGGGAGAGAGAAACTTCTTGAAAACTTTCCAAAGCTTGTTTCCACTTTGTAGTAGTCTTCCTCTTTTACTTCCTCTTTGAAGTTACGCTCACCAGAGATCGTGATGTTACCGTCTTTAACATCTACCTTGATGTCCTCTTTTTTAACACCTGGCAGGTCAACGTCGACATGGTAAGCAAACTCACCTTCACGCGTGTTTACACTCGGTGTAAATGAACTGATGCCACCCTCTTTTTCTTTCACATTGAATGGCTCCATCATTCTTTTCTCTAAAGCTCTGAAATCCCTATATGGATCAAACGCTGTTAAATACATGATTAACTCCTTATATGCGAATTTATGTTTTTGGAAACAGTATTATTGCAAGTAAATAAATTTTTTTTTGCTACTTTAGTTACATAAGTATCCAAATGGTATAATTCCCTTAAAAGTTACCAATTTTAGGAATTATTTTATGGAATTTACCCTCGAAGCAAAAAGTGGCAAAGCTCGTGCTGCTACTATAAAAACTGCACACTCTACGATCAAAACACCTGTATTTATGCCGGTTGGAACAGTTGGAAGTGTTAAGTCTCTTGACGTACACGATGTTTTAGATATGTTGGGAGCTGAAATCATCCTTGCGAACACTTACCATATGTACCTGCGCCCCGGTGATGAAACAGTTAAAAAGATGGGAAAACTCCACGGTTTTACAAAGTACCCAAAAAGCTTTTTAACAGACAGCGGCGGTTTCCAGGCATTCTCACTAAGTGATATGTCTAAACCGAAAGAGGACGGTATTGAATTCCGTTCACACATCGATGGAAGCAAACACTTCTTTACACCGAAAAAAGTTATCGACATCCAGTTAAATCTCGGCTCAGACATTATGATGATCTTAGATGATTTAGTTGCACTTCCAGCTACGCAAGAGCGTATCGCTTTAAGTATCGAGCGTACTACAAAATGGGCGGAGGAATCGATCGAGTATTTCCGCGGGAAACAAGCTGAGGGTGTCGGCGTTGATCAAAACATCTTTGCGATCATCCAAGGGGGAACTGACAAAGCATTCCGTACGAAAAGTGCTCAGGAATTATGTGCCCTTCCTTATGACGGTTTTGCGATCGGCGGTCTTTCAGTCGGTGAAGCAAACCAAGATATGTATGATACTGTAGAACACACAACTCAGTATATGCCGGAAGACAAACCGCGTTACCTTATGGGTGTAGGGACTCCTGAAGACCTGATCGAAAACATCGAGCGCGGGATCGATATGTTTGACTGTGTAATGCCGACAAGAAATGCAAGAAACGGTACTCTTTTTACATCATTCGGTAAGCTAAACATCAAAGGTGCAAAATATAAAGAGGATGAAGCTCCAATCGATCCGGAATGTAACTGTATAACTTGTAAGACATACTCACGTGCATACATTAACCACCTATTCCGCTCACGTGAAATCAGTTACTTTAGATTGGCGACAATCCACAACCTTCACTACTACTTGAATCTTATGAAAGAGTGCCGTGAAGCGATATTAGAAGATAGATTTGCAGAGTTTAAAGCAGATTTTTATCAAAAAAGACAATAAGACACACTTTTAAAAGATTTTTTCGTCATAACAGGATATAATATTTTTATGACTAACATAAACAAATCACTTTATCTGATTGCCATCACGGCAATCACTTTTTTTATGCTTAATGAACTCTCATCCTTATGGTTTGGGATAGAAAAAGAGAAAGAGGCTATCTATCAAAAAGACAAAACTGTCTTAGACAACCTGATGAAAGCTCAACTTGAAAATGTTAAAATCCTCTCAGATCTTTTATCTTCAAACGAGTTTGTTATCAAAGGGTATGAAGAGAATGATCCTGAGATAATAAGAAGATATATTTCCCCAATTTGGAATAAAGTGCGTCATGAAAAACTGACATATGAGATCCATTTTTTCAAACCCCCGGCCATCTCTTTTGTAAACTTTTCAAACTTTAACACTATTGGAAATGATGTTTCTGATGTCAGAGCAGACATACAATGGGTTACAACTTCATTTAAACCGAGTACCCACCTATTGATGTGTAAATCTTACGCAGGACTTCGTGCGACTGAACCTATCTTTGACAAGTACGGAAATATTCTCGGTGGTTTGTCATTAGGGAAAAAAATTGACTGGATTCCTAATGTTTTAAAAGAGAATTCAGAGCATGACAGTTTTTTAGTTTATGAGAGAAATGCTACAAATACCCTTGTACAAAAATACTACAATAGCTTCATAGAAGATAAAGAGATCATCGGTAACTACATCTTGGCTGATCGAACGATCAACATCCCTGCAGAGAAAATTGAGCAGATAGACTTTAAAAAGAAGATTCAAAAGATTGAACTCAATGAAAAAACATATTATCTCAATATCTACCCTATCGTAGATTTCAACAAAAACACGATGGGATATGTATGTACACTCACTACCTTAGATCAGTTTTTTGAAAAGTTTGAGATTGATCTTTTAAAAAGTTTTCTTCTTATATTTGGAACTGCATTCATTATATTTTACCTTACAAGACGAAGAACTAACACAATCTTAAAAAAGATCAGCTTCATCAAACAACTTACAAATAAAATTAAAAATAAAGATTTTACGAGATTGCATGAGATTCCGCTTGCAAAAAATGACAACTCACTATGGGAACTACAAAATAACATTATTACTATGGGGCTGGAACTTGAAAAGAGCTATAACTTTCTCAAAGAAGAGAATAAAGAAAAAGATCAAAAACTTTTTGAACAATTCTATTATGACGCCCTTACGAAACTACCAAACAGAAACAAACTTTTTGAAGACCTGAAATTTGATCCGAGAAGTTTTATTGCACTTCTTGATATTAAAGACTTTAAGCAGATCAATGACGTTTTCGGTTTTGAGATTGGAAACTTGGTTTTAGAACAAGTGACAAAAACATCCCTTACAGAGATTACCGGGTACTACTATAATATTTACCGTATCGGCAGTGACAGATTCATTATTAAAAACAACGTTCTTATGGAGCAAGAGGATTTTATTGAATTTATTCAAAAAATTATGAACTCTATAGAAAATGATACTATCCATACAGATGATGACATAAGTGTTTCTATAGAGATGTACGCAGGTATCTGTTTTGATAAAGAGAGTAAACTTGCAAAAGCTGAAATGGCACTCACAAAAGCGAAACGTCAAAGCAAAGACTACGTAGTTTACAACGAAAACGATACGGAGAAAACACTCCATTCACAAAACCTCAATACGATCAATAAGATAAAAACTGCCGTTGAAAATGACAATATACTTGTCTATTTTCAAGGAATTGTTAATAAAAATGAAAAGATCAGAAAATATGAAGCGCTTGTAAGACTGCAAGACGGTGATACTGTTTTATCTCCGTATTTCTTCCTGGATATTGCCCAAAAAACAAAATACTATCCGAGTATTACAAAAGCTGTTATTACAAAAACATTTGAGCAGTTTGAAGATAAAGAGTTCCTATTTTCAATCAACTTAAGTGCAAGCGATATTCTAAACGAAGAAACAAACAGATTTATTAAACAGCAGCTAAGAGATTCTCATCATGCAAACAATGCCGTCTTTGAGATTTTAGAATCTGAAGAGATCTATAACCTTCAAGATGTACAAAATTTCCTTCAGGAGATAAAACACTTAGGTGCAAAAATCGCCATTGATGACTTTGGAACAGGATATTCAAACTTTTCTCATCTTCTAAACATTGAACCCGATTTCCTGAAAATTGACGGCTCGCTTATCAAAAATATCGATACAGATCTTAGAGCACAACAAGTTGTAAAATCGATCATCACTTTTGCTAAAGAATCAGATATTAAAACAATTGCAGAATTTGTACATTCTCAAGATGTATTTGAAGTTTGTAAAGAGTTAGGTATAGATGAATTTCAGGGGTATCTGTTCTCTGAACCCTCACCCACTATTTAAAGTGGTGTGACGATTCCAAAAAGCTCTTCGAAGTTATATAAAGAGTCCACGTTATTTACAGTATAGCTCTGTGTCGGGTCAAATAACACAAGCTCTGCTGAAGCTCCTACTTCGATTTTACCATTGTCGGTAGTCAGCTTTAAAAGTGTCTCCATATCGATCATCTCAGTTTTTACAAGTTTTGTATAGTATAGAGGCAATGCATCTCCAAGAGCTGAACATCCGTATGCTGCATCGTCAAAAGCAACCTCTTTGTTTACAGGTGAGTTTGGCTGATGCAGTGTTGTAAGTCTATCGATCTCACCATTTCTAAGAAGTTCTTGCAATTTATGCATATCATCTTTTGAGGCAAGCGGCGGATTAATTTTTGCGATCGTATTAAAATCTCTACATGACTCATCGCAACGCATAAGGTGGTGGATAGAAACCTCACAAGAAACCTGTACACCCTCTTGTTTTGCTTTTGAGATAAGTTCTATACTTCTAGGTGATGCGA
This sequence comes from Sulfurimonas marina, assembly GCF_014905095.1. NCBI lineage: Bacteria > Pseudomonadati > Campylobacterota > Epsilonproteobacteria > Campylobacterales > Sulfurimonadaceae > Sulfurimonas > Sulfurimonas marina. The sequence goes on along the minus strand of NZ_CP041165.1, from coordinate 922,013 downwards.
TAGATTTAAAAAGGATTTTGATATCGAAATATCTTGCGATCTCAATCATTCTTGAAACGTGTAATACTTCACTAAGTTCTGGAATACCTGAGAGGCCTAAGTTTGAACTCACATCTCCGTCAAACATAACACCTGAGTGGATCAATGAGTTGTCTTCAGCCTTACAATGAAGTGTAGTGTCGTACATCTTTACATATTCTGCGATCTTAATAGCAATATTGTTTTTCGCAATTGTGCTCATATATGGTGATGATGCACCTTTTTTCAAAAGTATAGCGATGTTTGAAAGGCTTAAATCATCTTGTAAAGTGTTAAGCATAAGATCAATTTGTACATCGTCAATATCTTTAATACTGTTTTTCGCATATTCTAAAACAATTTCATTATCAATTGCAGGAGTTGAATGAGGGTTAAGTACAACTCTGCCCACTCCGCCTTTTTTTGCTTCTGCCGCTATTGCATTGATATTTTTTGCATTAAGTGTAGCATCAAGCAGACTTACGTTTTTATCTACTAATGCAGGAAGAAGATATGCACCTTTTGCGTCTATTATCTCTTCATCCGTTAAAGATGTTCCAAGTTCAACGATCTTACCGTCGACGATCTTTACATCTAACTCTTTACAACCGTCAACATCATACACTTTTGCATTTGTTATAACCATGCTTACACCACCTCTGATTCTGATATAATTACGATATTATAAAGAAAAAAGGCTTAAGAGTTGCGTTTTATACTACTAATTTTTTTACTTTCTTCTTTTCTTTTCGGGAAAACTCCTTACGAGAAAGGAAAAGAGCTTTATATGCAAAAAGGGTGTTTCACTTGCCATGGTCACAAAGCTGAAGGGATTCAACGTGCTCCGTTTCTTGCAAACCGTTCAAAAGGTTTTCTAAGCTATAAACTCAAACGTTTTAGAAGCGGAAAAGCAGATACCCAGGCACAAGAGATTATGATCAGTTTTACAAGCGATCTTAGCGATGAAGATATCGACAACTTAACAACTTTTTTCGAAAATTATCATGACGAAGCAAATGGTGAACGTTATGACGACAGTTATCAAACATGGGGAGACGGCGGTTCATGAAACTACTAGTATCTGCACTTGAGCATTCTGCAAATGTGCATCTTACATCACTAAAAAAAGAGCTTGGCGATGATGTCGAGTTTATCGGTATCTTTGACAAAAAACTGGGTAACCCGATCATAGACTTACAATCACTCGCCATTATGGGGATCGTTGATGCGCTAAAAAAACTGCGTTTCTTCTTTAAACTTGCAGATCAGATGGTTGAACTCTCAGCTGATGCCGATAAGGTACTTTTGATCGACTCTTCCGGTTTTCATCTCCCCCTTGCAAAAAAGATCAAAAAGAGATATCCCGATAAAGAGATCATCTACTACATCCTTCCGCAAGCTTGGGCATGGAAGAAAAAAAGAATTCCCGTATTGGCTAAGACAATAGACAAACTTGCGTCTATCTTGCCTTTTGAGCCTTCGTACTATCCAAAAGAGGCAAATATAGAATATGTAGGACATCCGCTGCTTGATCAGATCACTGTTTTTAACGAGCAACTCTCTTCGAAGGTAAACTCTATAGCTTATCTTCCGGGAAGCAGAAAAAGTGAGATCAGAAGATTGATGCCGATTTTTCGTGAAGTGATCGCAGAATTAAACATTCCTGCAACCCTTGTAATTCCAAAACATTTTTCACAAGAAGAAGTGAAAGAGCTTTATGGTGATTTGAGCGATATAACTGTTTCACATGATACACATACAACACTGCACGATGTTGATTTCGCATTTATATGCAGCGGGACGGCAACACTTGAAGCTTCTTTAATCGGCACTCCGTTTATCCTCGTCTATAAAGCAAAAGCACTTGATTATTTCATCGGCAGCAGACTTGTAAAACTTGACTATGTAGGGCTAGGAAATATTTTACTCCAAAAGTACAACAATACTTCTTTGCATCCTGAATTTTTGCAAGATGAAGTAACAAAAGAGAATTTACTGGAAAGTTTTCATAACTATAAAAGAGACAACTTTTTACAAAATTCAAAACTGCTTAGGGAATATCTTGGACATGGATCTTCCAAAAGAGTAGCACAAATCATAAAACAATAACATAAAGTAGAACTTTACGCTTTAGGTATACAATTCTATGTTATACTTTTTTATTATTTCAATAACAATAGGGACAACATGAAATTTTTTCTAAAACTTATGCTTGTTTTTCTCTCATTTGCCACTCTTGTAAACGGTGCAGGTTTTTTAATGCCTGATCAAGCGTTTCAACCATATGCAAAAGTAAATGAGAAGATGGAGATCGAAGCTGGAATTACTCTCGGTGAAGAGATCTATCTTTATGAAAAACAATTAAAAATGGAACTTCTTAACAGCAAAGATGTTTCAATCAAAAACATTCAAAAACCTACACCTGTAGAGCATCACGGTGATGCAGTATATTTGGATTCACCTAAATATACCCTCACACTACAGGACACTTCATCTAATCCGGGTGTAAAAGATATAAAACTAAAAATCTCTTACCAAGGGTGTTCGGAACAGGGTTTATGTTACGAGCCCTACTCTAAAGAGTTTGATCTGCAGGTTGATACTTCTAAACTATCTAGAGAATCAGCAGCAAAAGAGGAACCTAAAGCTGAAACAGCTGAAAAGTCTGAAACAGACCTAATCTCAGATACTATCAAAAACAGCGGATTTTTTGTAATACTCGCAACGTTTTTTGTATTTGGGATACTACTTTCTCTGACACCGTGTGTATTTCCTATGATCCCGATTATTTCCGGTGTTATCATCTCTCAAGGAGAAGGTTTAACAACTAGAAAAGCGTTTGTACTTTCTGTTGTATATGTACTAGCAATGGCAATTGCATACACGATCGCAGGTGTTTTAGCTGGACTGTTTGGTTCAAACCTCCAAGCAGCACTGCAGACTCCATGGGTAGTATACTCGTTTGCAGGTGTTTTTGTAGCCCTTGCAATGTCTATGTTTGGGTTTTATGAACTAAAACTTCCAGATGCAATTGTTTCAAGAGTGAGCCAGAACTCATCTAAAACCGGTTTTATCGGTGTCGCTATTATGGGATTTTTATCTGCTTTAATCGTAGGACCTTGTGTTGCAGCTCCACTTGCAGGTGCTCTAGTATATATTGGTCAAACAGGAGATGCACTTTTAGGTGCTGCAGCTCTGTTTAGTATGAGTATCGGTATGGGTCTTCCTCTTATTTTAGTAGGTGTGAGTGCAGGTAAGTTTATGCCGAAACCTGGAGCTTGGATGACTATGGTAAACGCTACTTTCGGCGTTATCATGCTGGCAGTTGCTATCTGGATGCTTGAAAAAGTGATTCCGGCTGACGTTGCTATTCTTCTGTATGGATTATTAGGTCTTAGTTTTGCTCTGTATCTAGGTGCATTTAACAATGAGGGGCATATCTTTAAACGCAGTGTTGCCGTTATCCTTTTTATCTATTCTCTTACCCTCTTTTTAAGCTTTTTAGCGGGCAAAGCGAGTTTAACAAAACCACTTGAGTTTTTAGCGGGCAAAAGTGTTGCCTCTCAAGTAATTCAGAGTGAAGAGCTTCACTTTGAGGTTATCACTTCAATAGCTGAGTTAGATGCTGTTTTAGAACAGAACAAAGGGAAAAAAATCATGCTGGACTTCTCTGCTGAGTGGTGTGTAGCGTGTAAAGAGTTTGATGAGATCACTTTTAGAGACCCTTCTGTAATTTCTGAGCTTAAAGATTTTGTTTTAGTGCGTGCAGATGTAACTGCAAACGATGAAAATACAAAAGCATTAAATAAAAAATATGGAGTATTCGGTCCTCCGGTACTCATCTTTTTTGATGAAGAGCTCAACCCTATAAACGCTAAAACAATAGTAGGTTTTACTGAGCCTCAAAAATTTTTAACACACCTTAAAACTGTTTACTAGGAGCTTTAATGATCGATCCAAATACGGAAATTTGTATATGTAACTCTTTAACTGCTAAAGATATAGCAGAGTGTATCAAAAAGAATAACTTTCAAACGATTAAAGAAGTTTTTGAGAATGATGTTTGCCCTATGGGTGACAAGTGTGAATCTTGTCACGATGAGGGTTTTAACAACGATGGGATAAATATCCCATTAGTCTTTTCTATGGTGAAACAGGGTAAGTTATAGGCAGATAAATTTTAAAATTTGTTTTGTCATCATAGGTATCAACTTTTAAGAAACCTCCAAACTGTTTTTCTATAATCATCTGGGACATATAGAGTCCCAGCCCCGTTCCATTTTTCCCTTTTGTACTAAAATAAGGTTCAAACAACTTTTCTAAGTGTGCTTCCTTTATTCCCCCTGCATTGTCTTCAATATGGATCACATTCATATTCTCTTTTTGTTTTACCGAGATATGTATCTCTTTTGAACATGTTTTGCATGTATCATATGCATCTATTGCATTATTTAAAATGTTAAGTACCACTTGTACAAGCTCATTAAAATAGACTTTAGCACGTATATTCTCTGCAATATACAGATGCACCTGCACATCTTTTAATCTAGGACGAATTAGATTCAATGCTTTTTCAATCAGCTCTTTTAAGCTCACATCAACCAACTCTTTATCTTTTCGAAAGTATGTTTTAAAGTCATCTATAGTCTCAGAGAGGTAGAGAATAGTAGAGTTTATAGCCTCAAATGTTTTAATCACCTCATCTTTATCAAGTTTCTCTTCCATCAGGTATTTGAGCTGCATATTTGATATTTGAAGTGTAATAGTATTAAGCGGTTGTCTCCACTGATGGGCTATCATAGAGATCATCTCACCCATCACAGCTTGTTTAGACTGCATAGTTAATAGCTCATCTTTTTTGATCAGCTCTTGTGCTTTTTCTTCAACAGTCTCCTCTAATGAATGGTTATATTCCCTTAAGAGCTTTGTCTGCTCAGCAACTTGATTTTCAAGCTCTTTATTGAAATTTTTCAGCTTTCTTTGGTAATAGATCATCACCAGTAAGATGAGTCCCATAATAATAACAGTTGCAATAACAAGGGAATAATTTATACTTTGATGATACCTTGTAATTCTCCATTCATTAAGAATATTATCTATTCTGTCTTGAGAGATTTTAGCTAAACCTTTTCCAATAATAGAAGCTAAAACAGGTTCATCTTTTTGTATACCTATACTTGTCGAGATTGGATGATTTTTAGCTAGAAAGCCGGTAATTTTTAACTTCCCGTATCCATATTTATCGATCAGGTAATCTGCTTGAAAATCTAAGGCTGCAAGTGCATGAACTTTCGATGAAAGTACCATCTTAACCATCTTGTTTTTATCGTTTTCTACAACAATATCAAGGTGGGGATATAACGAGAGCAGATAGTTTTTATACGATTCCATCTGAACAACGATCTTTTTTCCCTCAAGATTATCCGGATGTATGACAAAAGATTTATCAAGTGTACCAAGGAGGGTAAAATGGATATTCATAAAAGGTTGAGTTGGTTCTACAGTCGGATGGTCTTTACTGCTTGTTGCATAAATTGAGAGAATTTGACACTCACCTCTTCTTAGTTTTTGGTTTAACTCCTTATGTGACTTACTGGCAATTGCCCTAAAACTAAGAGATGTCGTCTGAGAAATATCGTTGAATATATCTGACATTACACCCGTCATTTTTCCTTTATCTATCCCATCAATAGGAAACTGCTCGTTATGTATACATACATCAATAACAGGATGTTTTTTTATATACTCTTTCTCCTTGGAAGTTAAACATAAACTTTTATCTATATACTCATAGTTAAAAACAAAGTTTGAAAGGTCTTTAGAGGGATCGAGCTTATACTCCTTTTTAAAAAACTCCATCTGTTTACTTAAAAAGTTTTTATCTATAGAGCCTATGTCATACGTATATGGAAGAATAAGTTTCTCAATCCCTTTTGCTTCATCTAAAAGATCGCTTTTGGAAATATTTGGGGCATACTTTTTATGAATAATCTCAACTAACTCTTTTTTATGACTCAAAGCATACTGCCACCCTTTAATAGATGCATTTCTAAAGTCAAGCACTCTTTTTGGATGATTTTTTACTTCATTGTCGGTCGTGAAAAGTTCCATTTGTAACACAAAAAGGTTATCGTTACTCGGATCTAATATGTTGTATTTTATCCCCTCATTATCCAACTTATATACCTGATCAGATACAAAAGCTGTCATGCCGTCCACTTTAGAGCTCATAAAATCATCTATAGAATATGTATGGGGTACTAATCTCATATCATCAACACTAATACCGTAGACATCTAAAAAGGGTTTAAAGTTTAAGAGAAAATCCTTTTTTGCAGCAGCCATAATTGTTTTACCTTTTAAATCCTCTGGGGATTTAATATTTGGCTTTGTGATCAAAACCAAGGCGGCGCGTTTAAAAAAAGATGCGACTAGCTTTATAGGTTTTCCTCTAAGATAATCTATCATAGTTGATGAGTTATAGATACCGTAAGTAGCCTTACCCCGCAGCACAGCTTCTTCAATATCAATCCCTTTGTTGTATTCCAGGAATTCAACATCCAAGCCTACATCTTTATAAAAACCTTTCTCTTTTGCAGCAATAAAACCTGCATATTCAAACTGATACTTCCAATGCAGTTGCAAAGAAATTTTTTCAAGTTCTTTCTCTTCCGTAAGATTTCCGTGTAAAGAGAGTACAAACAAACACAAAATCAATAAAGCTTTCATCATTATGCGATTGCCTTTAAGACATCTTCAAACTCTCCGGCTATAATCTTTTTTACCGAGCACGCTATCATCAAGTTAATGGGATGATCAAAATCTTCGATCATACGCTCTTTTGTATCAACGCAGTAGCCGTCTCTTTCAAACTTTTCATCATCGTTAAAATTTGTAATATAACTATCTGTATTCTGCATATAACCATACACCTCTTTTCCAAGACCGCTTGCATAACCACACTCCCACACAGTACCGCTATCGGCTTCTTTACCTCGAAAAGTGTTTAAATTTGCTATTACGATATCTGCTTTTTTTATCATTGCTGCATTTGCGTCATATATATCTTGTGCTATTTTATGTTTTTCCTGAGAAAAATCGACTACGTTGTCTAAAGGATACAACCCCTCAAAACCATACTCTCTACATAGTTTTACAAGTTGTTTCCCTATCTCAATTGAATCTTTTTCAAAAACATCCGGCCCGGCGATATATATTTTTTTCATAAAATTTCCCAGTTTAAAATATTTTTTTATTATTGTAACATTTTATTTTCTTTAAGGACAAAATTAGCCTCTTTATCATACTCTACAAAAAAATATAATAAGAGAGATTTTATGGCCAATAGATTAGAAAAAGAGGATTCACCTTATCTACAACAACATAAAAATAACCCCGTTGATTGGTGGCCTTGGTGTGATGAAGCGTTTGAGACAGCCGAAAAAGAGAATAAAGCAATTTTTATAAGCATCGGATATTCATCGTGTCACTGGTGTCACGTAATGGAGGAACAGGTTTTTGAAAATGATGAGTGTGCAGAGATTTTAAACAAAAACTTTATTGCGATCAAGGTAGATCGTGAAGAGCGCCCCGATATAGATAAACACTACCAAGAGGTATATCAACTGCTTAACCGTCGTGCAGGGGGCTGGCCGACATCTATCTTTTGTACACCTCAAAATAAACCGTTTTTTGCAGGAACTTACATCCCTCCTGAATCTAATGAAGGTAGTGTTGAAGGGATGGGTTTTAAAGAGCTCACTGCCCTTATAGCTACAAAGGTAGAAGAAAACGATCCACAGCTTTATAAAAACGCCGATGAAGTTGAAGGGTTTATCAACCATGTTGAACACCCTAAAGAAGCAACAGTGTTAAAAGAGGAGTTTTACCTTACATTTGTGAATCAGGCGAAAAGCAATTACCAGCCAAACTTCGGCGGTTTTTCTGTAAAACCGAAGTTTCCACATGCATCAACATTAAAATCACTGCAGATAATAGATAATCTTTACCACGATAAAGCGATCACTGCAATGCTTACAAATACGCTTGATCAGATGAAAAAAGGTGGAATGTACGATCTTGTTGACGGCGGATTTTGCCGCTACTCTGTTGATGAGAAATGGTTAGTACCCCACTTTGAAAAGATGTTATACGATAATGCCCTACTTTGTGAAAACTATCTTGATGGGTACCTTGCTTACAAAGATGAAAACTACTTACAGACTGCAAAAGAGATTGCAGATTTTTGGTTTAACTTCATGTCTGAGGACAATCTTTTTTACAGTGCAAGTGATGCTGACAGCGAAGGTGAAGAGGGAACTTACTTTACCTACACTTATGAAGAGGTTTATGAGCTACTGGAAAAAAACGGCTATGAAAACCCGGAGAAAATGTGTCATGAGATGAATGTAACACCGGATGGAAACTTTGAGGGGAAAAACATCATCCGTTTTGACGAGAAAGTTCCTGAGTGGTTTAAAGATGTGAAGATCTTACTCCAGGGAGTTCGTGCAAAACGTGACTATCCGTTTATAGATAAAAAAGTGCAAACTTCTTGGTCTTCGATGATGATCCACTCCCTTTTTCAACTGGGTATGGTAGACAACAGCTATTTAAAAAAGGCTATAGATGCACTTGATGCACTTTTAAACAAGATGTATCTTAACGATACACTCTACCACTCGGCACTTGTAGATAAAACACCTAAAGTTGAAGCATTTCTAGAGGATTATGCATTTTTAGCAAAAGCACTTCTTAGCGGCTATAAAGCTACACAAGATGACCTTTATCTCATTCAGGCGCAAAGAATGGTAAATAAAGCACTTGAAAACTTTTACGATAAAGGGTTATGGAACTTTAGTGTGGGTGAGTTTCAAACAAAAGCAGAGGTAACTGATAACACCTATACAAGCAGTGTAAGTACTATGGTAGATGTACTTTTAACGCTTGGGATGTTACTAGAAGATGAAAAATACACACACTTTGCTTTTAAAACTATGGAGTACAACTCTTACGATCTTGGACGCCGTCCTATATATTATCCGTACATGCTTTCACAGGCACTCAGATATATCAAAGGAGATCGTATAGTAAAATCGAATTTAACAAACCTAAAAGAAAATAGCGCTAAACTAAAAGATATCGAATATCCTTTTACACTTTTAAAAGCAAGTGAAGATCAAGGATTTATGGTATGTGGAGAGAAAAGTTGTTTTGCCAATACAGATGATGTTAACAAACTTGGACAACTTATTTTAGACACTATTTAAAAAGGTGGTTTTATGAGCAGAAAAAGAAACATGGTAGCCGATGAGATCCTTGACGGAAGTGCTTTAGAGGAGATTATTCACGAAGATCGCCGAAAAAGCAAAGAGGAAAATCAAAAAGAGGAACGCAGAAAAGGGAAGAAAAAAAGAGTCCCTGTTTGGGTAAAAAAAGAGGTATTACAATACGAAAGTGAACTCAAAAAACTCCAAATTGAACTTTTAAAGATGCAAAACCATATTAAAGATACAGGTGAGAAGGTTTTAATGATCTTTGAAGGGCGCGATGCTGCAGGAAAAGGTGGGACTATAAAAAGAATTATTGAACATCTCAATCCTCGTGGAGCCCGCGTAGTTGCACTGAACAAACCGAGTGATATTGAAAAAACACAATGGTATTTTCAACGCTACGTACACCACCTTCCCGCTGCCGGCGAGATAGTTCTGTTTGATAGAAGCTGGTACAACCGTGCGGGAGTTGAACCTGTGATGGGATTTTGTACACCAAGAGAGCATAAAGAGTTTTTACAAGAGGTTCCAGAATTTGAGAAGATGCTTATCAATTCCGATATAAAGTTGTTTAAATTTTACTTTTCCGTTTCAAAAGAGAAACAGGAACAACGTTTTGAAAAAAGAAGAACAGATCCTCTCAAACAGTATAAACTCTCTCCTGTCGATCAAAAATCTCAGGAGCTGTGGGATAAATATACCCTTGCAAAATATTCCATGCTTCTTGCATCACATACCCAACATGCTCCATGGACAATCATTCGCTCAAATAATAAAAAACAGGCAAGGATAAATACCATTAAACATATCCTTAACAACTTTGAATACCCGAACAAAATAGAAAAGAAAAACTTTATTACCGATGATGAAGTTACAGTCCTTGCAGGAGAAGAGATTAAAAAAATGGAAAATGAAATGACCATAAGAGAGTCATCAAATTAATTTTTTTTAGCTATAATCTCCTTTTAAAAATTATGAGGTGATTATGGTAAAAGATCTTAGAAAATATGCATTTATGATTAGACTTGGATATAGATATATCTATATTTTCAAAAAGATTTTCTTTCACCCTTATATCTCTCTAAAACATGCCTATGAAGAGCTTTCAAAAGCTCGTCAGGCCTACTCTAACAAAGTACTTAAACGTTTAAATATAGAGGTAGAAGTTGACGGAGAGCTTCCAAAAGAGGATAAAATCCTTTACGCTATCAACCACAGATCGCTTTTAGATATTATTGTTATGGAACATATCTTTTCCCAGCACAACAAAAATGGTACATGGATTGCAAAACAGGAGCTTTTTGACAGTTTTTACGGAAAGTTTTTTGAGTACAGCGGCTGTATCAGTGTTGATCTTGAAACAAAAAGAGGACTTGTCAGCTTTTTTAAAACTATCAAAAAAACTTTCTCAAAAGTTGACAATATGAACCTTTATATCTTTCCTGAGGGTGAAAGACATAAAGCAGCAGGGATCAAAGAGTTCCAAAGCGGTGCAGAGAAAATTGCAAAAGCAAATAACCTTAAAGTAGTACCTGTATTTATCAATGATGAACTTGAAAAAGTCTTTAAAGCGTCCCCTTATAAAGAGCAATATAAAGTTAAAGTACACATCGGTGATATTGTTGATCATACAAACTTGGAAGAAAAATATATCTCTCACTACAAACAATCTCTTCAAAAGGGTAATAAATAATGAAACTCGGTGTAAATATTGACCACGTAGCAGTACTGCGTGAAGCAAGAGAGATAAACGATCCAGATATCTTACAAGCTTTATATGTAGCATGTCAAAACGGTGCCGATCAGATAACTATTCACTTAAGAGAAGACAGACGCCACATACAAGATGTTGATGTTACAAACATCATCAGCTTCTCAAAAGTACCAGTAAATTTAGAGTGTGCGATTGAGCCGAGTATTATAGATATCGTATGTCAAAACAGACCTCACCGTGCAACTTTAGTACCTGAAAAACGTCAAGAGGTTACTACAGAGGGTGGTTTAGATCTGTTTTCAAACAGTGATGCTATCAAATCAGCTATAGAGAAACTGCACGCTGCAGAAATTCCTGTCTCACTTTTTGTAGATCCTACAATTGAAGCGATGAAAAAATCAAAAGAGCTCGGAGCAGAGATGGTTGAACTCCATACGGGACACTTTGCAAACCTTTTTGCAATGCTAAACTCTTCACTCCCCTACTCTAACCACTCTGTAAAAGAGTTAGAGCTTTCACGTGCAGAGCTGACACAACAACTTCAAGTTGCGATCGATGAGCTTAAAGATGCTGCAATAGCTGCCGTTGAACTCGGACTTGAGGTTGCTGCAGGACACGGTTTAAATTACCATAACGTACATGAGATGGTAGCAATTAAAGAGATTACAGAGTTAAATATAGGACAAAGCATCATTGCCAGAAGTGTATTTAGCGGTTTAGACAATGCTGTAAAAGAGATGAAAAGACTCACACAAAGATGAAACCGAAAATTGCCATAAGTGTCGGTGATCTAAACGGCGTAGGAATTGAGATCGCACTTAAATCTCACGAAACTATTTCTAAAATCTGCACACCGATATACTGTATAAACAATACAATGTTAGCACAGGCAGCTAAGCTTTTAGATGTTACACTTCCTCAAGATTTAGAACTATTCGAAGTTGAAGGTGAATTTACAATAGAACCGGGTGTTGTAAGTAAAGAGAGCGGTTTGTACTCTTACGATTCTTTTATGACGGCTATTAAGTTGTGTGAGACAAAAGAGGCAGATGCAGTTGTAACAATGCCTATCCATAAAGAGGCATGGAAATTAGCAGATCTTCATTTTGTAGGACATACAGATCTCCTTCGCAAATATTTCAATAAAGAAGCTATTATGATGCTTGGGTGCCCGGAAATGTTTGTTGCACTCTTTACCGAGCATATGCCGCTTCGTGAGGTACCTTCGCATATTAAAGCTGATAAAATCACTACTTTTTTATTAGATCTGCATAAAAGTATAGGTGATAAAGAGGTTGCAGTACTGGGTCTTAATCCCCATGCAGGCGATAATGGTGTTCTAGGTGATGAAGAGCGTGAGATCGAACTAGCAATAGCAGATGTAAATAAGCAGATAGGAAAAGAGCTTTTTCACGGCTGTATAGTTCCAGATATCGCTTTCACTCCATCGTTTCGAAAAAACTTTAACTATTATGTTGCAATGTACCACGATCAGGGATTAGCACCGCTTAAAGCACTTTACTTTGATGAGAGCGTAAATATCTCTTTAAACCTTCCTATTATCAGAACTTCAGTTGACCATGGTACAGCATTTGATATTGCCTATAAAAACCAGGCAAAAACACTTAGTTACCTCAATGGAATAAAATCTGCATTAAGTTTTATAAATAATTAAATAACTACAAGATATACTTAAGAATTAGAGGTTATAATTTTGCCATCTATAAAGGATAATTTTTTTCCTTTAATATTTTTTCTTGGAGTTTAAAATGAAAAAGACAATGTTATTATCTGCAGCAGTTGCTACTTCTTTAGTAGCAAATAGTGTAGCTAAACAAGCGGAAGAAGCTGGTTTAAAACCTATTCCTAACTCTCAAAAAGAGTTAATGAAACTAATCGATAATCCACAAAACCCTATTACAGATGCGAAAGTTGAACTTGGTAAAAAACTTTATTTTGATCCAAGACTTTCTAAAAGCGGTTTTATCTCTTGTAACTCTTGTCACAACTTAAGTGAAGGTGGTGATGACGGTTTAGAAGCGGCAGTTGGCCATAAATGGACGGTAAATCCTCACCATCTAAACTCTCCAACAGTATATAACTCTGTTTTTAACTCTATTCAATTTTGGGATGGTAGAAGTCCACACTTAGAAGATCAAGCTCAAGGTCCTATGCAAGCAGCACCGGAAATGGCAGCTACTAAAGAGCACGTTGCAGCGGTAGTATCATCTATGCCGGCATATGTAGATGCATTTAAAAAGATCTATGGTAACGATGTAAAAATCACTCTAGCAAAAGTTGCAGATACTATTGCAGTGTTTGAGAGAACTCTTGTAACTCCATCAAGATATGATGACTTTTTAAACGGTGATAGCAAAGCACTTACTGCAGCAGAACAAGAAGGTCTTAAAACATTTATCCAAGTTGGTTGTGCAACATGTCACACTGGTGTAGCACTTGGTGGTGATCTTAATGTATTTAACGTTGTAAATAAATACAAATATAACGATGTGGGTGATTTCAAAGGTGATGCAAACGGTATGGTAAGAGTACCGACACTAAGAAACATTGATCAAACAGGACCATACTTCCATAACGGTATGATAAAAACGCTTTCTGAAGCTATTAAAGAGATGGGACGTGTACAATTAGGTGCAGATCTTTCAAGCAAACAAGTTCAAGAGATTGAAACTTTCTTAAAAGCTTTAGATGGTAGAAAACCAGATATCACAATGCCGATTTTACCAGCTTCAACTGATAAAACTCCACTACCGGATATCAACTAAAACTAAAAGAGCAAATGCTCTTTTAGTCTAATTTTTCAGGAGTTAAATTAACTTCTTCTAAAAAGTGGCGTAATGCTACTACAGAATCTTTATGTAATTCATTGTTGTGTGATAAAGATACTGAATGTTCTTTACCTGCAAAGTGTAATAATAAACGATGTTTTTTAGAAACATCAACTTCTACTCCATAGTGCTCTAACGCATGCGTTAATTTTGTAATATCGATATTTCCAGAGATTGGATGCTCGAAGATTTTTGCTAATTTTGTTTTGTGTTTACTCATTTTATTCCTTTTTTTAAATTAAATCTATATATGTTTTGATATATATTAAATTATCGCTTTTTAAATATTAAAAGCGTCTTATCCTCTGTATCATACAGAGAAAACGTTTGTTTATCTACCAGTTTTAGTGAACTGAGATTTTGAAAAAATTTGATCTTATGAAAATACTGAACAATAGTATCTTGATACTTTGTATATCTACCGTCATCATTTTTTTCAAAGAGTGTAAACTTGGTATGAAGTTCATCGTTTTCAAATACAGCATCTACACTTAAAAACTCTTCATCGGTATCGTTACTCATACTCCCCTCAGCTACATCTTTAAAGCCGTAGATAGTATTTATATCTGCAATGAAGATCCCGTCATCATTGAGTTTTTGAGCTGCTGCATCTAAAAATTTTGTAAGTGCTTCTTTATCCATAAAGTTAAGTACGTCAAAGATACTTACTATAGCATCATATTTCCCCTCAACTTCGCTTAGATCTTTACACTCAGCATCAAGACCGATCTCCTGACACTCCTGTACCATTAGCTCACTAAGATCAACACCCTTACACTTTACTCCGTCACTCTCCATACGGCGCATAAAACCACCGCGTCCGCAACCAACATCTAAAAGTGTTTTTACTTTATAATCTTCCAGCTCAGAACGGTAAAGATCGTAAAGTGCTTCAGTAGCATCTTCGATCCCTAAAAGGTGTTCAGCCTTTGCATATAAATCTAAGTTTGTCATTAAGCCTCTTGCTCAGCTTTAATAACTTTATTGATCTTCTCGTAGATATCTAAAACTTCATCTTTTTTAGAGATGTATGAGTTTTTATTTGCGATAAGGTACGTTGAGCTTGTCATAATATCCTGAACCACTTCTAAACCGTTTTGCTTCATTGTCGTACCAGTTTCAACGATATCTACGATCATATCTGCAAGACCGATTAGAGGTGCAAGTTCAATAGAACCGTAAAGCTTGATTATCTCAACACTTACAGCACGCTCTTCAAAATATTTTTTTGTGATGTTTACCATCTTTGATGCTACTTTTAGCTCAGGTTTAGTGAGGTCTAACTTCTCACCCTTTTTCATCCCGATAGCGACTTTACATACACCGCGTTTAAGGTCTAACAGGCGAACAACGTCAAGCCCCTGCTCTTCTAAAGTATCAAGTCCAACAACACCGATATCTGCTGCTTGATGGTATACATAAGTTGCTACGTCTTGGTTTCTTACAAGTAAAAAACGGAATTTTGGAGTCTCTAAAATAAGTTTTCTGTCATCAAATTTGAAACTGTCTCCAAAAATAGTTTCAAATATCTCTAGTGTTTCTTTTGCTATACGCCCTTTTGGAAGTGCAACTGTTAGCATAAACCAGCCTTTTTCATAATCTTTTTCATTCCCGTAAAAATCAACTCTTGATCGAGCCTTGCATTAGGAAATAGTTTTTTAAACTCTGACGCATCACCACCGGTTAAAATAATAGGTAAATTTTTACTCTTAATCTCATTAACAAATGGTTTAAGATACCCGTAACTGATCGCATCGGGAGAATTTTTCGCCATTTTACCCAAATCTACCTCAAAGTTAAATGAGTAATCAAGTGCATTGGAGATATTTTTATAACATTCCTGCATAGCTTTTATTCCGGGATAGATAAACCCCCCTTCAAAAACACCATCTTTAAGCACATCAACGGTTATTGCACTTCCTGCGTCAACTACCACGCCATCGTTAATAGAGGCAAGAGCAACTATGCGGTCTATCCCCATAGTTGTATAATATTTTTCCCGATCAACAAAAGTTTCCAAATCTATCCAGTTTTCTAAAGAACCTAGTTTTTCTTTTACACTTTGATTTACGGAGATATAATAAACATTCTCTTTTATTGTTTGAGGGTTAAAAGAGTCTGCAAACTCTTTAAAATCTTTTTTACCGTCGTTAAAATGGTAGGAGGTATTGCCAATATCACAAAGAAGCATTACTGGATCTTCCAGCCAACTTCTTTAAATGCTTTTTGCGCTTTTGAACAAAGTGGTGCGTCTATAAAAAGGATCTTTTGCTTAAAGTTGTGATCGCAAAAGAGTGAAAGTTTTGCATAAATCTCTTCAAACTTATGAACATCTTTCATAAGGAGTCTACTTTTTTGACTTACTGCAAAAATAGCCCAATAGTAGCCATTCATATCAGTTGCTACAAACATTTTGATCTTATTTCTGATCTTTAAATCTTTAGGGTTTACCTCTTGCATCTTTTTAAATATCTTCCCCTTATTTCTAAGAGAATCTACAACCATCTGCATATCTATATTAAATCCTTACTCAATACCGAGTTCGGCAAAAAGTTTTTCAAAGAAGATACTCATCTCTGTAAGTTCATTTTTTAGAGTTCCAAAAGCTTTATCTTCTATAACCCATTCCTCTATTCTTTTAACACTGTCTGCTTTTTGACTCTCATCCAGCATATCTGTTTTTGAAACTTCGTCTTTAATTTTTTCTAAATGATCTTTTAATTTATGACTCATAATAATTACCCTTAATAATAATCGTATTGCCCTGCTGCAACATCAGCTTTGATTTTATCTAATTTTTCTTGAATCATATCAAGAATTACCTTTGCAGCCTCTTTATCGTCAGCTTCTGGAACGTTCCAATCAGTAAATTTCATATTTGCTTTGAAAATTGTTTCAATTTCTGATTGTATTTCATCTTTTCTGGAGAGTAGATCTTTGATGACAGCATCCATCATATTATCCTTTAATCAAATTAGTACAGAGCTATTGTACTACGAGAATGATAAAAATTAAAGGTTATTCATAAAATTTGGATAGATTTTTTTAATTATAAAGTATATTTTACACGCAATACAAAAACCGAAAAACACATCAAGTAATGAACATGCTAAAAAAACGGCCGCTACACCTAAAGAAAAACTCCATATGTCAAAATAGTGTGAAACGATCAATAAAACGACAAATAATAAACCAAAAATACCTGCTAAACGTTTTGCTCCGCCGTCTACTAATTTATCTTTAATTTTAAACATATCTTTTAAAAATTCTGCAAACATACTGATAGGAGATATTCCTCGATTTATAAAAAGTTTCATAACAAAATCAAAAGCTAAAAAATATAAAATATAAACACTGTTCGTATATAAATAAAGCCCTACTAATGACGCAACCAATAAAGCCGAAAACCTTGTTACATTGGAATCAACTCTTTCAAAGTTTAATGGACATGCACCTGACATAAAAACACCTTTCTTTAAAACAATTATCAAATTTTAATCACATTTTCTTAAAGTTTAACTATATTTTTTTCTTATAATTGAATTCCCAGATTTTTTTTCTAAATAATTAAATGTGATAACTTTATTATATAATCCAATAAAATATATGTTATAATTTAGAGTTAAATTACATCTATATTTATAAACTAATGACAACAAAGGACAACAAATGAAAAAAGTAGTAAGTGCACTTTTTTTACCATTGTTTTTATCTGCATCTAGTAACTCGTTACCATTGAGTGAAGCACTAGAAATATTAAAAAATAAAAATTTAGAGATAAAAGCAGCTTCTTTAGCGGTAAAAAGTGCCAAGGAAGACATATCTTCAACAAGTGGTCTGCATTGGGGTAAACTTGATTTTACTCAAGATTTTGCCAGGTCAAACGATGCCGGAAATGTTTTCGGTTTTAAACTGACATCTCGTGAAGCAAACTTTGGAGATTTTGGATTTTCAGACTTTAGTATGACAAATCCTAACATCTTAACTGTAGAACCACATGATTTAAACTATCCGGAAGACAGAAATTTCTTCCAATCTAAACTTCATTATGAAGTACCGATTTTTACAGGCTTTGCGATCTCAAGCTATACAAGTGTAATGGAGGGTGTAAAAAACATCAAATCACTCGATAAAGAGAAAGTACTTAGTGAAAAAGTGTTTCAACTGAAAAAAAGTTACTACGATATGGCTCTTTTAGAATCATCTATCAAAAATATGGAAAAAATTCTAAGCAATATCAATGCACTCGAAAATACTACACAAACTATGATCGAGGTTGGGTATGCAAAGAAGGTTGACCTTTTGGAAGTGAAAGCGAAAAAAGGGAATGTTGAAAGACTTCTTGTTCAGATGAAAGCAAATGAAGAACTTCTTTACCACTACATCAGCTTTTTATTAAATGAAAAAGTGGACGATATCGAAGTTCCAACAAGTGAAATAGCTGAACCTAACTTCACTGATAATGACGTACTTGCAAGAAACTTGGATATCAAAAAAGCAACTACCGCTTTAGATATAAAAGCAAGTATGTTAGATGCAAGTCAAGCTAGTTACTATCCAACTCTCGGTGCATTTGCAGAAATTGCAACAGCTGATGATACATTCTTGGGCGAAGCAAACGATCATAAAGCTTATACAGTGGGTGCAAGACTTACTTGGAATATCTTTAACGGCGGTATTGACGGTGCAAAAGTTGAAAAAGCAAAAATTGAACAACTAAAAATAGAATCACAAGTACAACTTGCGAAAAAAGGGATCTCTTTACAACTTGCAAAAATAAAAACAGAAGTTAAAAGTGCCAACCAAGAGATCAAATCTCTTACAAAAGAGTTAGAGTTGGCAAATGCGATCTATGAGAATTATGAAGCAAGATATAAAGAGAAACTTGTATCTATGAATGATGTTATAATAAAACAATCTTCTCAAATAGAAAAAATACTACAACTTTTAGTAGCAAAAAATAAAAGAAATGAAAAAATCTTTGAACTTGAAAAACTAGCAAACGGAGAAAAATAATGAAGAAAATACTCGCTTTAATAGCACTGGCAACATCTCTTGTTGCTGAAATATTAACACTGTCTGGTACTGTGATATCAGATAACCAAAAGATGATTACAAGTCGTTTTATGGGATTTGTTACAAATGTTAATGTAAGTGAAGGTGATAGAGTATCGCGTGGTCAAGTACTCTACACGATCGATTCTCGTGAGATTGACTCGGCAAAACGTCAAGCAGAATCTGCTCTGCAAATGTATGAAAACCAATACTCAAACGTTGTTATGAATCTTGAGCGTCATAAAAGACTTTTTGAAAAAGATATGGTGGCAAAATACAAAGTTGAAGAGCTGGAACTTGCAGAGAAAAACCTCAAAGATATGATAAACATTGCAAAAGCAAGACTTCAAGAGGTAGAGAACCAATATAAGTACCTTATCATCAAAGCACCAAATTCAGGTGTAATCATCTCTAAAAACATCAAAGTGGGTGAGATGGCAATTCCAGGTATGCCTGCAATCGTTTTATCTGATTTAAGTAATTTAAAAATTGAGATCGAAATAGCTGAACAAGATATGAAAAGTATCTTTATCGGGAAAAAAGTTTCTATCAATATCCCATCTTTAGAGATCCAAACTACAGGTAAAATATCAGCTATTATCCCTAGCTCAAACCCTATGACACACACATTTAAGATCAAAATCTCTATAGACAAGAAAAATAAAAACATCTATCCGGGTATGTATACTACGATCGGTATTGAGGTAAAATAGTTATGAGTGAAAAGGAAATTAGGAACTTAGAAGTTAGTGATACAGCAGGGAAACTTGCAAAATCGTTTTTATACAACCCACTAACAGCTATTTTAGCAGTATTTTTACTGGCAATCGGATATATCTCTTTAGAAGTTATGCCGCGTGAAGAGGATCCGCAAATAGCACTGAGCGGTGGTAGTATTGTGGTCGCTGCACCGGGACTCTCTCCAAAAGAGGTTGAAAAGATTGTTGTTCAGCCATTAGAGCAAAAGATTCGTGAAATTAGCGGTGTTGAGCATATCTATTCTATGAGTATGGAAAATGTAGGTATTATCAATGTAATGTATTATATTGGGCAAAACAGAGAAGCATCAAATCTTAAACTTTACGATAAAGTTATGCAGAACATGGACCTTATGCCTAAAGAGGTTATGCAGCCGTTAGTAAAGCCTTTTGATATTGACATCGATATCCCAATTGTAAATATCGCTTTTTATCAAACAAATAATTCTCTTGTATATTCTGATTTTTTAAAAACAATCCAAGATATTAAAATTAAGATCGCACAAATAGACAATGTTTCAAAAACAGATCTCAAAGGTGAGCATAAACAACAATTTAATGTAAATGTTGACCTTAATAAACTCAAAGGGTATCACCTCTCTTTAGGGCAAATAGTTCAAGCGATTAAAGCGATCTCTATCAAAGCACCAGATGTTAATACAAATACGCAAGATAAAAAACTTGTTGTGTTTGGTGTACAAAATGTTATTGAGAGCATTGAAGATGTACAAAATATAATGGTTGCACAATATATGGGCTCTCCAATCTACCTCAAAGATATTGCAACTGTAGAAGATGGAATTAATGCTAATGATAAACTCTCGGCGAGAATAACACTTAACGATGAAAAAGAGAAAAGTTCATACTCACAGATAACACTTAGCATCTCAAAACTTGCAGGTTCTAATGCTGTATTTGTTGCAGATGATGTTAAAGCACTTCTTGAAAAATACGACGAAGAGTTAAAAGCTCAAGGGATCGGATATAAAATCACTAGAGATTATGGACAACGTGCAAATGAAGCAGTTAATGAACTTGTTGAGCACCTTATTATTACGATTGTTATCATTACTGTAATGCTGGTATTTTTCCTTGGCTATAAAGAGAGTATGATCGTAATGTTTACAGTACCTGCTATTTTAGCAGCTACACTATTTGTAGCATACTTAAGCGGACAAACAATCAATAGAATGACACTGTTTGCATTCTTACTCTCCCTAGGACTTCTTGTTGATGCGGCAATTATCGTAATTGAAAATATCCATAGACATTTACATGCACATGATAGTGAACATAAAGATATTGATACTTTAGTTGTAAAAGCGACTGATGAGATTGGAGCACCGACAAATGTTGCTACACTTGCTATCATCTTAACAATGGTACCTATGGCATTTGTAGGGGGTATGATGGGTGCATTTATGAAACCTATTCCACTTAATGTTCCGGTAGCCCTTATAGCTTCTTTAATAGTAGCGTATATATTTACACCGTATTTAAGTAAAAAACTCTTAAAAATCAAGGATGATGGTGCACACCATCCAAAAGAAAACAATAAAGGGAGCCTTTAATGTCAAATAAACATCAGGGGAAAAAGTTTGAAAACTTTATTTATGATATTTTGCAGCATCGCTCAAAAAAACTTTTAGTTACTGCACTTATCTTTTTATCTCTATTTGGAACAATTTTAATGCTTCCAACAGAAGTTGTCCTTGCAAGAATGTTACCTGGAAAAAGCTCTAACACGTTTAGCATCTATGTAAAAACGCCTGATGGGAGTTCGATCTCTCAAACTAAAGAGGTTGTGCAATGTGTTGAAGATATATTGAAACCTGAAAAGGAAGTTACTGACATTGAGAGCTTTATAGGTGAAGGTGCTCCTCTTGATTATGCCGGACTAGTAAAAGGAAGCGGTATGAAACAGGGTGAGAGATTTGCGGAAATTGTAGTAAATCTTACAGATAAACACCATCGTGATGAAAAATCTTTTATAATGGTGCAACGTCTTAGACCTGTTATAAAAAACAGTTGTGAGTCTAAAATAGACGGCACTGTAATCCAAATGATTGAGATGCCTGCAGGTCCGCCAACAATGGCTTCTATAGTTGTTGAAGTATATGGAGACTCAAATACAAAAGTTGCAGGTGTTGCAAATGAAGTATCAAAGGTCTTAAAACAAACAGATAAGATTGTAGATGTTGATGTAATGAGTGAAACACCTTATGATAAGTATAAACTTATGCCTATCTCTGAAAAAATTGCTAGAAGCGGTTTAAGTGTTGAACAGGTTAATCAGATCCTTTACCTTGCATTTAAAGGGATGGTAGTTGCAGTTAAAAATACAATAGAGCTCAATGACCAAGTTGGTATTTTTGTATCATTAAGTGATGAAACAAAAGATATCAATGAAAACTCACTTGCATCGCTGCGAACAAAATTAAGTTCACTATATTTAATGAACAATAAAGGGATGATGATTCCACTAACAGAGGTTGTAGAGATTAAAGAGGTAAAATCGGATAGAACAATCTATCATAAAGATCTCAAAACTATGATCAATGTCACAGCTGAAACAGATAACCAAAGTCAGGTCTACCCTCTTTTAGACGCCAGAGATAAAATGATCAAATACTTCTCTGAAAAAGGGTATGAAGTAAATAAAGAGCCAGGTATCTCTACGTATATGTTTGATCTCACACTTGTAGATAAAAAGACAGGTGAAGAGTATCTTCTTCGTTGGGATGGAGAGATGAAAGTAACACTTGATACTTTTAGAGATCTGGGAGCTGCATTTATTGCTGCACTTATACTTATCTTTTTACTAATGGTAATTTATTATAAATCATATGCTATTAGCGGTATTATCTTAGGTGGCAGTTTCCTATCTATCATTGGTGTTATTTTAGGGCACTGGGTAGCTAATCTATTTACTGAGGATGTATTTTTCTTAACAGCTACAAGTTTGATAGGCTTTATTGCTCTTATCGGTATTAGCTCAAGAAACTCTCTACTGCTTGTCGACTTTACAAAAGATCTCATCAAAAACAATGGTATAGAAAAACAACGTGCTATCGCTATTGCAAGTGCTACAAGACTAAAACCTATTTTACTAACAGCAATTGCCATTATTTTAGGTTCTTCATTGCTCGCAAGTGATCCTGTTTTTGGAGGACTTGGTGTTGCACTTATTTCAGGAACTGTTGTAGCGGTTATCGTATCGATTATCTTCGTTCCGGTCCTTATGGACAATACAGAAGCTATTTAACTCTTATATAGCTTCTTTTATGTATGAACAACTTTTGTTCATACATACTCTTCTATTCTCTTTACGATTTTCTATATTTATCTTTATACTGTAACTGAGAACTTTCTGCTAATGTTTATCAATGTAAATTTTGTAATTGAAATATTAAACGGGGATTTATAAAAAGTAGAGCCTTCTGGCTCTACCTGAAGATGTAAAAGAAAAGAGGTGCGTCTACTTAGATATTAGCGTAACTAACATTTAGACATGCGTCTAATGCTGCTAACTCTTTTAATGTAGTTTCATCTACTTTATCATCAACTAAGATAACAGCAAGAGCTTCTTTGTTTGCATTACGAGCAAGAGAGAAGTCAGAAATATTTACATTATGTTTTGCTAAAGTCATACCAACGTTACCGATAACACCAGGAACATCAGAGTTTTTAAACAGTACCATATGACCTTTGAGAGCTACTTCATTCTCAAAACCGTTGATAGCCACCATTCTTTGAACACCGTCATCAAAGATAGTTGCACTAATAGTAGTTGTACCCTCTGCAGTTGTTAATTTAGCAGTGATAAGATTTTTATATACATTAGAATCACCAAGGTTTTCAGCTTCAATTTTGATACCTTTTTCTTTTGCAATAAAATCCGCATTTACATAGTTGATTTTATCAGAGCTTTGGCTCATAGCACCAACTGTCACGAAAGTAGATAATGAATCTACATATTCACCAATCTCACCATTACCAGTTACTTTGATAGAGATGATTTGAGATTTGTTGATCTGAGATGCTAAGAAACCGATTTTTTGTCCCATCTCTAAGAATGGTTTTACAAATGATGGTATTTTAGACTCATCAATTGGTAAGTTAAGTGCATTTGGATAAGAGATCCCCTTCGCAGCTGCGATTGCATTTTCAGCAGCTTGTGTACCGATATTGTACTGAGACTCGTAAGTGTTTGCACCTAAGTGTGGAGAAACAACAATGTTATCTAAATCAAGTAGTTTATTGTCTGTTGCCGGTTCTTTACCAAATACATCAATACCTGCAAAACGGATTTTACCAGATTTAAGTCCGTCGTAAAGTGCATCTTCATTGTAAAGGTCACCACGTGCACAGTTTACTAAAACTACACCGTCTTTCATTTTAGCAATCTCTTCTGCACCTATGATACCGATAGTTTCTTTGTTTTTAGGAGTGTGAATCGTAATAACGTCACATGCTAAAATATCTTCAAAGTTTTTTGTATATGTCATATCAAGGTCAGTTACTTTCGACGGGTGGATATACGGATCGTATGCAACAATGTCCATCTCAAAAGCTTTAGCACGTTTTGCAACACGGCTACCGATGTTACCGAAACCGATTACACCAAGTTTTTTACCTTTAAGCTCATGTCCGTACCATTTTTCACGTTTCCAAATACGTTGATTTTTTAGATGATCATGAGAGTATGGGAACATTCTCATACAAGAAAGCATATGAGCCATAGTTAACTCAACTGCTGCAATTGTATTTGCAGTAGGTACGTTCATTACAATAATACCTTGTTTTGAACATCCTGGAATATCAACATTATCAACACCAACACCTGCACGAACAAGTGCTTTCATATTTGTTGCATGCTCTAAAAAGAAATCATCAACATCTGTAGAACTTCTAGTAATTGCAACATCAGCTTGCGGAATAATCTCTTTTACAAGTTTATCTTTTGGCTCATCTGCCGCCATGATAAAGTTAACATTTTCATCGTTTTGAAGCATCTCCAAACCAGCTGTATGGATATGGTCACAAACTACAATTGTATATTTTTGCATTTTAATATTCCTCTTTAAATAGCCCTATTTGAGCTTGAATTTTATAATTTTTTAAAACTTTTACCAAGTTATTTAATTTATCAACATTTTGTGAATAAATAAGTAAATCTATCCCTTGTTTATCTTTTTTAAGATAATACTTCAATTGATGTCCTCGTAACTCCTCTTTTAAACAAAATAGTTGGTAAGGATCTTTTACTTTTGCAGACAACTTATAGGTTTTAGTTTTAGTTATTTTTTCATCTAGATCAAGTTTTACGTAAACTTCATTCACTGGATAACTATACCCTTTTCTTTCCGATTCAGAAAAATGATTTAGCCACATCTTTTCAGGATTTTTTTGAACAAGGTTAGTCTCTAATGCTAAAGGTTCCCCATCAACTATAGGCTCTTGTGAGTTTATAGAGATCAGAAAAAATAGTATAAAAACAGCAACTCCCAACGCGATCGCAGGAGTTAGCCATTTTAAAACAGTTTGCATCAAATATTATTTGATTTGATCTTTTATCAAGTCACCAAGTGAGTGAGATTCAGTATCGTTGATCTCCTCTAACATTGCTTGATTTTTAATGTAGTCTAGTTTTTTAACAGATAAACGGATACGGTCACGGCGAGTGTCAATGTTTGCAACTGCTGCTTCAATCTCTTGACCAATTTCTAACTCTTCTTTATTTAAAGGAGCTAAATCTTCATCACGGATAAGTGCATCAACACCGTCTCCAAGAGATACGAATACACCGAAATCTTTAATATCACGGATAGTACCTTTTACAACAGAGTTTACTTTATTAGTTGTAGCAAACTTGTCAATTGGAGATTCTAAAAGTGTTTTTCTATTTAAAGAGATTTTTTGGTCATCTTCGTTGATTTTAGCAATTTTAACTTCAACTTCGTCACCAGATTTTAATACATCTTTCGCTTTAGTGTTTTTATCCCAAGAGATATCTTGGTTATGAAGTAAACCTTCAACACCATCGATACGAACGAATGCACCAAAATCAGTTAATGATGTAACAGTACCAGTTACAACATCACCTTCACGGTAGTTTTTCATAAATTCATCAAACGGTTTCGGAAGAAGTCTTTTTAATGATACACGAAGTTTATGAGTTTTAGGGTTAATCTCGATAACTTCAACATCAATCTCTTGACCAACTTCTAAATAATCAGCTGGGTTTTTAACGTTTTTATCCCAAGTGATTTCTGAAATGTGTAAGAAACCTTCAATATCGTTTCCAAGGTCAACGAATACACCGTAGTTTTCAATATTTGAAACAGTTACAGTAATTGTATCACCTTCATCTAATTCAGACTCAACTTCAGCCCATGGATCTGGTTGAACAGCTTTGATTGAAAGTGAAAGATGACGCTTGTCTTTATCGTAAGCGATAGCTTTAACAGTTACAACATCACCCTCTTTATAAAGTTTAGCTGGATTTACTGGACCTTTATAAGAGATCTCGTTGTAGTGTACTAAACCGTCAACACCACCAACATCAACGAACATACCGTAGCTAGTGATTTTTTTGATAACACCGTCAACGATTACATCGTCAGCCATGATTTTATCAATGATCTCTTTTTTCTTTTTACGCTCTTCATTGAAAAGTTTACGACGAGAAAGTACGATTGAGTTATCTTCTGCGTCAACTTTTACAACTTGTGCTTTGATTTTTTTACCAACTACATCATCAGTGTCTTTGAATGCAGCTAATGAACGTGGCATAAAGAATGAAACATCATCAGCTTCAACTACATAACCACCACGGTTTTTCTTAGTAATTACACCTTCAACAACTAAGTTTTCAAAGTCTTCTTTGTGTGCATCGATAAATTCAATAGTTTTCTCTTGCTCAAGTACTTTTTTATAAGAGATTTTAGGACGCTCATTGTAGTATCCTGTAATCATTACTTTGATTTTATCGCCAGTACCGAATTTTAATTCACCATCAGCATCACGAATTTCATCAAGGCTTATAATACCTTCTAACTTGTCACCTACACCAACTAATGCTCTGTTATCATCAGCTTGGATCTCAACTATCTCACCCTCTACGATGCGACTTGTTTCTTGTTGTCTTTCACTTGCAGCAAATAATTCTGCAAAACTTTCTTCTTCTTCGAATGATTCGTTATCGAACGCCATTACCTATCCTCTGTTACATAAAAATTGTGCAATTATAACGAAAATATGGTTATTTTTATATAAATTTTGAAGATTTTAAAGTTTTATGAAATTTTTGATTTTATATTGTCAATTACGTTTTGTATAATCCAATCCGGTGTAGATGCTCCGGCAGAAATTCCACATAAGTTTTTATTATCAAACCAAGAAAAATCCAAATCTTTTTCATCTTCTATATGATAAGAATTTTGACAGTTTTCTTGTGAAATTTTAAAAAGTTGTTTTGTATTTGATGAGTTTTTTCCACCGATAATAAGCATTATGTCAGCTTTTTTTGAAAGTTTTCTCACGGCATCTTGGTTTTCAAATGTTGCATTACATATAGTATTAAATACTCTAACCTCTTTATAGCGAGGGATCAGATAATTTGCAACTTTCATATAATCCTCAACTTTTCTCGTTGTTTGAGCAATAAGGGCTATTTTTTCATGCAGTTTTACACCCTCTAACTCCTCAGGTGAAGTAACAACTAATGCACCGTGTGTAGCATACGACTTTACACCTTTTATTTCAGGGTGTTCATCATCTCCAAAGATCACGACACTATACCCTTTTTCACTCATCTCCTGAGCGATCTCTTGGGGTTTTGTCACATAAGGGCATGTTGCATCAACTACATTTACACCTTTATCTTTTAATTCTTGAAGTTCTTGTTTTTGAATGCCGTGTGTACGAACGATCGCTTTATCACCCGCTTTAAAAATTTTATAGTCATCGGTTAAACCGACTTTAAAATCTTTTTCAAGACGTGCAATCTCTTTAGAATTGTGAATTAACGGTCCGTATGTCGCTGCATTTTGATTGTCTTCTGCTATTTTAATTGCGCGTTTTACACCAAAACAAAAACCATAATTTTCCGCTAACTCAATCTTCATAATTTACTGTCTCTTTTATTTAAATTCTACTTTTGTAATTTTTTGAAGTATCTCAAAAAAGTTTGGAAATGATGTATTGATACAATCAAGATCAGTCACTTCCATACCACATTTTAAACCAGCAATAATAAAACTCATTGCAATTCTATGATCGCCGTCACTGTCAACTTTTGCTTTTTGAAGAGTACCACCTTTAACTTTGTAGCCATCTTCATATTCATCAACTTCAATACCACAAGCATGAAGCCCTTCTACAACCGTAGAGATACGATCAGATTCTTTTACACGTAACTCTTCTGCATTTTTTACAATGCTTTCACCTTCAGCACAAGCCATAGCAATGCTTAGAGCTGGTAGTTCATCGATAAGCCATGAGATATTATCTTCAACCGTTATCGCTTGAAGCGGTGCATATTTTATTCTAATGTCCCCTATCGGTTCATACTTGTTATCAGTCATTGTATAAGTGATATCTGCACCCATTCTCTCTAACGCTTTAAATGCTTCTATACGTGTAGGGTTAAGTGTAACACCTTCTAAAGTAACATCACTTCCCTCTGTAATAGCAGCAGCAACGGCAAAGAAAAATGCGCTTGATGGATCAGCAGGTACTCTGATAGAGAGTGGAGATAAAAGTTTTTCCATAGGTCTAATTGTTGTTGTTAAACCTTCAACTTCAATACCGGCACCCATACCTTTTAACATTCTCTCTGTATGATCGCGAGAGAGTTCAGGTTCAGTATATGTACATACACCATCAGCTCTTAAAGCGGCTAAAATCATACAAGATTTAACCTGAGCCGATGCGATTTTACTATCATAATTAAATGCTTTAAGTGAAGCTCCGCGAATTGAGAGTGGCGCTAAGTTGCCATTATCACGTCCATCTATTTTTGCACCGATACTTTTAAGTGGCTCGGCAACCCTTTTCATTGGACGACGGCGAAGATATTTATCTCCCGTTAAAACAAAATGACCGTTAGCTGAACTTAAAAGTCCACAAAAAAGACGCATTCCGGTTCCTGAGTTTCCGCAATCCAGTACTTCAAAACTCTCTTGAATACCATTTGAAGATATTTTGATAGTTTTTCCGTCATCTTCAACTTCAGCACCGAGATTTTTTACAATTTCCAAAGAGTTTAGAGTATCTTCTGCTCTTAAAAAATTATCTATTGTACTGACACCGTCTGCTAACATTGCAAACATTACACTTCTATGCGATATAGATTTGTCCGGAGCAATCTCCGAAGTTTTTAGTGAAAATGGTTTTGCCGGAAAAACTTCTACTAAACTCATCTCAGACCGATTCCCAATTCATCTTTCAATGCATTAAGGATAGACTCCATCGCATTTGTTATATCTTCCTCTTCAAGTGTTTTTTCATTAGACTGTAATACAAAACGTAAACTTAAACTACTGTTATCACCTAAAGAATCATCACTATACTTATCTACAGGATAAAATCTTACTAACTCTTCTGTTGCATTTGAGTCTATAACTGTTTTAATTTTCTCATAACTAACATCATTTGGAACGAGTAAGCTTAGGTCTCTAAATGAAGCTTGATATTTAGAACTTTTTTGAGCTACTTTTAATCCGTATGAAAGCTCTGTAAAATCTAGTTCACACATATACGTATCTTCTAGATCATAGTCATTTTCAACTTCAGGATGTACTTTAAAAAGCTCTCCTACTCTTTTTCCCTCTACAAACACTTCTGCACACTGGTAAGGGTGTGATAATTTATGTGTAGTTTCATATTCACAAAGCTCCACATCGCCAATCACATCAGAGATCTTCTGTACAAAACCTCCAAAATCAACTTTTGCAGGTCTACCACCGTTAAGAAGTGATTCTTCCTCTTTTGCACCACTGAAAAGAAATGCCATTTTTAAACTTTCACTGCGATCAGGTGAAAATACTGAACCTACTTCAAAAAGTCTTACAGAGCTATAACCGTTTTTCTTATTGGCAGATGCAGCTTTTAGTAAGTTAGTCATTAATGTCGGTCTTAATGTATCTAAAGTTTGTACAATCGGATTAAGTAGCTCTAACTCCTCTTTTGTAGTTTCAAATCCATACGAGTTAAGCACTTTTTTCTCATCAAACACGAAATGTACAGACTCAAAAAATCCGCTTTGAGCAGCACGGTATCTATAATATGAACGTTTTTTATACTCGAAGTAATTATCCTCTAAACGGTTGTCTTCCGTAAGTACAAACGGTTTTGCAGGGATATTATCGATCCCAACCATTCTTACAATCTCTTCGATGATATCTTGCTTGTTTGAGATATCGTGACGATACTGAGGCACAGAAATAACAAAATTATCTACAGTAGATTTTGATGTATTGAAACCTAAGTTTTTAAGTATTTTTGTAATTACTATCTTGTCTATCTTTGCACCGATAATCTCATCGATCTCTTGTTTTGAAACTGTAATAATCTTCTCTTTTACAGAGTTAATAAGTTCAATAGTACCGCCAAAAGTAGACGAGTTTGAATACTTTTCTATGATATCGATACAAAACGAAAGACCAGCTTCTAATTCCGGTTCACTTCCGCGAGATGTTCTGTAAAACATCGGTCCCGATTCAACTTTATTTTCATCCATCTTTTTAGAGATAATATCTGGTGGGATATAACTCGCTTCAATTAGGATCATACCGTTTGAAGCAGTCACTTTAGACTCTTTTTTCTGAATAATACCAACTGTTGAAGCAACATTGCCTGCATCAGATTGAATACATGCAAACCCTTTATCATCTTCACTCAAATGTACTTTTGCCATCTTCTCATCGTCAGTTCCGAAAAACTCGTGAGAGTATGCTCTCATGATTACACCAGTTG
Organism: Sulfurimonas marina; assembly: GCF_014905095.1. Lineage (NCBI taxonomy): Bacteria > Pseudomonadati > Campylobacterota > Epsilonproteobacteria > Campylobacterales > Sulfurimonadaceae > Sulfurimonas > Sulfurimonas marina. The sequence goes on along the minus strand of NZ_CP041165.1, from coordinate 891,367 downwards.
AGTGTGTGGCGTAAAGCATAATAGATTCTACATCACTTTCTCTGTTTTCATCGATCTGAGCAAGTCTCATTTTTACTAAAAACGGTAAAGTTAAAGAATCTAAATCAAGAGCTTTATAACGAAGATTTACATCAAGATCTTTATCGTGTACTAAAGATAAAATTCTTCCGATTCCACGCATATCGTCATTGTCTGTAACGTTATACTCTTTTAAAGGACGATCAAATGCTGCACTTAGATCACGTGCTACACCGCGAATACTTAAACAGTCACCTCTGTTTGCAGTAAGCTCGATCTCAATAAGGTCATCATTAAAATATGGGTTCTCACATACATCTTCACCAAGAGTAAACTCACCGATACTCTCATCAAGTTCCATAATACCGTCACAAAAACTATGAAGTCCTATCTCACCCGGTGAACAAATCATCCCCTCAGAATCAACACCACGAAGTTTTACAGGCTTGATTACTAAACCGCCAGGGAGCTCTGCACCGATTGTAGCAACTACGACATCTAAACCGGCTCGTACGTTTTTAGCACCACATACGATCTGACGTGTTGCCGTTCCAAGATCTACTTTACAGATATTCAACTTATCGGCATCAGGGTGTTTTTCACACTCAAGTACTTTACCAAATACAACTTTTTTAGGGACACGGAACTCTTCTACTCTGTCTACTTCAAGACCTATAGAGTTAAATGTTTTTGCGATATCTTCTGTTGAAATACCGTCTAAATCTATCCACTCGTTTAACCAAGATCTTGTAACTATCATTGAAATTGCTCCAGTAATTTTATATCGCCTTCAAAAAGTGAACGTAAGTCACCAATTTGGTGTATAAGCATGGCAAAGCGCTCAACACCCAGTCCAAATGCGTATCCGCTTACATCTTTGTATTCAACTGCTTCAAATACGTTTGGATCAACTATACCGCATCCAAGAACTTCTAACCATCCAGTGTGTGAACATACACGGCAACCGTCACCTTTACAGAATACACAAGAGATATCTACCTCTGCTGAAGGTTCTGTAAACGGGAAGAATGATGGGCGGAAACGTACATCAACGTCACCAAACATGTACTTTAAAAAGTCTTCTAATATAAACTTGAGGTTTGCGAATGAAACTTTCCCCTCTTCATCTACTAAAAGTCCCTCTATCTGATGGAACATTGGTGTATGAGTCAAGTCATAATCACGTCTAAATACCGCACCAGGAGCGATCATGCGAATAGGCGGTTTTGTAGACATCATTGTTCTAATTTGAACCGGAGATGTGTGTGTTCTAAGAAGCATCTCATCTTTAAAATAGAAAGTATCTTGCATATCACGAGCTGGGTGGTATTTTGGAAGGTTTAATGCTTCAAAGTTATGAAAGTCATCTTCAACCATATTTCCCGTTTTTACTGCAAAATTCATAGAAGCAAAATACTCTACGATTCTATCCATAGTCTGCATAACAGGGTGCAGTGCACCTGCAGAACTTTTTTGACTGAAAAGAGATACATCGATAGCTTCCGCTTCCATCTTTTCTCTTAACTCTTTTGTCTGTAGTTCTATTTTTTTCGCATTTAGATTATTTGTAAGTGTTGCTTTGTGTGTATTTAAATCTTTTGCAATTTGTGCTTTTTCTTCATTAGGTGCTGATTTCATTTTTGCAAATTCAGCAGCTAACACACCTTTTTTCCCAAAAACAGCGATGCGAATCTCTTCAAGAGACTCAACATTCTGTGCTTCGTTTATCTTATCGTACCACTCTTTCAATATGTTCACCCAAAGTTATAAAATTTTAAAGTGATTATAGCAAATATTATTTATAAACAGCTTCATTTGGTAAATTATGTGCTACAATAACTAAAAAATAAGGAATAATATATGTGTATATTTTGTAAAATTATAAATAAAGAAATCCCCTCAAATATTGAGCTGGAAAATGATGATTTTTTAGCATTTCACGACATCAATCCAAAGGCACCTGTTCATATTTTAGCGATCCCGAAACTTCATGTTGACAGTTTTAACGAAGTAACACCACAGATGATGTCAGGAATGACTGCTTTTATCCAAGAAGTAGCTAAAAAAGTAGGAATTGACAAAAGTGGATATAGAGTGATCACAAATATCGGAGAAAACGGTGGTCAAGAGGTTGGACATCTCCATTTTCACATTATAGGCGGTGCAAAACTAAAATGGGGACACTTTAGCGATTCTGATCCAAAAAATATGTTCTAAAAATGCTACATAAAATTTTTCTTTCCCTTGTTACAGCGACAACTTTGCTTGTTGCTGAACAATCATATACAGACCAATTAAAACAGTTTCAACAATACAAACAATCCCAAGAAAATGCCTTTAAACAATACCAAAAAGCCCAACAAAAAGCTTTTGAAGATTATAAAAAAGAACTGGGTGTTTTTTGGGACAATCCAAAGCTTTCAAATAAAACCCAATGGATTAGCTATACAAAAGATAAAAAAACCCGTACAGATGTAGATTTTAAAAATGAAACTATTAAAATCGAAACATTAGCCTCTTCAGAAAAAGAGGCAAAAGCAAAAATCAATTTGGCCCTTGCAAAAGCTGTAACTATCGATACTCAAAAAGCGTATGAGCTTGATCCTCTGCAAAACAGACTGCAAAAAATTGCTAAACCTCAAAACGTTATCAGTGCAAAACCTGATGCTAAAGCGATACTTAAAAACATTGTTTTTACAAAGCCTCCAAAGAAAAAAGATGTTGTAGAGTATGTCGAAAAAAATACAAAAGATATTCAAGTAAAAACTTCAAAAAAGCAAAAAAAGGTCTACTTTGTTGAAGTAAAACTTCCAAAAGACACGACGTATAAACGTTCTAAAACATACCTCAATGATGTTGTAAAAAATTCAAAACGACAAGATATTTCTATAGCGTTAATCTTTGCTATTATGCATTCTGAAAGTAGTTTTAACCCTATGGCACGCTCACATGTACCTGCATATGGATTGATGCAGATTGTACCAAGAACAGCCGGCATAGATGCTTACAACTATCTATATAAACAAAAAAGGCTTGTATCAGGAAGTTATCTCTATAACTCAAAAAACAATATAGAACTTGGAAGTGCCTACTTACACATCTTATACTATCAATATCTCAAACATATAAAAAATCCACAAAGCAGACTTTACTGTACAATTGCTGCATATAACACGGGTGCGGGAAACGTAGCACGTGCTTTTGTACGTTCAAACAGTGTACCTTCTGCTGCAAAAGTGATAAACAGACTTGCACCAAATGAGGTATATAATAGACTTCTAAGAGATCTAAAATATGATGAGCCGAAACATTATTTAAAAAGAGTTACAAAAAGAATGAAAGTTTATGAAGAGGTTTATCAGGGTAGCTAGGTAAAAAACCTAGCTATTAGCTACAACAAGCGTCAATATCACCCATATCTATCTTACTACCGCCACCGCTAATCATTTTTTCATTTTCACGAATAAGTTTACCGTTATGTGTAATTGAGTAAGAGATCTCAGTTGTATCACGGATAGTATTAATAGTTGAACAGTAAGTCTCAACTGAAGCCATTACCCAGCGAGCAGCTTGAGTGTCGTCATCTGCATCAGAGTTAAAGTTGTACGTTAAATGCAGCTTTGTAAATTTTCTTGGATGATCCTCAGCACGTTCTACCTCACCGTCAACTACCAAGTCAGTTACAGTTTTACCTTGATTTTTAGGAATCATAACTATATCTGTTGCACTACAAGTGATAATACCCGATAAAAAGTACTCAATCGGAGAGATTGTAGGACAATCAATAATAAAGCTAGACTTTTCAGTCTTAGCCTCAAACTTCATAGCATCCTTATGTGTTACACTTATTTTCATACGTTTAAATCCTCACTTTGTTCTGTTATATAAGCTCTAAAAAACTCTAATTGTTCTAGTGTTCTAACTGTTGCGGTTCCACCTTGAGATGTTCTAGCATTCATAGAGTGGCGAAGTGCTAAATACGGCATAACATCTTCGTTAATTCTCTCATCAATCTCTTTAAGATATTTGAACTCCATTGCACTTAAATCAACGCCTAATTCCTCACCTTTTGCTACTGCTCGTCCAGTGATAAAATGAGCCTCACGGAATGGGATATTACACTTCTCTACAAGGTAATCTGCTAAGTCTGTTGCACTTAAGTGACCGATAGCACATGCTTTTTCCATATTGTGTGGTTTTACAGTCATTGTTTTAATCGCTTCTTTTAAGATCTCTAATGAAATCTCAGCAGTTTCAACTGCATCAAAAACACCCTCTTTATCCTCTTGAGTATCTTTGTTATATGCTAAAGGAAGCCCTTTCATAACTGTTAATAGTCCCATAAGTGAACCATATACACGTCCTGTTTTTCCACGTAAAAGCTCAGGAACGTCAGGGTTTTTCTTTTGTGGCATAATTGAAGAACCTGTTGAATATTCATCGCTTAATTCAACGAAACCAAACTCGTATGAAGACCACATAATAAGTTCTTCACTCAGGCGTGAAATATGCATCATCATAGTTGAGATATTAAATAAGATCTCTAATGCAAAATCTCTGTCACTTACCGTATCTAAACAGTTTACACTTACAGAGTCAAATCCAAGAAGATCAGCAGTAGTTTCACGGTTTACATTATGTGGAGTTCCAGCTAATGCTGCACATCCCAGTGGTGAAACGTTGTTTCTCTCATATGAGCTTTCAAATCTTTCAATATCACGTTTAAACATTGAAAGGTATGCACCTAAGTGGAAACCAAAATTAATTGGTTGTGCATGTTGTAAGTGTGTCATACCAGGAATTAAAGTCTCTGTATGTTGTTCAGCTACAACTAAAACCTCTTTCATGAGTGCTTTAAGAGCTTCTACTAAAACAAGATTCTTTTTAAGTGTCCAACGTCTAAAGTCAACAGCAACTTGATCGTTTCTACTACGTGCAGTATGAAGTTTTTTCCCTGCATCACCGATAAGAGCTGTTAAACGCTTCTCAATTCCCATATGAAGATCTTCATCAGAGATTTTCCACTCAAACTCGCCTGACTCTATTTCAGTTCTTACTTGATTTAAACCATCGGTAATTTGTTTTAACTCTTCTTTTGTTAAAATACCTTGTTTTTCTAGCATTGTTGCATGTGCTAATGAACCTTCTATATCTTCTAAGTATAGTTTTCTATCAAACATAATTGAAGCATTGAATTGGTCTAATAAACTTGATGCACTTGCGCTAAAACGACCTGACCACATTTTATCCATAAGAGTTTCCTTGAAATTTTTTAAAAAAGTTTGATATTTTATCGAAATTAGGTGATTTTACAAAGAGGAAATATAGACTTATAAAGAGTAAGTCTATATTTTTATAATATTTTAATTACAAGCAGGTACGTTTCCGCTATCTTTAGCATACTCTACAAGAAACTGTTTAAGGTGTTTAGTCTTTCTTGTATATTTTCTACTTTTAAAATAACTCCATGACTTTTTCGCTTTTGGATTCTCTAAATGAAGTTCTGCTAAACGCTTCCCTTTTTTTGCCATCATCTTTTTCCAGTATCTCATTTTGTGGCTAGACACAAAATTTTGTCCGGTATCATGACATTTCACACATTTCTTAACAAACTCTTTTTGTCCTTTATAAATAGCTGCATCAGCTGTCGAGAATAACAGTATTAAAGCTGCCGACGCAACAAATATAAATTTAGTCATTTTCAAGCCTTAAAATATAAATAGAACTCATATTACATTAGAATTTATTATATGAAGCTTAGATTTGAATCAATTTAATAAAAACTACCATATTCCTATAACAATTGGAACTTTTTGAATAACTCTTCATCTAAATCCCAAACTCTAATATTTTTTAAATGGTTCACAACCGACATTGTACAATCAACATCATCCGGCCATTCTCTTGTAAAACCGTCAAGTTCATTTTTGTTTGTCCCATCAATTCCAACCATCAATCCAGACTTGTAAATATCACGAAGTGCATCAATATTATTTGTGACTCTCCATACAAGCATATAAGCATTATGTACATCATTTTTATTAGCATCTACAAACACCACTATTCTTATGTTTGTACTCAGTGGTAATAATGCATCAAAATACTCTTGGGCATTTTTGGATTTGTTTACACTGATTACTGTTATAGGGTTGTTTGTTCTTCTCATAAACTGGTGAAGATCGACTGCATCAGGGATAAGCTCTTTTACTTTTTCTAACAGCTCTGCATCACCAAGCAGTTGTGGAGGTTCCACTTTATTTGCCGATGTTGCATCGATTCCGAGTTTTCCACCTACTAACGCTTCTGGTGAAGAGTGGTCAAGTGCATCTAAAATACCTTCAGTAATAAACATAGATTTTGGAGTAAAACGATTGAGCACATATGTTGCAAACGCTTCATAGTTCTCCAGTGACGGTGCATTCTCATCAACAAAGATTGCATGTTTTACAAAACTCATCTGCCCTGCTCCCCAAAAAGCGTGCATAAACTGTTTTGCATGCCCTTTATAAAGAGGCTGCATCTTAGCAAGTATCAGGTTATGAAAGCCTGCATTTTCCGGCATATGGTAGTCAATAAGGTCAGGTGTTGTTGTTTTTAGTAACGGGAAGAAGATCTTTCCTGTTGCCCAGCCCATATATTTATCTTCCAACGGTGGTTTTCCAACAACTGTTGCCAAAAATGTTCTATCACGTTTTGTCGTAATAGCCGAAACTTCTAAAACAGGATAAGGTTCTTCTAGTGTGTAGTAGCCTGTATGATCACCGAATGGCCCCTCTACTTTTAACGCAGCAGGATCAACCCATCCTTCAATCACGTAATCTACATCTTTTGGAATATAAAGCGGATTTGTGATCGATTTTACAAGTTCAGCCGGTTGCTTCTTGATAAGTCCGTACATTAAGAGTTCATTTACACCGTATGGAAGCGGTGCAGTTGCACACCAAGTATAAAGAGGATCTCCCCCTATTCCGATCGATACAGGCATCTTTTTCCCTGCTTTTTGGTACTGGTCGAAGAAGTGTGAAGAGTCTTTATGGATCTGCCAGTGCATCCCTAAATGGTTTTTATCATATACCTGAAGTCTATACATCCCAAGATTTACCATCTCTCCGTCAAGTGACTGTGTATACACCTGTCCCATAGTAATAAAAGGGCCACCATCTTGTTCCCAAGTTGTAAGTACTGGCAATTTTGTAAGGTCTATATCATTTTCAAGATGGATGATCTCTTGACATGCACCTTTCGATTTTAAACGTTTTGGAAAAATATTTTTTAATTGGAACAGTTCGCCTGCCATTGAAAGTTTTTCACGAAATGATGCAGGTGGTTTCATGTGAAGCAGTTTTGTAATCTCTTCGGCAACGCTTTCAATTTTACGACCAAAAAGAAGTTCACATCTTTTAAATGAACCAAATACATTCATTAGTACAGGCTCTTCAAACTTATGTCCCGTTTTTTTATCAATAACGTTTGTAAAAAGGAGTGCTTTACCCGCTTCATCTTTTTTTACCTCAGCGTAAGCAAGGTGTGGGATCTCCAAATAGATATCTAATTCTGTATCAATTACTTTTAATTCATTATGTTTTTGCAATAGTGCAATAGTATTTTTCATTCTAAAATCTCTATAATAATTTTAGGTAATTGTATCATAATAGAGTTTTGTCTGCAGTAAATTTGAATTACACTTTTAAGATATATCCATCCCCTTTAACAGCTTTTATAGGGATACCTGGTAGTTTTTTTCTAATATCTCTGATATGGGTTGCTATTGCATTGTTACTAAACTCTTTACCGTTATATACATAATCTGATATCATAGAATATGTCACTAAATTGTTTTTATTGGTAATTAGCAGATATAAAAGCTGGCGCTGTTTTTTCGTCATATCTATATAAGAGTGATGTTTTGCAACTGCATATTCGGAATATATATAGGTATATTCATTGGGAAGCTCGATCTCATCTTTTGAGATCTTCTTTCTGATCCCTTTTAACATTCGTAACTCTAACTCTTTTATATGAAACGGTTTACTAATAAAGTCCTCCCCGCCCATAGCAAATGCTTTCGATAAAAGTTCCACACTTTTCTCTTGAGATATAAAGATAACAGGTTTATCTATCTCTAAAATATTCATATAATCCAAAATATCCAGCCCCTGTTGATTTTCACTGTCTATCTCAAAAATAAAACTGTCATATTCATGAAGATTTACCTGATTATATTCTTCAAGAATTTTATCGTATGAATTCAATATATCTATTTCAATACTTTTCTTCATAAAATATTCTTGAAGCTCATAAGTAAATTCTTTATTTTCATCTACGATCAATACTTTCATTCTTTCTCCATTATTTGAGCTATTGTACACTAAAAAAGAAAAAATCCATTTTTAATCCATTTACATGATATAAAATTTCACTTAAATTTAAACAATAAATATTATTTATTAGATGACGAAAGGGTTTTACAGTGCAGGAACGAATTTTAGATAGATGGTTTTTACAACTTACAAATACTAAAATTTATCTCATCTCGTATTTAATGGGTGCATCTATTTTGATTGTAGCGATGGTAAATATCTTTAACATTGTTAATAAAAATGATGTCTCAACTGTATCTGTCCAGCATTTTCAAAACAAATTTCTCGAAAAAGAAAAATATATTAATGATTATTTTAACTCTTACATCTCGTCCTTAAATATTCTTTCTGAAAATATTTATCTCAATAAATATATTCGTACCAAGAGTGATAAAGAGGTTGTAGAAAACCTTTTTTTAACTATAGAGAAATCTTTCCCAGATGTTTTTCAAATACGTCTTTTAGATATGCAAGGGGTGGAACAAATAAGAACAGAGCGTATAGTTCGCGATGCTAATACTAACGATACGCAGTTTTATGTTGTCCCCTCTTCTTTGCTTCAAGATAAGTCAAATAGAGATTATTTTGAACAGTTTAAAGGTTTATCTCAAGGTAAAATAGGAATCTCTAACATCGACTTAAATATAGAGCACAATGAGATAGAGCTCCCTAAAAAAGCAACAATACGTCTTGGAAAAGTTTTATATGACAACCAGGGTGTAAAACGCGGGATGCTTATCTACAATATCTCTTTACATACTTTTTTTAAAAAGCTTAATGAATCTACCTTTTATAACATCTATATTATCGACAATAAAGGTCGATACATCATGAATAATAATAATCACGGCGGGATAGAAGGTGATTATTTTGAAAGTATGACTATTTTTAATACATTTGAGAAAAAAATAGCAGAAAAAATATTGACACAACCTCACCATTACGGAGAAAGATTTTATTCTGCTCAGATTGATAACCTTAAAAATTCTCAAAACCTGAAAATGGTTATGGATTTAAAATTTGAGCATATAAGTCAGGATATTACCTCTCTTCAAAATAAGTTTATTTATATTTTAATTTTCATAGCACTGGCTCTTTTACCTGTAGTTTATTTTTTCTCAAAGATTCCGGAAATTATGCAAAAGAGAATGAATAACAATAAAAATATTGATGAGTTAACTAAAGTACCAAACCGCCGTTGTCTATTCATCGATCTGCAACAACAGGAGTTTCAACAATCTGTAATTGTGTTAATACAGATCAATAACTATGTCAAAATTCAAAATATTTACGGTCATGAGATCTCAAATAAGCTGATGAAAATGGTTGCAGAATCACTTAATGAGTGTACAGAAAAGCATCTGACAAAAGTTTATCGTTACAATAACGAAGGGTTTGCATTAAAATATAACTATAGTAATTTACCGATGATGAAATCATTTTTACGTAAACTTCATGAATATTTAGAATCACATACTTTCCATTTAGAAGATAATATAGATCTTATCTTAGATATCACGATCGGTGCGAGTAGTCCTGAACAACTTAACAATAATATAGATGAACTTAAAGAAGCAGAAGTGGCACTTGAACATGCCATCGATCAAAAGCATGATTATTTCATCTATAAAAACCTTCACCCGCACAGTGTTGAAGCAAACAAAAAAAATCTTAAAGTAGCTCAAAGTGTCAAACAAGCTATTGACGATCAAAAACTGGAACTACATTACCAACCGATTATAAATAATGCATCAGGGAAAATAGAGAAGTATGAAACGCTTATGAGAATTAAAAACGGTGAACAGTTGCTCTTTCCAGATACATTTATTCCAATTGCAAAAGAGTTAAAAAAGTACAAAGCTCTTACACGTATTTTAGTAGAACAATCATTTGCATACTTTCAAAACAAACCATATGAGTTTTCAATTAATTTAAGTATTGAAGATATTCAAGATGAAACTTTTCAAACGTTTTTATTTTCTAAAATAGATGAATACAAAGTTCATAACAAACTGGTTGTAGAGATCGTTGAATCGGAGAACATTCATGATTATCAGTTCTTTTATACATTTATTAAAAACCTTAAAGAGGTTAAATGTAAAGTGGCTATTGATGATTTTGGAAGCGGTTATTCAAACTTTCAACATATTATTGCTTTAAGTGACTATATCGACTATATAAAACTTGACGGCTCACTAGTTCGGGATATACTTACCGATCATAAAGCGCAAAAACTCGTAAAAAACATCAAGTTATTATGTGAAGAACTCTCCCTAAAAACTATAGCGGAGTATGTTGAAAACAATGAGGTGTTTAACTATCTAAAAGCTTTAGGGATAGATTATTCTCAAGGATACTATATAGGCAAGCCAAGTTCTATCATTAGACATAATCTTGATGCAGCCTAAATAATTCTATACGATAGAAAAGGTATCGTTTGTTTCTCCTAGTCTGTTTTCACAACGTTGAATAATTGTTGAAACAGTATCTTCAGTGCGTTGTAAGCTCATAGCTGTTCGGATTGTTTGTGTAGGTTGACAGTGACAGAGTGTATCAACAATTTTACGACCCACTAAGTTTGCATGTTCTTCTGAGGCAACTAAAAAAACTAATAAGAAACTGTTTTTACTCCAGCGAACAAGCATATCATCATGGCGTATATTACATTTAATAGTCGCAGCAACACTTTCAATAAAATCTTTTTCATCATTCTCAAGCTCTATTAAACAGATACCTATAAGCTTTTCATTAAATGTTGCCGCACTTATAAGTCTTGGAGAGATATGTTCAAAATAGTTTCGATTATATGCATGAGTATCTGTGTCAAGATTTGTATTGTTTTCAGTCATAATACGTTTAATAAGGTCTGTTGTAATATCATGAAAAAAGACTAGTTCATATCCATCGACCGGTCTCTCGATAGTTACGGAAAAAGCATGTGGTTTAATTTTATGATTTAACATACTGATAATACGATCAGTTTCATCTGTAGACTCAATCGCTTCTAGCCAACTTTGTTGTTCTTCAATTTTACCTGCATGAAAATAAAAATCGTGAGGCATAAACCTATTCTCTAATTTCCCATATTCTCTGGCAAACTGCTCAAGAGTCTCAAGTCCAAAGAAATTTCTACTTGCTTTATTAAAAAGTACCGGTTCGTTATCATGGTATATAAATACTAAATCTTTTTGTATATCTATCAAAGACTCAATGATTTTTAAAGGGGTATCTTCAAAAAGGTTTTTATCAACAGAATCGCTCAAATTAATCCTTACTTTATCAAACTAAAAAAAACATATCACAATTATACAAAAATTTAGTATCTTTACAAGTTCTAATCACAAAAATACTAAAATCTATACAGAACTACTAACAATACAATTTCTACCGTTACGTTTCGCTTCATAAAGTGCTTCATCCGCACTTTTTATAAGCTGTTCATAATTGTCTTCTTGTTGTGGGATAAGACTTGAAACACCAAAGCTGATAGTAAACGGCTCTATGTTTACTCCATCTATAACAAAATTTTTTTCATCACTTTTTAGGGTATCTGCAATACTTTGAGAGATTTTTTTTGCACCCTCTAGATCGGTATCGTAAAGTGCTATGATAAACTCCTCTCCCCCATATCTGGCTGCAAAGTCTGTAGTACGTTTTAGAGAATTTTGAATAATGGAAGCAACATTTTTTAAAACATAATCACCAATGATATGTCCATATGTATCGTTGATCTTTTTAAAGTAGTCTATATCACACATTACAATCGAAGTTGGTACCTCTTTACGTATAGCAAGACTCCATATATCTTGCATATGTGTTTCAAAATGACGTCTGTTAGATATTTTTGTAAGAGGATCAAGAGTTGAAAGTTTTTCAAGCTTTTTATTTGCATGTTCTAGCTCTTTTGTTCTCAAAGCAACCGCTTTTTCCAGATTGTTATACACTACTGCATTTTCAATCGATATCGCTATCTGTCCGCTAAGATATTGTAAAAGTTTCACCTTATCATCCGTAAATACACCCGGCAATAAATTGTTTTCCAGATAGATAACCCCTTTGATTTTTCCTTTAAGAATTAGCGGTGCACAAAGAAGAGACTTAACCTCTTTATGCATATTTTTTTTATCATAAAATATTTTGCTTTCATTCAAATCATCAATTACAATAGACTTCTGAGTACGCAATACATAATTAATTACCGGCTGAACTATCTTTTTAGACTCTATATAAGGCTGATGCTGCATCACTTCTGTTTTGTCAGAATCTATTGAGTAGTGGGCCTCTATAAAAAGTTCCTCCTCCTCTTGCAAAAGAAGAAAAATATTTTGTGCTCCGGAATTTTGAATAATAGTTTTCACAAGAGCCTGTAGAAGATTAGATAGTCGCTGTTCTTTTACAATGATCTCCGATGCTTTCATAAGCGTTTCAATATCAAACTTTGCAACTACCTCTTCTCTTTGTTTCTCTATCACTCCCCATTCAACAAGAGTTTCTAAAAATGTTTTTTCATATATCTCTGCAGCTTTTTTCTGACCAAGCTCTTCATAGATCTCCTGCGTTAGTTTATTCGCAAGTGCAATGATATTTGTCTGCATATAGATCGTAGCCGTACTTAATGCTTTTTCATAAAACTCTATCGCTCTATTTGTATCTCCCTGAAGTCGATATAATTCCCCTTCCAAAAGATAAGCTCTTGCCATAAAATTTTCTACAGTTCCCTTAGACCATTTATAAAAACTTTTCTTCGCTTTTTGAACTATTTTTTTATATTTCATTTGTGTAGACAAGGTTTCATACTCATAAAGTTTCGCCACTGTGAGTGCTTCATAAAAAATATGTTCAGTGTTATGGAGCATCCCTTTTGAGTCCGATGCAAACTTTTTACCTTCATTAGATATATCTAATGCTTTTTTGTACTCTTTATGCATATAGAGTGCACTTAACTTGTTAATGTAATAATAGTGTGCAAAATGTTTGGAAGTATAGTTACTAAGTGAGTGAATGTAAGCAGATTCGTCAAATTCATCCGTATTGAATGAGAGTGGTGAAGCTGTTTTCCCCTGTAAATTGAGCACCGCATGTTTAACACTTAACACTGCTCCATACTGCTCCATAGTTCCTATGTTTTTTAAGACAACTAAATAGTGTTCTATCTTCTCTAAAAGCTCATTGAGATTAACTCCCCTCATAAACATACTCTGCACTATCCCTGCAGCTGCACACCCTGTATGGAACCAGTCCCCTATCTCATGACCGTTTTTATAAGCTTCTTCCCATAACTTTTCTGTCATGGCTGCAGATTGTTTCCATGATGTTGCAAAATAGCCGCTGACAAATTTAACTTCTGCATGCTGTATAGTATTTTCAAATCTATGCAGCATATTTATAGAGAGACGGTAATAATCAAACCCAGCAGTATGATCACCTAAAATTCCCCCTTGAAAGATCACTCCAAAAACTGTAAAGGCGATCACTGACTCTTTTGTCAAACCTTTTTGTAAACAAAGTGTGACAATTTTAACAGCATTAGCTACACAAAGTTCAGGTCTTATCTGGTAAGCAGCCTGTAAAGAGTTAGCTGCAAGCTTAACAAGGTAGATAAACTCTTCATCGTTGGCATCAGGAATTTCACAAATATCATCTATACTTTTCCCTTTAAGTTTTACTCTTAAACGGATAAAATCAAATATAAACTGTGGAGGGAAAAAACTTTTAGGCATATTAAAACCAAAAAGTTTTGTTGCTTCACACCCCGTTTCATACGCTTTTTGAAAATCGGAAATATCGGAATAGAACTTGATCAAAAGTTCATATATCTGTGCTTTTTGTATCTTTGAATCGCTCAACTGCAGTGCTTTTTCATAGTAGTGTACCGCTTCATCACTATTATGGCAAAGATGTTCACACTCAGCTCTGTCTTTTAAAATAGAAACATCTGTGATGTTTAAAGATTCTGCTTCCATAAACTCCATAGCTTTTTTAATATATAAAAGAGCATTTGTAAAGTCACCGCTTTTTTTAGAATGCAAAGATGCTTTCACATTTAACTCAATCAGAAGTGTAATATCATAAAGCAGTTTATACCCTATATTCAAATGGTTCACACAGGATATAAGCTTTTTATTTTCCAGCTTTTGTTCATTTTGAAGAAGATTTTTACCTATTTTATAATGGATTTGTGAGAGTGTCTCATCATCAAGTTTTGAATAAAGTGCCTCTTGCATTTTATCGTGAGAAAAAGAGTACCTTCTTTGTCCACCTTTTGAATATAAAATGATCCACTCATCTTTCATAGCTGCTTCTAATGCACTTTCAAATAACACCTCATCTGCATAAACTCTTTGCAATGCGGTATGGGTAAAACTACTTCCCAGACAAGAAGCTATATTTAATAATGTACGTACATGTTTCTCAAGTAGATCTATTCTTCTACTCAAAACCTCAAATACATTATCGCTAATAGGCATCTGTTGTAGTTTTTGAAGATCGCAATACCACTCAAGCGTATCATGGCTGAAATATATCGTATCATTTTCTTGAAGCTGCTTAATATATTGATTCACGAAAAAAGCATTTCCATCCGTTTTATGCACTATAATTTCTGCTATTTCTTCTGCTTTTTCTAGCTGCATCGTGTTATATAAAAGATTTTTAATATCCTCTTTTTCAAGACCTCTAAGTTGAATCTCTTTTATTTTTACATCGTAGAAGTAAACTCTTTCAAACATCTGTCTGATCTCGTGCCCCTCTTGCACCTCCTCATTGCGATAAGTGATAAATACAAAAAGATTCTTGAACTTTATTAAAATATTTTGTAACCACTGTATGATGACATCATCTGCCCACTGCAAGTCATCTATATAGATACAAAACGGTTTTTGAGAATGAAAGAAAAGTTCCATAAAATGAAATAGCATACTGTCAAAACGTGCTTTCTTATCTACGGGATGTATATCTTTAATCTGTGGCTGTTTTCCTATAATAGCTTCAATTTCCGGGATAACATCTATAAGTATCTGTGCTTCATTACCAAGAAGATTTCGTAACTCTTTTCTATAGTTTTGAACTATATTTTCATCTTGTGAGAGGATCTGTTTTGTAAAGTTTCGTAAAGCATCGTATAGTATCTCATAGGGAGCATTTTGCTTATATCTTTCAAGTTTCAGCTCTAGAATATCACTAAAGTGTTGTTTATTTTTTTCCAACACTTTAGTCATAAAAAAGGATTTTCCTACACCGGAGTTACCCGAAACTGCTATAAGCGTATTCAACGACTCTTTTGCATTTATAATCTTCTCAATTTCCTCTTCGGGAACTTCTCTACCGTAAATTAATTCACTTTTATTGAATTTAAAATAGGGTTTAAAGGTATCGAGTTTAAAGATACCAATAGTTCCGTTTTCTTGAAATTGTTTAAGAGACTTTGCCAGATCTACATGAACGGAAAGGATATCATTATATCTTTCATGACGGTTTTTTGCCGTCATTTTCTCGATAATATTGGAGATAGTTACCGGTATGGAAGCATCTAACTGATGTAAAGGTGGAAGCTCCTGTGTGAAAAGTTCATAAAAGAAATCCTGAGAGCTCTTATTGTCATGTTCGATTTTTTCAGAGAATATTTCGTAAAAAACAACACCTAGACTGTATATATCTACAGAATTTTCTACTGTCAGACTTATTCTCTCATTTTGTTCAGGTGCTCTATAGATACGATCTTTTTCATTTAAATTTTCTTTATCGTCGTTACGTATCATTACCGATAAACCATTTTCAGCATCGATTAGTATAGAGGAGCTGCTTAATGTTCTAATAGTAATATTTTGTTTATGAAAACTCTCTATAACTTTACATAACTCTATTGCAATATATAAAAACTTTTGAAGATCGAGTTCGTTTTTCTGTATATATACGTCTAACTCAATACCGTCAAAATATTTTTCTTTCAATGGATGCCCTTCTTAATATCAATAGGAAATTATTATACTCTTTTCCTGACGGAATACTGTCGGTTATTAAGTCTAAAAAATTCAAGATACAATTTAGTGTATTTTATAAATTTTTTATCCTCGCTCTTGCTCATAATTTTTTATAAAAATTATATTTAAATTTTAAAACTTTTTCATTACAAACTGATGAAAATTTCGCCATCTAAGTAATTTTTCACAATATTTGTATTTTTTCTTTTTGAAGAGTTTAAAGTATGAAGATTCAATGTAATTTATTTGAGGAGAGAGACATATAGATATACATTAGATATCTATATGTTCAAATATTTTTTTACCACTGTACTACAAAATCGGAAACATATCCTGTTTTCCAAATATTTTTTGCACTACTAGAATCTAAACAACTTGTTTTTCTTGTACCTGAATAACCGCAGATAAGATCATTCCAACTAGGAGAACCAGAAACGTTGTAACCATATCTGCCATTAGTTTTTGGTGAAGTAGGTGCAAGTTTTACATAGCCGTATCCACCACTGTTATTTTTTACTTTTAACCAAACAACCGTAGAGTAAGGTAATTTACAGTCACTATCGCTTCCCGTAGCTTTATAGGCACCGTTTACTATCGCTTCACCCATTAAACTGTCCAGTTTATATTTAACAGTTATTTTATCAACATAACATTTACCGATTTGTTTACCGATATATTTAGACTCTGTCCCGTTACCCGGACCGACAGCTAATAGAAGTGTTGAAAACATACTCAACGACAAGATAACTACAAAGATTTTTTTCATAATAACCCCCTTGAAAAGAATCAATTTTAGTTCTTTGGGACTTAAATAAAAGTAAGCACATTATATTAGTTTAAATTATTTTACTTAATGAAAGATACTTTATTTTTAATTCCATTCAAAAAGATAACAACTAGGTAAAGCATCTCTTTTATGCAGATATATAGCAGTAAAGTAAGCTGATAAGAAGATAGAGATAATAGCAATAAATGAAGCAAAAGCAAGAGTTGATACCCCTGTAAGTCCTTGACCGACTGTACACCCTAAAGTCAAGATGCCGCCAACACCCATCATACTACCACCAATAATTGAGTTTTTTAATTTATTCTCTTTATCATTTGACGCACAATTTACTACTCTATATTTTTTATTGAAAAAAGCCATAATAGTTCCACCTGACAATAGACCAAATATTACACTAACACCAAATGACAATGTACTTCCACTAAAAAACATAAGATATTCAAGAGCTTTTCCAGATGGATATACAAAACTCAACCCTTCAAGAGTTGATATTGCAAATTCGTCTATGTTGATTGCTCCTGTCACTACCCATGCTAAACTGACTAATATCCCAATAATTACACCATCTAAACATAATAGTAGGCTTTTTATGTTTGGTACTATTTTCCATAATACAAATAACAAAACTGGAATAACTAATAGTACAGGCAATTGCATATTAGGCAAATATGATGATAGTTTTACTAGCAATTCATTGTGAGTAAGTAAGTTTGTAAAGTATGAAAACAATCCTTTTGATGTTATATAAGCAAAGATAGCAATAAACAAGATCGTTACTAAAGAGTAGATATTGCCTTGAGAGAGTTTGATCAGTTGTCTGCTACTACATCCATCAGCTAACATCATACCTGTTCCAAATATGATGCCTCCGATTATGATGGCAACATAATTGATCTCATCTTTAAAATATATAGTACTAGAAAAGTCAATTTGAAAAAACATAGACATTGATTGAGATAAGATTATTGCCGTAATGATTGCAACTAAAATAGAACTAGCTCTTCTTGTAGATTTTATTTGTATATAATCTTTGATCGCACCACTAAAACAAAATTGAGTGTATTGAGCCACTAATCCATACATTAAGCCTAGTGCAAATGCACATAGATTAATAATAGTTAAATCTTCTATATAATTTTCCATAATACTTACTTTTTTTAAATCGAAGTATAGTGTTGCAGTGTAAAATATGTATAAAACAATTTTATTTAATAATAGTAAGATAATCAAGCAATTTCAAAGAGTTTATAATTGATAAGAAAGTTTGGATATTGGGAATTAAAAGTGGTGGGTTCGCCGTGACTCGAAGCCTAAGTAACTATCTTTTTCTATTCTTTTCATATTTACACAAATCCCATAAACAAGACATTTTAAAGCCTTTTCTATTTTAGTCAATTCTTTATACATTTTTGCAATTTTCTACAATTCTCGTTAATATTGTATAAAAAAGAAGTATAAATAGTTGAGGAGTTAATCATGGGAATGAGATCAATGAAAGCTAAAAAGTATAAAGGTCTCTATGAGTATTATCGTGATAGCGATAAGGACAAACGTACTGTAGCATATTATATACAATATCGTGGAGCTGATGGGAAACCAACAAAAATAAAAACGAATGCTAAAGATAAAGATGAAGCTTTAGCAATTTTACAAGCTAAAAAAGCTGAAGTTTCAAAGATAAAAAAACGTATTTCCAAGAATGATATAGAACTTGAAAATCGAATTAGACAAAACTCTATAAGCCTTGATGATGCTATGGCACTCTTTCATGCTCAACGTACAAATAAAAATCATAATAATGACCTTGGTATGTACAATCTACATATTAAACCTATGCTAGGAAACAAGAAGCTTTCTAAAATTCAACGAACTGACTTGATAACCTTTAAAGAACATTTAGAGAAAAAAATAAGTACCCGTCCAAAAATCATAAAAACTGAAGGTGGTAAACAAACAAGGATCGAAGAAGAATATACTCTTAGTCCTAGCTATATCAGAAACATATTTCAGTATATGAGAGCTGCTTTTAACTGGATGATTGAAGAAAAATATATTGACAATAATCCCGTCGTAGTTAATAAAATTGTCAATCAAATTGAAGATAATGAACCTGGTAGAGTTCTTACAGATGATGAACTAGAAAAACTATGGAACCTTGATGAATTTAAAATTAATGACAGACTATTCCTTTTCTTAAAAACTTGCTACTTTACTGGTGCACGTCCTGCTGGTGTAATAGACATAAAAGTAAAAGACATTAATTTCAATACAAAACGTATAAAAATTAAAGCCATGAAAAAAGGAAAAAGCTATGAAGCTCCTATTCCTGATGAGTTATTAGACTTATTAAACAAATGGATCAATAAACATAATTTAAACTATAGTAATTTTATTTTCTATCCAATTCAAATGTATATTAGAGCTACAACTCTTAAAATGAAAGAGGAAGCTAAAAATAAACCTGCTAATTATTCAGGATATAGGAGAGCCATTCAAAAAATCTTAGACCCTATATTTAATAAAGGTATAGATGCCTACGATCGTATGTTTAGAGTTACAGTTTATACACTCAGACGTACAGCGGGAACAAAGGTTTATCGTAAATACGGTTTAGTCCATGCAAAAGAGTTTTTAAATCATACAGATGTAGCAACAACGATGAAATACCTCAATGTAAAAGCTGATATGCAAGAGGTTACTGATGCACTTTGATTATGAAGCAAAATATGAAGCAATACTAGACAAATACAATCTTTGGTTTGAAGTAGAAGAAATTCTTGAAACTATAGATATAAAACTACCTCGTGAAATACAATTCAAAAATGAAATGAAAATCAATTTTGCACTCTTTGAACCAAATAAATACTTTAAAAAAAGAGTGATTCAGTTTATGAATATACTAAATGAACAAGAAATGGATGATTATATACCTTATATTTTGGAAGCAAAACATCTTCTATCACAGCTTATTATTTCTAGAGGCTTTAGAAGATATGACATGTATAAAGAGTATATGGAACTTCTTACAAGTAATAATATCCCCTTTCCTATGTCAGATTACTATGATGAAATCAATAAGCCAATCAAAAGCAGAGAGGAAATAGAAAAGATCATTGCTAATGGCTCACAAAGTTTTGCTGTTCAAACACTTAAACTTGCGGATGAATTACAAAACCGTCTTGTACATTTTCCATTCTTTCTCGATATACAATTTTATATGGAAATGATCGTTGCAAAACTAGATAATGACATTACTTTCATATCTGCTAAAAAAGGTACAGTTTTAATCACACACAGTTCCATATTTAATGGCTTGAAAGAGAAAATACCTAACGATGAAAAAACAAAAAAAGAAATATTTGATCTTATTGATTCTTATGATGAAGCGAAAGAATATTTAAAAGATAAAGCTATGCCACTACAACTCAATGGTTATAATTCATTTATGCAGGATATTATTTCAGAACTCTCTTCCCAGTAAACATCAACCTGAGTTTTCTCAGGTTCTAAGCGTGACAAATACTAACAATCTTCATATAATTTGCTCAATTTATACAAAATTATAAATTTGAAAAAGTTCTTTCTTGATATCTGACTGAGGCTTGATATTTATTTATTCCTCTGAAAATCAAACCAATTGTTAAGCTCCTCAGTAGATATTTTGACCCTCGTCTATCTATCAAGTCTCACTCAGATATCAAAAGAACATTCAATCATTATTTAGGAGTAATTTATGATAACTGATAATATAAGAGCACGTCAGAAACAGCTCGATAAGTATAAAAGCCTTGCAACCTATTTAGTAGAAAATCCTACAAAATCTGATGAAGAATATTTCACTATTTTATTATTAGATCGTTATGAAAGAGGAGTTTTAACAAAAACAGAAACAGCAAAAGAATTAGCTATTAGTGAAGCGACCATAGATCGAATACGAAAAACTGGTGCTATAAAATCAAAAACTGTCATGGGTAAAATTGTATTTGATATTAAAGAAATAGCACATTATCTAGCAGATTGCTAGAGATATATACTCTAAGTATCTAATAGTCACTAAGCATGTATTTACAGTTTTTTTACACAAAGACTAAAGTAGTTTTTATACAAATATTTTCTACTTTTTATAAAAACTCACCTTTTTTTTGTAAAAACTGGAGGTTTTATGAGTAAACGAAATGATGGCTTTACACAAATTGAAAATTCTATCGTTAATTATCCCAAGATTAGTTTTAAAGCGAAAGGTATTCTTATGTATATGAAATCAAAACCTAAGACATGGAAGTTCTATATCAATGACATATTAAAACACACATCAGACAAACGAGATGCAGTAAGAAGTGGAATTCAAGAGCTTATTGATGTTGGTTATGTGACTAAAGAAGAAAAACGTAACGATAAAGGACAGTTTGAATATATATATAAAATACATCCAAACCGTGATGGAAAAACCGTAACGGAAAATCCAATACGGGAAATCCAATGTGGAAAAACCGTAACGGAAAATCCAATACTTAGTAATACTAATACAATCAAGACTAAAAGAAGTAATACTAACTCTACTATAAAAAGACTTCCTTTTGATGTTTTTAAAGATATATTTATCAATGAATTTCAAAATGGTTTTAACGGTCATGATGTAGGAGTGATACAACTACCCTTGTCTAATAGTACCTATAAGATGGGAACTGTTTTCAAAATCAAAAATGGTTTGCTCTTAAATACTACATCTGGAAAATTTTTAGAGAAAGATGAAGCTTTAGAATTATGGGCTCTTCTTCAAGATAGATTCCACGAAAACAAGATTCCAAAATTACAAAATATTCAAGTTTAACTCATTTAATTTAGCTAATAACAAACGAATAGACATCAAGGCAAGTAATGATACATTTTAATCAAAAATTTACTTCACGGAAAAATATAAGACTAGGAGTTAAGTCATGTTAATCATAAAGAATAAAGAGTTTATAGACACTTATGTTGCAAGCAGAATAACCAACTTATCCCAAGAGAGGATAAGACAATTAGTCAGAGAACGTAAACTTTCATCAATTCGTCCAGTCTCAAGGGGAAAAATATATGTCTGCAAGAAAGATGTAGAGGTGATGATGACTATAAAAGAGAAAGACGAAGATCAATAAATGAAATTGTCTATTGGATTGTCTATCGAGACCAAAATGTCTATTGAAAATAAATCCAACGAATCAATCGGTAAGCACGAAGTTTCAAAGTGTTTTGATGTTGCTTGCATAGACAAAAATAGACAACAAAAAAGGAGGTTTTTTTTGAAAGTTAAAAAGAGAAATATTGATAGCTTTATTCCCGTAGATTACAATCCAAAAGTAATTAATGAAGAATTAGAACCGATTGACATAAAAGACCTTGAATGTGCAATACCCATCATTTATTTAGATTTAGAACCTATCTACTATGAAAGTTGTGAACTAAGAGCAATTCCAATGCTCTCTTTAGAGCTTGAAGAAGTAATAATAGAGGTAAAAACTATTCAGGAGGTACTGCATGAATAACTAAACTAAAAATCAATATTCATCTACAACTTAAAAAGACTTAGGAGACAAAAATGTATGAACTAGATTATAGTTTTATTGAACATAGAGCGCAGAATGCTATGGAAGCCATTGAAGCGAATACTAGACAGCAGATACAAGAAAAATATAATAAAGTAGATATTGAAACACTCTACGAAGCTCACAAAGATTTAGTATTTATACTAGAGAAACAGATATCTCGATTGAAACAAAAACAAGAGAGGGTAAATAAATCTTTAAAAGCGTATAAAACTGCTAAGAATAAATGGACTAAGTTCCTACCTCAATTGGAAGCTTTACTTCAAGAACATAATATTGATATTCCTATCAGTATTCAGAATAAACATCTTAACGGGAATAGTATGATTGAAAAACTAAATAATTTAGAACCATCAGGTAGCATAATCATTGATGGAAACATATTTCCCCGTAAACTTAATCAAAGCGAGCTAGACAATCCTAAAGAGGATATTTTTATTACACAAACTAAACTCACTGAACTCCAAAGCCTTATTGATAAAAAAGTAGAAATTTATCACAAGTTACTAGGAAACTAGTAGGTTGAGAGTAGGACTATGAATAAAGCACTTACGAAAATGCAACAAGATTTTGTAGAAGTATATGTAGTCACACGTAATGCCAAAAAATCAGCGTTACAAGCTGGCTACAGTCCTACTTTTGCAGAAAAAAAATCTTATGGTTTATTAAATGACTCTAAAATAAAAACAGCTATTGCAGAAGCTGAAAAACACTACTTCTCTGAAAAATTCAAAAAGCTAAGTGCACTAGCTACAGAGGAGCTGGAAAATATCTTAATCAATGGAAATAATAAAGAAAAGCTTCGAGCTTCAGAAATTATCTTTAAATCCTCAAGACTCGCAGATATGCTAATAAAACAAGAAGATGAAACAGAAAAGCCAATTACAATTACAGTTTCTTTACCACCTGAACTAGAGGGTGATATTGGATAAAAGGAGAAAAAGTGACAATAGTAACACGTGATCCAATAATTTTTGGAATAATTGATGATGTTATTAATAACTTATCCATTGCATCAGACAGACATGAAAATGATATGTTTGCAGGTGCTTATTTGATACTAGAAACTCTGAAAGATAAGTATTCTTGTCTTATAGATGATGAAACATATCTAAGTGAATTTCTAGCAACACTAGAACTAGTTACAAAAGGTTTACAAAGTGCTAATGAGATGATGGATGAAAATATTATTCAAGTATGTACATCTTTATTACGAGTTCAAGACTATATTAGAGAAGTTCTATAATAAGAATCTAGCTTTTAACCTAGAGTATATAACACTACTTATTTAATAAAACGAACTTGCAAATTTAGTTTAATGAAGAAACGATTACTTTCTTCATATACCCATCCATAATAATATTTTTTCGCACCCTCTCTAGGATTACCTGGTTTTTCAGGATCTTCTCCAGTAGAGGGTTCTTCCAGTTTTGTATTTTCTAGTAAATATTTTTCAAATTTATCTTTGTAATAGGTATGATAAGCTAAAACTTCACCATTATCTTTCACGACAATTACCCCACCATTTGCTTTTATCTCACCTGTCCAAATACATTCTGGGGTCATACCTAATGCAATATCATATAAAAACTTGATAATTTTATACTCATAAAAGGGATGTCCGCGTGATAGATCATACCCTAGTGGATTATATTTATTTAATAAATTAAGAACATCAGTTAATTTTATTTTTCCGTATTTATGTCTATATAATAACATGTAAGCAAGGATCTTAGATAAATCACCGTCTATTAATTTTAAATTCAAATCTAATGTATTAGATTGTATTGAATCAAATTGTATATTAAATCCTAAGTCTTCTATTTTCTGTATTCTTTTCCCTAATCGGGGACTTTCAGTATAAGTTAATTTGTTAAAACTTTTTTCATCAAAGCCTGTTTTATCAGGAACTACTATTTCAAAAATAAAATTTGTTCCAGGAGCAGGATTGAATAAAGTTGATTTACCTCCAATTAATGACTTTATACTAAAACCCAATGTTGGTGCTGTTCCAGTTTGTTTATCATGAATAGTAATTATAATATCTGCTTTATCAAGACTTTTAGCTTTTAAACTTTTTACGTTTATATCATTTAAAAAACTCTGGATTTCTTCATAGTTTTCAAATTTTTCTATTTTTATAGACCTACCACTTAATTTTTTTAAATTTGAAAAAATTTTTTGAGAATATTCAAGAAATTTAGATTTATCAAATTCTTTTATAATATCCTTAGAGTCTCCATCTAATAGCTTTATTGAACCATTAATATGATATTCTCTTTTAGAATCTTTCTCTTGTCGTAAAATATTCAAAATTGGGTATACCAAGTCTGTAACTTTTTCTAGTTTATCATCGGCTCCGTAAATTTCACCTTCGCCTAAAAGTTTTAATAAAGTGTATACTTCACTCCATTCTCCTTTATTTCCACGTAGACTCATATTAGAATACCTCTCTTATAATTTTTCCATGTAATTGATTATATTCTTTGCTATGGCTTGTATTACAGGAACTGCGACACTATTACCAAGCTGTTTCATTGCTTGAGCATTTGTTACTGGAAAGATAAAACTATCTGGAAATCCTTGCATTTTCTTTCCTTCTTTAGGAGTAAGTCTTTTAACTTCTCCATTAACATAATAACCGTCCCAATTTCTCCTATCATCTATTGGAGAACCTCGTCCTCCAACCCTTAATGTTAGGCCAACATCTCTACTACATTGACCTTCCCATACATCACTCATTGTAAAATCAAGTTCTTTTTTAGGAGTCGGAAATTTAAATTTTTTTTCATCATCTTTTTCAAAGACATCATCTTTAAAACCGACTATAAAAATTCTAGGCCTATGTTGAGGAAGCCCGAAATCTGAAGCTTTTAAAATTTTTGTATAGAATGAATATCCTAAATCTTCAGTAATAACCTTTTGAATTGTTGAGAATGTTTTACCTTTATCATGACTTTCTAAATGACGAACATTCTCTAAGAAAAATGCTTTAGGCTGTTTTTTCTCAATAATCTTTGCAATATGAAAAAATAAATTTCCTCTATCATCTTCAAAACCTTTTTTATAGCCTGCCTGACTAAATGGCTGACAAGGGAATCCTCCACATAATATATCAAAATCAGGAATTTCTTTTTTTATACATTCTTCTTCTATTGCAGTTATATCATCATTAAAATTATTGTTTTTAAATAAGTTAGGGGATAGTTTTTTAAAATTCTTAGTATAAGTTTCTCGTGCATACTTATCTATTTCAGATGCAAATACACATTCACATCCCTCATTATGTAATCCTAAATGAAAGCCACCTATGCCTGCAAACAAATCTATAAATTTATATTTTTCCATTCTACTTCTAATATTCAATTTTTCTTCTGTCTTTATTCTCTGAAAGTATAACTACAAACTTCTTTATATTTGTTTTTGTTGACATTTTGCAATATTTATTTTTCCATTTCTGTATGAATAAGTTTTAGACAATCATCTAAATTTTTGATAATATCTTTACCCCAAAAACGTATTACTTTCCAACCATTTTTTTTTAAAAAATTATTTACTTCTATATCACGCTGAATATTACGCTTTATTTTTGTCTCCCAGAAATCAGCATTCGTTTTAAATTGCTCACCTTCTAAAAAGTTTTTACCATGCCAAAACTCACTATCACAAAAAATTGCTATTTTTTTCTTTTTAAAGCAAAAGTCTGGTTTCCCGTAAACATTTCTACAATGCTTTCGATATCTATAACCATAAGACCACATTGCTTTACCTAAAACTACTTCTATTTTAGTGTTTTTAGATTTTATCTTTTTTGCTGTTTTACTATCCATAATATCCCTTTGGTATTAACATAGAAAGAAATCTTTGTATAAACTTTTGAGTAATTTTTACACATTATTGCAAATTTCGTCAAGTTTTAGTAAAAATGTATAAAAAGATTGTATAAAAATTTATTTTTTTATTGATTAAAGTACGTATTATAGGGGATTAAAAGTGGTGGGTTCGCCGTGACTCGAACACGGGACCACTCCGTTATGAGCGGAGGGCTCTAACCAACTGAGCTACGAACCCACTTTTGATAGGGCGAAATTATACTCAGCGGTTGCTTAGAAATAGCTTACTATTTATCCGAAATTTATTGTGTATTTACCATCCATAAAGAGAATACATTTAGATAGTTCCAAAACGACTGTAACGACGTCTCTGTCACACCATCCTCTTTTAGTTTTTCAAGCAGTGGTATATAAAGAGTCAGCCATGTCTCTCTCGCTTTGGCATCTATACGAAAACGTGCATGACGACCTACCATTTGAGGAGCACCTCTGCTTTGATTAAAGTAATCAGGTCCGCCACAGATCTGAATGAAAAAATCTGCTGCATGTTTTTTAGCCTTTTCTAGGTCTTGAGGATCGATCGGGAACAGGTGTGCTATGTCACTTGTTTTAATAGCTTCATAATGTTCGTCAATTAACTTTCTTATCCCCTCTTCCCCTACTTCGATCAAAAATTCTGGGATCGGTTTTGTTACCGGTGGTCTTACGCCAAACTCTCCGTATGCTATATCAAAATTCATAAACTCTCCTAATTAATATTTTGCGGTGCTTTTATTCTATATACCACTGCATATAAAAGCGGTACATAGATAAGGTTTAACACTGTCGCCCATGCTATACCAAAACCAAGTGATACAGCCATCGGTTGTAGAATCATCGCTTGCCCCGAGGCAAAGAAGATCAGTGTTAAAAGTCCAAGCACCGTTGTAAGTGATGTTAAAAGAATAGGACGAAGTCTCGTTTTTGCCCTGCTCATCAGCTCTTCAGTATCTTTTGCTTTTTTTATAAAGTCAACCATAATAAGCCCGTCATTAACAACAACACCCGCAAGTCCTACAATACCTATCATCCCAGGCATTGTCAGGTTTATTCCCATCACGTAATGCCCGACAAATACACCAAGTAAAACTAACGGTATTGTACTGATAACAATTAAAGATTTCTTTATAGAATCAAACAACCATACCAATGTAATAAAAATTAAAAATAGTGCAATCAGAGCAGACTGTGTCATCTCTCTGATATTCTTTTTATTCTCTTTCTCTTCACCCTTGATATCAACTAAAATACCTTCACCTTTAAGCTTCTCAAATGCAGGTTGAAGTTTTTTCATAACTTCGGAAGATGTAATTATATCTTTGTCTAAAGAGGCATAGAAACTTTTTATACGTTTAGCATCCTCTTTTTTCAATGTCACATAACTTTGTACATAGATAAAATCTGCAATATCTTTCAGCAGTACATACTGATTTGTTGAAGGAACCTGAACTTCTAGATCTTTTAAAGAGTCTATATCTTCGTTCATATCACTCTCAATTTTTATACGAACAAGTCCACTGTTATTAAAGAGTTTTCCATACTCCCCTTTGAGATAATACGCACGCAAAGAGTTAGAGATGCTTTGCTCATTAAAGCCCAATTCTTGACCATATTTATTTATACGAAGCTTTAACTCTTTCTCTCCCAGTGTTGCATCATCAGAGATATTAAACACACCGTTTATTTTTGCGATCTCACTCTCAAGCTCTTTTAGATACGGTACAACATCTCTGCCGTCTTGCGATCGTAAACCTATCTCGATATCGTGTGCAATAACACCCGCTCCCGGAACTTTTACAACCAGCTCGTCATATTTTACAAACTCATCTTTTAAAAGCTCTTTTATATCCTGAGCAATAACTTTTGAGTCCTTTTGTCGTGTTTTTACATCTTTATCGTACTCTATAGAAAGATAAGGGCTTATGTATGTATCGAACATATTTACAGGAGCTCTCTCTTTTAGATCAACAAAGATATGGAAGAGATTCTCTCCCACTTCAGCATTGTTTTTAGAGTCCATCTTAAAACCGATAACAGAAGTAACGGAAGAGACATTCTGAGGATCAATATTCTCTAAGATCTTTTTCTCTAGTTGTGCAACATATTGTTCCGTATCTGTAAGTTCATTGTTGATATCTACCTTACCGTACACATAAACCTGTGTCGTATCAAATTCTGGGAAGAGTTGAAACTTTAACTGTGAAACAAAAAGTGCTGTAGCTCCGATGATCAAAGAGACCATTGTGATAAGTGAAATAACCTTTCTTCTAAAGAAAAAGTGCAATACTTTACTATAGCGTACATACATTCTAGCCCATAAATTTTTTGTAAAACTCCCCTCTTTAGAGACTTTTAAAAATTCATGTGCATGAAGTGGCAGGAAATAAAATGCTTCAAAGAGTGAAGATAAAAGTAGTACTGTGATCATAATTGGAATGATTTTTATAAACATTCCCATCTCTCCACTCATAAGGAGCATAGGTAAGAAAGCAAATACAGTTGTCAGCGTTGCCGTTAAAACTGCAGGGAACATCTCAACTGCACCCTGAACAACCGCTTCTTTACGCTCCATCCCCTCCTCTAAATGACGGTAGATGTTTTCAGCTACAACTATAGCTTCATCCACAAGCATCCCAAGGGCAATTAACGCACCTAAAAGAGAGAGCATATTTAAACTGTCTCCAAGTAGTTCACTTACAATGAGGCCTATCATAAAACTTACAGGAATTCCAAGTGCTACAACAAATGCAATCCCGCGGTTAATGAAGATAAGCATCGCTAAAAATACTAACATCAATCCAAACATGATGTTTGAGAAAACAACATTCAAACGGTTCTTAATCCACACAGAAGTATCTGTATAGATATCATAATTGAACTGCGGATTTTTCTGATGTAAATTTTTTAAAAGTGTACGAATATCTTTTACAAGTGCTATTGCATTTCCATCTTTACTTTTTGTCACATTTACTGAGATATTTCTTACACCGTTATAGTGGGAGAGTTCAGCCTCGTCACTAAGTGTAAATGCCACATCAGCGATATCGCTGATTTTTAGTTTCTTACCCCCAACATCGATCAAGGTATTTTCTACACCCTCTTTCGTTTTTTCCCCGTTAAATGTTGAGATATAAAGGTGGTTTGCCTGTTGTTTGATCGTACCGATCGGAAAGATAGAACTTATATTACTGATTGCTGAAACCACAAGTGCGGGCTGTAATCCGTACGCTTTAATTTTATCGTTGTTGAGGACAATATCAAGCTCTTCATCAGCATCACCGCGGATAGTAATATCACTGAGATCTTTAAAGTTTGAAAGCTCGCTTTTTAACTCTTCAGCTTTCTCTAACAGCTCCTCTTTGGAAACATCACCTGAGAGTGCAATAAGTGCGAGTGGAAAAGCATGAAGTTTGATCTTAGCAACTGGTTCATTCATATCCGATGGAAGATCTTTTTTTACACCGCTTACTATATCTTTTACATCATTGAGAACCAAAATATTATCGGCACCCGGTTTAATATCTGCCGAGATTGTGAATGCACCGTTTTTGATATCACTTTTGATCTCTTCAAGATCATCGATATTTTGCATATCATCTTCGATCGTCTGCACGACCATTTTATCGAGGACATCAGCTGAAGTCCCTGTGTAACCGCCCGTAATTACGATCTTGTCCATATTCATCGGCGGGAAAATCTCTTTTGGTATGTTTATATATGCAAAAATAGAGAGCATAAATATAAATATTAAAAGTATATGGTTTAAAAGGGGTTTCTCAATAGAGAACCTGATAAAACTGCGTACCACTGAATTTCCTTACTAAAACATCGTATCTAAAACTTGATTTTTAAACTTGATCGACTCAACCGATGAGCGGATAAGTTTGTTTTCCTCTTGTAGGGTTTCATACTCTACCTGCAGTTTTGCTATATCCCTGCTCGTATAATATATCTGCTGATTAATATAAATCTTTGGAAAAGCAAAAACAGCTAAAAAGGTAATCACAAGAAGCATATATAAAAAATAATTAAAATCAAGTTTTTGTTTAACTTTAATTAGATTGTCATACTCTTCTAAAAGTTCTGTTTTATCATTCATTCCAGTTCCATTTGAAATACTCGTAGTTTAGCACTTCTACTTCGAGCGTTATCTTTAAGCTCATCACTTTGAGCCGTAATCGGTTTTTTTGTAAGAATTTTCCCTAAATTATGGTTATTTCCACACTCACATCTCATAGCTTGAGGCGGGCATATACAACTTTTTGCCCATGCTGCAAATGTTTGTTTTACTATGCGATCCTCTAAAGAGTGAAACGAGATGATCGCAATTTTTGCAGTTGGAAGTTTTGCTTCTTCTAAAGCTGCGAGTAAATTTTTCAACTCTCCAAGCTCATCATTTACCTCTATACGGATAGCCTGCATTAAAAGTGTTGCAGGGTGGATCTTTTTCCCCTTAGGCATAAAAGGGTTGAGTTTCTGGCTTAACTCCTTAGCAGAGTGAAACGGTCTATTCTGCATAATAACTGAAGCTACTTTTTTATAGTTTCTCATCTCTCCGTAGTCACGTAATATGATCTCCAAATCGTTTTGAGAGTATTCATTTACTACGTTTGAAGCACTAAGTGGGGCATCTTTATCCATACGCATATCAAGGTTATCGCTCTCGTAAGAGAATCCTCTGTCTTTTTGATCAAGCTGCAGTGAAGATACACCGATATCTGCAAGCACTCCTTTAATATCTCGAGGGTCATACTCATTTAAAATATCTTTTATCACATTTGAAAAGCGCCCTTTTCTTATCTCAACACGCTCTCCATATTTTTCCAGTCTTTTTGTTGAGAAGTCTATTGCCGTTTGGTCTTGATCGATAGCGATCAATTTGATGTTTGGATTGTTATCCAAGATGAGGCTTGAATGTCCGCCATATCCCATTGTACAATCTATGATAATCCCATCTCTAATGTCATCAAAAGCACTTACAACTTCTCTATATAAAACTGGTATATGTGGGATATTTTCCAAAATTTTCCTTGAGCAATTATTTTATTCAGATTATACCCCAAAATTGTAAAGTCTTGTGCCAAGAGTATAATTTATCTTTAATTTTAGTTAGTGTACTATTAGTAAAATTAACAAAAAAGAGAGAGAAATGTTAGAAGAGTTACAAAATAATATTGAGCTGGTTGCTATCGTTGTTGTTGCTATTCTTATAGTCGCATTTGTTATTTATAAAATATCTACTAAAAAGCCTACTGAAGAGATAATCGAGGATGAGCTAGAAAAAGAAACAGAAGAAAAAGCTCATGTAGAAGATGAATATGATGAGCAACAAGAAACAGCTCAAGAAGAACTTGTAACTCAGGAAGAAAAAGCCCCTGAAGAGCCAAAAGACTTAATGGAAGAAGAGCCACAAGGTATGGGCTCTGAAGAGGGTGACTTCGGTGTTATCGAAGAGGAAGTCAAAGAGGAAGAAATTCCTGAGACTAAAACATTTCAAAAAAGAGATGTCCCACCACATGGAAAAATCACAAAAGAGAGCTTTCAAGATTTCTCAGGCAAAAGAATCTTATTAGCCGAAGACAACCTCATTAACCAAAAAGTTATCCTTGGACTTTTAGCCGACAGCGGAATAGAAGTAGTGGTTGCAAATGATGGAGCGGAAGCATTAAGCATTTTGCAGAATGATAGTAATTTTATTGTAATTTTAATGGATGCCCATATGCCAAATATTGACGGTTTTGAAGCTACACGTCGTATACGTGCAACACCTGAATATGATCATATCGTAGTTGTAGCACTAAGTGGTGATACTGCATCAGACGATATAAGAAAAATGACAGAAGCAGGTATGTCTGAACACCTCGAAAAACCTCTTAAAATGGATGCATTGTATGATATTTTATATGCATATTCCGGAGATTCAGAAGAGGAAGTATCAGATGATGAGGATATAGTCAATGTTGTCTCAACAAGAGAACTTGACGGCGATAAAGGTTTAGAGATCTGTGGTGGTGACGAGGCTTTCTACCATGAAATTTTAAGTGAATTTTTACAAACATATAGTGATTCCGATCAAAGACTGATTAGTATGTTAGAAAATAACGATCTGAAAAAAGCAGATAAACTGCTTTTAGATATTATCGGTGTATCGGCAAATATCGGTGCCGTAAAACTACATAATGTTGCGACATATATAAAAGATTCTCTCTCAGACGATACAGAGAAAAGCTACCTGACACTTATTCAACAGTATCAGCACCACCTGAAAATATTACTTGAAGATATAAAAGAGTATCAAAAATAGATACTCTTTTTATCTTGTTTGACCGCTTCCGTAGATTTTAAACTTATATGTTGTTAAGCCTTCAATTCCCATAGGTCCTCTAGCATGAAGTTTATTTGTTGAGATCCCAACTTCCGCTCCAAAACCAAAAGCCCCTCCATCAGTAAAACGTGTACTTGCATTTACATAAAGTGCTGCTGCATCAATGTTATTTAAAAACTCTTCGGCAGTTGTAATATTTTCGGTAATAATAGCCTCAGAGTGTCCCGAACCGAATCTTACAATATGCTCAATCGCTTCATTAACACCATCAACAACTTTAATGCTTAAGATGTTTGCCAAATACTCAGTATCGTAATCTTCATCAGTTGCATTTGTAACATTGATGATATCTTGTGTAGCCCCACAACCTCTTAAGTCTGTTCCAGCTGCATCAAATCCCTCTTTTAGTTTTGGTAAAACTTCTGCAGCTACTGCTTTATCTACAAGTAAAGTCTCCATAGCATTACAAACACCTGGACGTTGTACTTTTGCATTGATCGCGATTTTTACCGCTTTTTCCTGATCTGCATCTTTGTCAATATATGTATGACACAGTCCCTTATCGTGTTTTACAACACTTACAGTAGCATTCTCACTTACATAGCGAATTAGTGCTTCACCACCGCGAGGAATAATAAGGTCAACATATTTATCCATCTTAATAAGTTTAGCAACACCCTCACGTGAGCTATCAGGTAAAAGTGAAATAAGCTCTTTTGGTAAGTTATTTTTCTCTAAAACAGCCTGTAGTACTTTTGCAATCGCCTGATTAGAATTTTCAGCCTCTTTTCCACCTTTTAGTACACATACGTTTGAGCTTTTAAAACAAAGTGCAGCGGTATCACTTGTAACGTTTGGACGAGATTCATATATGATCCCTATCACACCTATAGGGATAGATACTTTTTCGATCTTAAGTCCATCTTCCGTTACCCAACCATCTAGTACACGACCTGTCGGTTCCTTAAGTGCTGCGATCTCCTCCACTGCAACAGCCATGGCATCGATTCTGTTTTCATCTAATAACAGTCTGTCCATCAGTGCTGAAGAGAGATTATTCTCTTTCCCGTTTGCCATATCTATTGCATTTGCTTCGATCAAAGTCATTGTATTTGCTCTCATCGCTTCAGCCATCTCTCTTAAAATTCTATTTTTTTCTCTACCGCTTAAAGTATTTAAAACCCTACTTCCTTTTTTTGCTTCGTTTAAAAATTGTTCCATACTCAAATCCTTCTAATATATTGATGTTATAATAACATAAAAGATAATGAGGACAAAATATGAAAACAATAACTTTTATTGGTAACGGAAATATGGCACTTAGCATTGCCCAAGGCTTAAAAAACACATATAAAATAGAAGTTGTTGGAAGAGACCTTACAAAATTAGAAAAATTTGAAAAAGCGCTTGGTGTACCGACAGAAAAAGCTTTAATGGATGACTTTAACATAGAGGGGAAACAGATTATATTATGTGTAAAACCATATAACATTGAAGAGGTTTCAAAAAAGTTTATTGGTAAAGCTGAAGTGATCTACTCTGTTTTAGCGGGAAGTACTGTTGAAAAACTACGTAATAACTTTAATACAGGGGCTGTTGTAAGAACTATGCCAAACCTGGCTGCTTCAGTTCACCACTCTATGACAACAATGACGGGAGATGCATCATATAAAGATCAAGCAACAGAGATCTTCTCTGCAATAGGACCAACTGTATGGCTGGGAAGCGAAAAAGAGTTAGATATCGCTACGGGCTTAGCAGGTAGCGGCCCTGCATACTTAGCACTCATCTCTGAAGCTCTTACAGACGGTGCGGTAAAACAAGGACTTAAACGTGATGATGCAATGGAGATTATGCGTGGACTTTTCGGCGGTTTTGGAAAACTGATCCAAGATATCCACCCTGCTCTTTTAAAAGATGGTGTAATGAGCCCGGGTGGGACAACTGCTGCAGGATACGGTGCACTTGAAAAAGGAAATGTTAGAAACGCTTGTATGGATGCAATTGAAAGTGCCTATAAACGCGCGACAGAATTATCTTGATAAAAATGTGATGAGTATATGGTATTATTTTTAAAAATTT
Organism: Sulfurimonas marina; assembly: GCF_014905095.1. Lineage (NCBI taxonomy): Bacteria > Pseudomonadati > Campylobacterota > Epsilonproteobacteria > Campylobacterales > Sulfurimonadaceae > Sulfurimonas > Sulfurimonas marina. Next base: position 856,359 of record NZ_CP041165.1, on the reverse strand, counting down.
TATATAAGGAACTATTATGTTAAAGTCTCTATCTTTAATATTGCTCTCTACTGCTATTTTTGCTAATGATACTCAGTTTTTTTGTGCAGATCCTAGTGAATATATTCAAAAAGACAATACTCAGTCATCAACGTATAAAAACTGTAAAAGAAACGGCATGACATACTGGTATACAGATACCGGTAAAGTGAAATCACAAGTTAATTTTATCGATGGAAAAGAGAACGGAATCTACACATCTTTTTACGATAACGGAGCTAAAAAACTGACTGTAAAGTATGTTGACGGTCAAAAACATGATATTCAAAAAATCTTCTACGATAACGGTGTACTTGGTTCTGAAGTTAACTACGTTATGGGAAGACGTGAAGGTGTTATGAAAGAGTGGGATATTGAAGGGTATCTTTATTCTGAAGTTTATTATAAAAACAATTACAAAGTGGGGTTAAAAAAATACTACGATCATCAAGGTAATGTTATTAAAACAGAAACATACAAAATGGATAGAAACCCTGTTATGCAAAAACTTCTTAAAGATAAAAGAGAAGAGATTATGATTGATCTTTCAAAGTACGGACTTGTACCTAAAGATGCTCCAAAAGAGATGAGAGTAAAATAACGCTCTCATCCAAATCCGTAAGGGTCTTCATCATCCTCACGTTCATATTGTAAGAACATGATAAAAATCCAAAAAAGTAAAAATGCCGCAACTATCTCATACCCTATTAACCACACGATTATAAAAGAGTTTAGATTTAACAACATAAAATTATCAAAGTCACCACCGGCTATAAATAAAAATAGGAAAATAGCACCAGTGAGGTAAGGTATAGCTACAAAATAAAAAATATAAGCTATGAATTCATAATCATCAGGTGCATATACATAGTCTTTAAAATCAACTTTCTGTGATCCAAAGCTCAATTTGTCTTTTTTCTTTTTCTTACTTTTTTCACCTTTGAGCTTCGTTCTTCTATCACTTTGTAGAAGTTGATTATAATACATCATGTGTCGTTTATGTTCTAAGTCTTCATCTATACCCATGACCAATCCTATTACAAGATACTATCATTGTATGACATATAATATTAAACAAGTATAAAAGAGTATAAGAAATATTGATTTTAGAGAAATTAAAGGGGTGAAAAGAGGAAAAGAGTTTTAGATAAAATCTAAAATCTCTTTTTCTATATCTTCTTTGTTGATAATAGTTTTTTGAACAATCTCTTTAGTAAAAAGTTCTTTTACCATAGCAGGGATTGCCAGTTTTGCAGTATTTGAGATTGATTCTAATGCAATGATATCCTCTGCATCTACTTCACCTGTTAGTGCATTTGCAATTACAGGAGAGAATTTTGTCCACTCTGCAGTTGAGTAGATAATAGATTTTATTTTAGGATCACTACATGTTTCATAAGATTTAAAACATGTTGCAGTATGAGGGTCCATTAAGTAGTTATCATTTTCAAACGTATCTTTGATATATGCTTTACCTTCGTCACCATTACAGAAATCTGCATCGAAACAAGTGCGTAAAGTTGCTAGTTCATCTGCTGTAAGCTCATAAACATTTTTCTCTTCTAGGTCTTGCATAAGTTCTTTTGTTCTTACTTCGCCAAACATATCAAAAAGGATTCTCTCTACGTTTGAAGATTTTAAGATATCCATTGCAGGTGAAGTTGTATTTACTACATCACAACCGTTAAGATCATACTTTCCAGTTTTGATTAAACGTGTTAATACATTGTTTTCATTTGAAGAGATGATAATCTTCTCAACAGGAAGTCCCATTTTCCAAGCATAGTATCCGCCAAGTGCATTACCGAAGTTTCCACTTGGAACGTTTAGGTAAACTTTTTCACCCATCTCTATCGCATTTTGACGTACTAGTTCTAAATAACTGTGAATATGGTAAATGATTTGGAAAATGATACGACCGAAGTTTACAGAGTTTGCCGCTGAAAGTTTTGTATTCTTCTCAGAGAGTGCAGATTTGAATTCACTTGATGCTAGTAATCTTTTAAGAGCAGATTGTGCATCATCAAATACACCGTTGATACCGATAACTTTTAAGTTTTGGGCATCTTCAGTAACCATTTGTAATCTTTGAACATCACTTGTTCCACCGTCAGGGTATAAACAAGCAACTCTTACGTTCGCACGGTTTTTAAAAGTCTCTAATGCAGCCGGACCAGTATCACCACTTGTTGCAGCTAAGATTAAATAGTTTTCATTCTTTTTTTGTGCAATAGATGAAAGTACAATACCAAAAGGTTGTAATGCCATATCTTTAAATGCACGAGTAGGACCGTGATATAGTTCACTTACATAAAGATTCTCTTTTACTTTTACAACCGGTACAGGATTAGCTGCATCATCAAACTTATCGTATAGGTTTAAAGCCTCATCAATTACTTCTGATTCAATATCGATATCAAAAGCATCTAACATATCTTTTGCTAATACTTTGTATGAAGAGTTTAAATGTTTATCTAAAAATGCTTGCCCTAGTTCAGGAAGTTTTTCAGGAACGTAAAGTCCGCCGTAAGATGCTATCGGGTCTAAGATAGCTTGTGAAAAAGTCACTGTTTTAGGTTTTGATGGATCGATGCCACGAGTTTGTATAAAGTTCATATCATTTCTCTAATCTAAAAATTTTTCGCGATTATACCCAAATCTACCTAAATAATCTTATAGGGTTAATATGGGATGTTTTTTGGGTAACTTCAAAGATAAGTTCATCTTTTACTCTTCCGATTGTATACCCTTTCTTAATCTTCTTACCTGTTTTTATATTTGGAGCTATCTGAGATAAGTTTGCATAGATAGTATGTAAACCATGGGAATGTTCTACAATAACAATATTATCAAGTACTGCTGTTTTATCTGCGTAGATAACTTTACCGTTAAATACCGTCCTTACTTTTGCATTTGGCTTTTTAGGCTTTAAAGATATCGATTCGTTAAAGATCTTAATCCCGTAAATAGGGTCTGTATATGTCCCATAGTTTTTAGTAATAGTATAAGCGTTTAACGGTGCAATTGTTTTTGCTCCACGATACTTAATCGTTTTCATCGCCTGATAAGAGCTACCGTGTTTTTTTACTTTTGGCAGGTTGTTGTTATCAACATAGATCTCTTTTTTCGCTAAAGCAGCTTTACGTTCTTTCTCTTCCTGCGCTTTTTTCTGCTGATCAACTTTAATGATATTTAGATGTGAAAGTGTATCTTTAAGAGCATTTTGTCTCTTTAATAACCCTTGCAGCTCTTTTTTGTAAGATGCTTTTGCAACCTCTAGTTTCTTTAGCGCTTTTTTGTTTTCCTCTTGCGTTATAAGTAGTTTTTTACGCTTATCATCAATCTCTTTAATTGAACTCTCTAAAGTTGTCGCATGTTTAACTAAAAATTCTATATCGTTGGAGTTAGCTAAAAACTTTTCACTTAACTCTTTTGCTTTTTTCCTTGAAGATTCCAACATCGAACGAAGTACTTCCAGCTCAATTAAAGAGTCTGCATCACTTTTAAAATCTTCTTCTAAGATGATCGATAAAGAAACGCTTTGTGCTATAACAAATACAAGCTCCTGCTCAAGCTTATTTTGCTTTTTTTTGAGCTGTACCTGTTTCTCTCTGAGTTCATCAAGCTGTACACGACTGTCTTTATAACTGCTCGCTTTAGACTCTAACTCCTCTTTGAGTGCTTTTAAATACTTTTCTTGTTTTGAGAGTTCTTGTTTTTGTTCTAAAATCGCCTTAGCCGTTTGCGCCATTTTTTTGTTGATCTTAGAGTAATTTTTACTGTAAGTATTGAGTTTTTGACTCGTGCTTTTTATTTTTTTATCAATATTATTTGCAGCGTGAACAAAAGAGAACAGTAAAACTAACGAGAAAAATATTTTGATCATTATACCTCTTCTTTATGACCTAACACTACAAACGATGCCAGTATAATCGCTACAGAGATAGATACACCAAGCATAAGTAAAAAGTCATATGTATAATCAAAAAGTACTACATTAATTCCTATATGCTCAAACTCTTGTGCAATCATAGGAAGCGTGCTTATATATGAAAACAGTATAAAAGCCAAGAATGATGCGATCAGAGCATCTACGATAGCAAGGCGGAAAAGTACTGCTGATCTAAGCCAAGAAGGTGCTCCAAAAAGTCCCATAATGCTCATACGCTCATTATGTTTAAACTGCCATATTCTTAACTCTTTTGAGATTAAAAGGAGTGTTACGACTATAACCGTAAAAGCAAAAACGGTTATTACATTTTTAAAGAGTAAAAGAAGTCTGTAGGTAGTGTCGTGAGTTTTTTCAAACGTTTCAACTTTTGTAATGTAGTTATTTTTCAATAGTGCTTGCGTTAAGCTTTTTAGTTCTGATGGACTTGGATAGTGCTGCAGACTTACTTTATAAAACTTCGGTAATGTCAGCTTTAAAAGTTCCAAGTTTGTTTTGTTAATGCCCGTATTTAGTTTTTTAATGATATTGTCGGGAGATAGGCTATCCATGTTTGCAATTAACGGATCGATCGATTTGAGTTGCTTTGTCTCTAAAGTTTTCTCACTTACTACTACTAAAGAGTAATTGTTTGCCAAATTCTCTTTATAGCTGTCAATAGAACGCTCAACAACCATAAATACCTGTAAGGCGAAAAGAATCCCAAGTAAAGCTAATACTAAAGATATATGATTTTTAAAGGACTTCACGGATATCTCCAAACTCAATATGATAATGTTTATAATTCACTTTCATATTTTCAGGTATATGGTGTGTTACGACAATAACTGTCGTTTTCAACTGTTCATTTGCACCCTCTAAAAGGTTCCAGATAAGTTGAGAAGAGTAATCATCAAGATTCCCCGTAGGTTCATCTGCTAAAATCAGGATCGGATTATGTGCAAGTGCTCTGGCCATAGCTACACGCTGCTGCTCCCCACCGCTGAGTTCAAGAGGATATTTTCCCGCTTGATGTTTTAATCGTACATGCTTTAGTAGAGAATCTACCTGATTTTGCGTTACCGTTTTATCGTAACCGTTAATGATTAGCGGCAACATAATATTTTTTTCAATAGTCCACTCTTTGACAAGTTTATAATCTTGAAAAACTATCCCTAAATGTTTTCGTAAAAAATTGAGTTTTGAGTTAGATACATTTTTTAACTCAACTCCCCCTACTACCAGTGAACCCTCTTTAGGTTTTAAGGCACCATAAAGAGATTTAAGCAGTGTAGATTTTCCACTACCGCTTGCACCTGTTATAAAAACAAAACTACCGGAATCTATAGAAAAGTTCGCTTTGTTTATAATGGTTTCTTCACTCGAGTAAGACAGAGATAGATTTTCGGCGATTATAACTTTATCCATGCAAGACCTCATTTAGATATTGATGTGCTTTCAGGTTTGCTTTTGATCGTAAAGGGAGTTCAGGATAATACTCTACCCCCTTCTCACGAACGATCACATAAAGATGTTCAGGTCTGTCAAAACTTCCCATAGATGTACGCAACATCACACCCTCATCTGTTTTATAGACTCTTTCAAAGTGGATAAAACCACTCTCAAACCTTTTTGTAGTTCCGTGTAAAGCTATCAGCTCTTCGTTTGAGAGTTTTACCTCATCAAATTCAAAATTACCTTCGATAGAAAGAGCTTCAGAGTCTTCATCATTAGTCATAATAACATCATAGATGTTTTTCTCCATCTTTTTCCATCTGTCTTCATACTTCGAACTCACAGCAATATCTTTGTTTTTATTGATAAGAAGTGTTGTTTTTGGAAATGCTATAAACGTTTCGTACGAGTAAGCATAATAGTTTTCACTGTCTGTTCGAAGCTCCAACGTACCGCCAACTTTAAGCGCACGTCTACACTCCTCAATAAAAGCAGTCGAGATCACACGGCGATGCGGTTTCTTATCCCAAGGTACCGGAAAATGTACATATACCGCTCCCACTAAATTTGAAGGTACTAACTCCATAAAAAGTCTTGCATCATAATCGAGAACTAAAAGGTTGTCTAACTTTTGAATAACCGCTTGTTTTAAAACCTGCTCAATAGAAGGTCTGTGGATCTCAATTCCAATGAAAAGTACATCCGGGTTATTTGCCGCTTGATGCAGTAAATGACGTCCCGAACCAAAACCAACCTCGATACGCACCTCTCTGTCTTCAGGAAACTCTTTTGCAAAGTATTCTATTTTTTTAAGTGCCGTTGATTCTTCAAGGTGGACATTTTTTCTATCAACAACATTTGAAGCTAACACCTCAAGCTTGGCACCTTTTGCATATGCTAAGAGAGCTTTATGAACAATGCCTATCGATGCAGGGCGTGTTAATTTGTCTGTCTTTAAAAGGACTCTCTCCCCATCCTCTTTTACCAGTAAAAAGAATCTCTCTCCATCAACCGTTGTCGATATAAGTTGTTCATCATCTCTTGTAGCATTATCAGCTAGGAAATTAAATTTTACACCGTCAATCTCTTGAGGCAAGTCTATATTTTTAAATTCTTTAATATGTAAATGTGGCATTATAACTCGTTAATATCTAAATCTTCTGCAGGTGCTATCACCTTCTCTTGTGTTTTCACTTCAACCGGTTTTTTCACCGTTTGTTCTTCTACTGCTGATGCTTTTGGAGCTTCTATAAACTCTGTTGACTCTGGAGTTACTACAACTACAGGCTCACTTGATTCAGATAAAATTTTATTTTCATCTAAAGAGTAGATTCTATATGTGTATGTAGTATCGGCATCTACAACATTATCTCTATAGTGTGTTGCCGCAATATCTCTAAACTCGTCACGTTTCGTATCAAGCCAACCTTTTTGTGTCTCTTTTACAATAATATAACTTTTTGATCTTGGATCAACTTTTGACCAGTTTAGCTCTATATACGAACCGACAAGTTCTGCTTTAAAAATTGCAGGTGCCGCAGGTTTTGCAAGTGTCATACCCATTATGCTGTTTTTTTCATTTTCACTCTCTAAACCATCTTTATCAACAACACTTACACGATAAAAATAGCGCGCACCATCTTCATCAATCTTATCTATAAAAGTATTGTTGTGAAGTTTTGCGATCAGCTCATAATTTCCGTCTATACTTGTAGATCTATATACATAGTATCTTGAAAAATCTTTTTGCGTCGTTGCTTCCCAGTCTATTTTTATCTGTTTTGGAAGGTTTGTACTTACTCTGATGTTTGTAACTGTTTTTGGCAACGGTTTTGTTATAACTTTTACGATCTGTGAAGGTGTTGAAATAATACCGTCATATGTTTTTGCTCTAAGTCTATACATGTAAACATAATTATCTTTAAGCTCTGTATCTAAAAACTCGGCATTTAGTCTATCGTTAATAGTCTCAATTGTTTCCCATTCAGTCTCTTCCAGTGTTTTACGCTCTACAATATACTTTTGTACCCTTTGATTTGAATGGGGACGCCAAATGATTTTTGCACTTCTAGGAAGTCCTGTAATACTATGTATCCATGCAACAGACTGTAAAACAGGTTTTGTATTTACTTTATAAACTTGAGAGAGTCTTCCCTGAGTATCTTCCGCTAAAACACGAAAACTGTATGAGTAGATAGTATCAGGTGATACATCATCATCAACATAGTGTGTTTTAAAACGACTGTTTACACTTTCATAATATTGCATCTCTTTATTGTTTTCAGATTTTGGAGATGTTCTGTATACGTATATCTCTTTTACTCTTGGATCTTTAATACTATTCCACTCAAAAGCGATACTAGTCATATCTGACATGATCCCGTTTTGTGTAAGTGTTATAACCGGAAGCGTATCATCAACGGCAGTTTTTTCATCTACATTTGGTTTTACACCACTACAAGCATTAAATGTCAGTAGTGAAGCTGTCAGTAATGTACTTAAGCTTAGTAACTTCATCAACCTTCTCCATATCAAATTTTTTCTCTATAAAACTTTTCATATTTTCATCATATTTTGCTTCAAAAGAGAGTCGCTCTTTTGTTGTCGGATGTATAAAATATATTATGTATGCATGGAGCAAAATTCGTTCCGATTTCTCCATTTTCGGGCTTTGTGCATACAGGTGTTCCCCGACAATATGTCTGTTTAAACTCTCTAAGTGTACTCTAATCTGGTGCGTTCTGCCGGTAAAGAGTTTACAGGCAATTAACTGCATTCTTTCATCGTCACTTAGCAGCAGTTGTTTGAACATTGTTTTTGCGTACTTACCGTGCTCTAAGCCACTTGCCATTTTTAGACGGTTTGAACTGCTTCTACCTATATTTGATTCAACAGTAGTGATATCATCTTTTAATGGTGGTGCAATTATAGCAAGATAATATCTACCCATACTTTTATCTTGCAGTTGTTGAGACAGGAACTCATGTGCCTCGTTTGTTTTTGCAATCACCATCGCACCCGATGTCCCTTTGTCCAGACGGTGCACGATCCCGTGACGCTCTTCACCGCTGATTGTAGAGAGCCTTATCCCTTTAAACTTGAGCCAGTCAACTAAAGTTGGTTCTTTTACGCTTGGTGCAGGATGTACAGTTACTCCGCTTGGTTTATTGATAACCATAATGTCATCATCTTCATAAAGAACTTCTACCTCTTTTGCCCAAGAAACCTCTTCAAGTAAATTGGTATTAACCTCATCAATTTTCAGTTCGGGAAACTCTACCCTTACTTTTTGTCCCGCTTTTAATTTTACACCGGGACGAGCTACTAACTTCTCATCTACAAACACAACTTCTTGTTTTATCAGTTGGGCTATTTGTGAACGAGTTTGAGCTATTTGTGAAGCTAAAAATGTATCTAATCTTTCTGATTTTTCACAAATATACTCTTTAAGTTCTTTCATTATATACCTTTATATTACATATCTATGTTACAATCACAATAATTTTATTTGGAGTTACAAACTTGTGGAGATTTGATAAGAGTATTTTATCACAATTTGACTTTTTTTCTATAATACTTATTATCCCTCTTGTAGTAATGTCCAATTGGCTTATCGGGGAAGCAGTCCCTGCACTTGCTGAAAAACAACTTGCCTATGTCGGTGTAGCACTTATTGTATCTTTGGGTGTCTTTTTACTCCCTATTCGCAAGATGCGCTGGATGATCCCTTTTATCTACTGGCTTAACATCCTTTTACTCCTTGCAGTTGAGTTTTTCGGACACTCGCGTCTGGGTGCTCAGCGTTGGATTGATATCCCATTTGTTAATGCTACCATTCAACCCTCGGAGTTTGTAAAACCGGCACTAATCTTAATGCTAGCATATCTGATCGATAAAACTCCTCCCCCTGTAGGTGGTTATAGACTCAAAGATTTTTTACGTTTAAGCGTTTATATCCTTATTCCGTTTATTTTGATCGTTAAAGAGCCCGATCTCGGAACTGCATTGGTACTTTTACTCATCGGTTACGGTGTTTTATTTTTCGTAGGAATATACTGGAAGATAATTGCAACTATTGCCGCAACAATCCTTTTAATCTCTCCGCTTGCTTACAAATACGGCCTGCACGATTACCAAAAAGTACGTATCAAAGACTTTTTAAGTGAAAAACCTTCATACCATGTACAACAGTCAATAATTGCTATCGGTTCAGGTGGCTGGACAGGAAAAAACAAAGAGGAAGCTACACAGACACAAATGAAATTCCTCCCTATTGCAACGAGTGATTTTATTTTTGCTTTTGTGGTTGAGCGAACAGGCTTTTTAGGGGCACTTTTACTTATTTTGATCTATGTAGTACTTATTTTACACCTGCTGAGTCTCGGTGTTTTTAATAAGGACTACTACATAAAAGTTGTCACCGTCGCGATCTCTTTTATGATCTTTATCTATATGGGGGTAAACATCTCTATGACAATAGGTTTTGCACCTGTTGTAGGGGTGCCTTTACCTATGTTTAGTTATGGAGGAAGTAGTTTCTTAAACTTTATGGTTCTATTTGCTATTATGCAGAACCTTATCACTTTTAGATATAAAGATATGTACGATAAACGGGGAACAAAAAGTTTTCTCTAATACAAGGTTGGTCTATGAAAACAAATACTCTCGACTTTACAACAGTTACTGAACAACTTGATCCTTTACATGTTCAAGATATACTAAATCCGGAACATCCATCTTATTACTTTCCAACAGATAATTACATACTTCTAATAGTAAGATTTTTTGAGATCGAAGATGATGAGCTTAAGGGTGTTTCTATCCCATATATTATAAAAGATGAATTGATATGTAAATACAATCGAACAACAAACAGTTTTACCATATACAATACTATTGAAGAGATGCTCCACTCTATCAGCATTCATTTACGAAAAGCAGAAAGGCTTGTAAAGAGATATTTAGACGAGATCGACAATCTTGAAGATGCTTTATATTCCCGTAAAATTCCCGCTATCTTTTTAGACCTATGGTTTGATCTTAAAAAAGACCTAACACGAATAGACAGAATGTTAGAGAGGATAGATACCGTTTTAAAAGAGTATAAAAGTGAGCATATGGAGAATGGGTCTTTCCCCGATGATTCGCTCTCTGACATTTTAGAACACATACAACGCTATCAAAGATTAGCTAGTTTACATACTGTAAAACTTGATACTTTATATAGCTACTATAACTCTTTGAAAAATGACAAGATAAATAATAACATCTATACTCTCACTATTTTATCTGGAATATTTTTACCGCTGAACCTTGTTGTAGGTTTTTTCGGAATGAATACGCAAAATCTCTTTTTTACAAATGACCCGGACGGTACATATAATGTAGTTTTTATTTTAGGACTTATGTTTGTAGTATTACTAATTATCTTCCCAATAACACGTATAGTACACAGATACGTACTACAAAAAGTTCTAAGTAAGTTTCATATCTATAACAAAATCGTTTCCAAGATAAAAAAGCTTACAACAAACGAGAAAACTACTAAGTAGTCAGTAGTTTTTCTGATGGCTTTCCTATGTAAAATCCTTGTCCGTAATCAACATCTATCTCTTGTAAAAACTTCAGTATCTCTTCATTCTCAACATATTCTGCGACCGTTTTTACTCCCAGCTCTTTAGCAAGTGAGATAATAGACTTTACAAATGCAAGATCTTTTTTATCTTGATGAATATTGATTATAAAATCACCGTCAATTTTTATATAATCAATCGGAAATCTTTTAATATAATGAAACGATGAAAAGCCCGAACCGAAATCATCGATTGCAAAACTAAACCCTTCCAGTTTTAAATTTTGAACAAATTTTTCAAGTAGTGAGAAGCTTTTTACAGTTTCTCTCTCTGTAATCTCAAATACGATGTTCTCTCTTTTTATCTCATATTTCGAACTTAACAGCACAATCTTGTTTATAAACTCCCCAATCATCAATGCTTTTGGAGACAGATTTATAAACAAAAGCCCTTGATAGTTCAGCTTCTTAATCTTCTCAAAAGCAGCTTCTATCACCATATAATCCATTTGATGCACTACACCTAAAGCTTCCGCAGTCTCTATAAAACGACCAGCCGAGATCACTTCATCTTCAACCTCTATTCTCATTAAGAGTTCATTGATCGCAACCTTACTTGTTTTTACATCCATTATAGGTTGAAAATGTGGAATAATTTTCTTCTGCTTTATCGCATCTAAAACGACTATCGACTGGTCCTGGGCTTTTTGAGCTATCTCTTCTATATCTATTTCAGTAGGATATTTAACAAGGTTTTTCCCTTCATATTTTGCCTTGTACATCATAGAATCTGCAACATCAAAAAGCTCTTTAGGCTGTTTTCCGTGTTCTGGGAAAATAGCGATTCCGATTGAAACTGTCATACTTGTCGGTGTTCCATCCGGTGCAATAAGCTCAAACTTATTAACATTCTCCAAAATTCTATTGGCTACCGTAAAAGTCTCTTGAGCTCCCGATTCAGGTAAAATTAGAGTAAACTCATCTCCTCCGTATCGAGATAAGATATCTTCATCTCTTTTTGATTCTTCAAGAAGCTCAGCAAACGCTTTTAAAAACTCATCACCGAAACTATGTCCGTATGTATCGTTGATTGGTTTAAAGTTATCACAGTCAATTACAAGTACACCAAACTCATATTTATGTCTAGCTGCACGTTTAACCTCATACTCTAAAAGGTCTCTAAATACCCTTTGGCTAAAAAGTCCCGTTAAAGGATCCCTTGTCGCATAGAACTCTAAATGTTCCGTATATTTATTGATAGCTTTAATTGAGCCCACTAAGTTCAATAATGTCGTAAGTATAGAATCAATTACGATCGAATGGATAGAATCTTTTTCCAATCTTGCTTGTATACCAAGTCCTACAATCCCGCCAATTTTTGGAGTCTCTAACAGTAACGATTTTGCTTCATGTTCAATATCCTCAATTGCAAGTTCCGTCAGACAAAGATTCTCTTCACTAAAATTATGATTGATCTTCGAACCGTTATGATCTAAATGGTGATGTTCCGTAATCATCTCTTTTGCAATATGATTGAGATGTTCCATAAGCTTTTTATCCGGCTTACCGTACCAGAAAACTTCTACCTCATACTGTTCCTCTTCTGTTTTAAATATTGTGACTAGACAATAAACAGGAAGGACTATATTTATCTCGTGTAACAGGTCTTTTATATACTCTTTCCAGTCTTTAATAACATCCGAAGTAATTACCATCTTATCCAGCAGTTTTACCTCAAACTCAAGTATATCTTTATCGACTGCGATATCTTTGAGTTTTTTACTTAGCGTATTTAACCCCTCTAGTATCTGGTCAAACTCTTTGTAAGTGTTTTTATCTTTTACAATGCTTAGATTTTTGAAGTCTTTAACACTGTTAATATTGTGTATCTTTTTTTGAAATGCATCTAACGAGAGATTTATCTTGTTTAAAAACAGTTTTGAGAAAATATATACAACTATAAACATCAAAGGCAGAATAAAAATGAAAAATAAAAGATGTTCGTTTTTACTGTTTTCAATAATTTCAGAAAAATCATACTCAACGGAAACTACACCGAGCACATCTCCCTCTTGGGTATTGATATGACACTGCATACACTCCTGCTTTGCAATAATAGGTGTAACGATCTTCGTTGCGTCATTTTCTGTGGTCAGGATTTTCTCTTTTGTATGAAAGACTTTTTGAACATTACTGTTCATCTCTCCTTGTTCAATTCTTCCAAAAAGTGCTTCAACTTTTTCACCTCTGTAGATCTCTACAGAATAGTTACTGTTTTCAAAAGAGTTTTGTGTTTCTGTTAGAAATACCTGAAGGTCTTCTCTACTCCACCCTTTTCTCATAACTTGGTACATAGAGTTGAAAACCTGTTTTGATAACGACTCAGAGACTTTTTGAATCTCTGTAATCGTAATATTTTTATATATGTAAGAGGAGAAGAAATAAAACAGTATAAATAAACTGACTGTAATTGTAAAAATAGAGACTCTGAAAGCATTTTTAAGTGTTGTGATTTTCATATGTTTACTACCTACAATATAATTTTAATTAATAATACACTTAATAGAATTAATTTTTGATAAAGTGGCTGTTATTTTATATTATATAAAAACAGTGTACATTTTTACGTTTTAAATTGCTCAAGTTTAGTTGTAAGTGAACTCGTCATATGATTGAGATGTTCCGATGCACTTGCAATCTCTTCTACACTTCGTGCATTTTGTGTTGAGATACTGTTTATCTGAGAAATAATAGTAGCAATTTTATCAATATTTTTACCGGTACTTTCAAATTCTGTAACTGTTTTATCACTAACATTCGCCGCTTGCGAAACAATACCGTTTGTCAATTCTATTTTATTTTTAACATTTGTAGAGATCTCTGCAAGCTCTTTTATGTGCTCTGAATTGTTGTTCATCTGTTCACTTGCTGAACCTGTAGCTTGAACAATCATATTGATTGTACTATCGATCTCCATTAGAGTCTTTTGCGTACGTTCTGCCAGTTTTCTTACCTCATCGGCAACTACCGCAAATCCGCGTCCATGTTCACCTGCACGTGCAGCTTCGATAGCAGCATTAAGTGCCAATAAGTTTGTCTGATCAGCAATATCTGAAATAACCTCTAAAACGTTTTTCACTTGGTCCATATCTGTTGAAAGTGTCTCTATAGTTTGAGCAAGTTCCGTTTCAAGTTCTGCACTGCTATGAACACTATTTGTCAGGTTCACAATTTCACTTTGAGCTTCATCAAGCATGCCGTTAGCCTCTTGAATCTCCTCTTTCGATTTTTTTGCATCATCAATTGCAACCATAATTGTATTAATAATCTCAGATGTTTGTTGTGTAGCACTATCAATAATTGTAACAGACTCTTCAACATTTTTTCCTACCTGTAGGGATGTAGTTGAGAGTTCATGAGAGATAGATGAGTTTTCTAAAGAGTTTGATTTAGCATCATTGATCACTGTTTGTAACTCATGAAACATATAGTTCAAATCTTTTGCAAGTTGTGACAATTCATCTTTACCTTCAATTGCAAGATGTTTAGAGAGATCTTTTCTGTTTGTAATATCGTGAATTGAGTGAGATATGTTTGTTATTTTTCTATTGATCGTAGTTGTAACGACATATGTAAGCACACTTACGATCGATAAGAGCACAACAAATATAGTTATATATAAAAATCTCACTTGTGATTCTTTTTTCAAGATTACACTATCTACACTCTCTAACACCTCTTTTAAAGATTGATCTGTTTTATGAATTGTATCTCTCATCTCTCCTAAAGCGCCCTCTTTAGAAGAAAGTCCTATCATCTTGTAACCTTCGACAAGGTTATAAAAATCTTTTTTGTAATTTTCCAGGAATTTCTTTGCAAGTGCTTTGTCTGAAAGCTTTTCATCTTGAAGATGTGTAACAATAGTTTTTAGCGAAGCATCAAATTTTCCAACATACTTTAGATCTTTACGTAACATAAAATCTTTTTCCCCGCGGCGAAGCATCAACATATCTGTACTTAGTTTATAGTTGTTATCTTTTTTAAGTAAAGCTTCTAGATTGTGGACACTGTCTCTAAGTGAACCGTAGAGTCCATCTTTTGGGTTTAAACCTATGTTTTTCTGTATCTCCACGATAGTATTAAAATCTTTTGAATATTTTTCAAGTATAGTGCGCAGATTTTGCACTTTTGTCAGATCGATTCCGAAATCTTCTAGTTTTGTAGTAACTCTATCAAGTTGTGTTTCTAGCTTTTTATAGTTGTTTTGATATTTTTCCTGATACTTCAAGTCAATACGACTTAAAAAGTCTTTTTCGTTACGACGTAATTGTAATATAGAATTGTCAATGTTTGTTACTTCATATTTAAGCTCAGCCAACTCTTGTGCTTGTGATGATGAGTAAGAAAAAAACAAGCCTAATATGAGAAAAGAGACTATTGAAATTCCAGCCATTAAAATAAGTCTGGACTTGAAAGTATTGAAAAATAACATCAGATTTTTCCTTAATATGTTAGTTAATGTGAGTAGAAAGGTTGTTATTATAAAGCAATGTTATTTAAAAGATTATTAAAAATAAGGATGGCGCGGTGGACGAGACTCGAACTCGCGACCCCCTGCGTGACAGGCAGGTATTCTAACCAACTGAACTACCACCGCGCATGTAAAAAGAAATGGTGGGCACTACTGGACTCGAACCAGTGACATCTACCTTGTAAGGGTAGCGCTCTACCAACTGAGCTAAGCGCCCATAGAATGGGAAAATGAAAACACCAAAATTGGCGACCCCTAAAGGATTTGAACCTCTGTTACTACCATGAAGTGATAGTGTCCTTGGCCACTAGACGAAAGGGTCACTTATGTCAACAAAGGGTTATTGTTAATGGTGGGCACTACTGGACTCGAACCAGTGACATCTACCTTGTAAGGGTAGCGCTCTACCAACTGAGCTAAGCGCCCATTTTATACTAAATGGCGCGGTGGACGAGACTCGAACTCGCGACCCCCTGCGTGACAGGCAGGTATTCTAACCAACTGAACTACCACCGCATTTAGTTTAAAAATGGTGTCCCGTGATGGATTCGAACCATCGGCCACATCATTAAAAGTGACGTGCTCTACCAGCTGAGCTAACGAGACATTTTCTTGTTTTTTGTTACTCTTTCGTTTAAGAGGCTGGAATTATAGACAAATTAAAATCCAATGTCAAGGGTTTTTTGAAAAAAATTGAAATTTTTTAAAAAAAAGTTTTTTTATCTAAAAGTAAGAGCATTTTTATAGCATATAGTGCACTTTGATTTTGGACAAAATTTCTATCCCCGTTAAAGTATAAATGCTTTTCATTATGATCAGTTTTACTTCTTACGCCTATATATACAGTTCCGACCGGTTTTTCATCTGTTCCACCAGTGTCCCCTGCTATACCGCTGACTGCGATCGCATAATCTGCATGACTAACCGCTAAAGCCCCTTCGCTCATCTCACGTACAACTTCAGAACTGACAGCTCCAAACTCCTCTAGCGTTTTTTCACTAACAGCTAACCAGTTATCTTTGAGATCATTGGAGTATGTTATTAATGCCCCTTCTAATATTTTTGAAGCCCCGTTATTTTTTGTAAGATAGTAGCTAAGCAGTCCCCCTGTACAACTCTCAGCAAAAGTGATTTTTTTGCCAAGGGAAGAGAGTCTTTCTATAATGTATTCAAGTACGTTACTAGCAGGTATTAAATTGTTAGAAAGCAGTTTTTTCGATGCACTTATAAAGTTAGAGATATCTCCGTATCTTTTTGAACAGATATCTATCCTTTGCCATCCGTCTATAAGTGTTGTAACTTCAAACGTCACTTCATATGTTTGTGCGATTGGAGTAAGTATATTAATTAAAGTATCTTTCTCTTCATCAAATACATGAATAGTTGCATTTGTTGTTTCACTTTTCATAAGTATAGAAGGGATATTTGTCGACTCATCTACTTGAAGTACATTTACAAGAGTTTTATCGTGTTCTATAAGATAACTCCCCTCTTCATATACTAAAGCTTTTTGCGGCATTAAAAATCCATCTTTTAAAACTTGTATATCTGTCGTAGCGGTAGAGATAAGTTTTCCGATCGTTGAAAAATTTTGTTTTGTTGTTACTATAATAGTTCTATTGTTACTATTGAGCTCTTTTTCTATCTCCAAAAATAGAGTATTTTCTCCATCTTTATAGTAACTAATAAGTTCAATCTCATCACATGTTTTTTTAATATGTCTAACAACATACTCTTTTAACGGTTCATTATAAATAAACTTACTTCCTATAAACATCACGTGCAATTTCATCGATCTCTTACCTTTTACTATGAACTAAAAATCGGCTTATTATAGCATTTTATACACTTTTAAACGCAAAAAAGATATAATCCCCCCAATTATACAGATAAAAACATCTAAATACTTGAGGCAAATATGGATTATAAAGATACATTACTTTTACCGACAACGTCGTTTGCAATGCGTGGTAACTTAATCAACAATGAACCCCTAAGATATAAAGCTTGGGAAGATAAAAAAGTTTACAACAAAATGAAAATCAATCGTAAAGACGCAGAGAGCTTTACATTACACGATGGACCACCGTATGCAAATGGAAATATTCATATCGGTCATGCACTCAATAAAGTTTTAAAAGATATCATCATCAAACACAACTACTTCAACGGGAAGTCTGTTCGTTTCACTCCGGGCTGGGACTGTCATGGTCTACCGATCGAGCAACAAGTTGAGAAAAAACTTGGCGGTAAAGCGAAAAAAGAACAGTTAGAAACTGCCGAAATCCGTAAACTTTGCCGTGAGCACGCTGCAAAATTCGTAGATGTACAACGTAGTGAATTTAAACAACTTGGTATACTAGCTGATTGGGACAATCCTTATGTAACTATGGATTACAAATTTGAAGCAAACATCTATAGAACACTTTGTGAAGTAGCTAATAAAGGTCTTTTAATCGAGCGTAGTAAACCGGTTTACTGGTCTTGGGCTGAGAGAACTGCACTTGCTGAAGCGGAAGTTGAGTATGAAGACAAAGAGTCTCACTCTATCTTTATCGCATTCGAGCTTAACGACGATGCTAAAGCAAAACTTGGAATCACAGGAAAAGCTGCTCCTGTTATCTGGACGACAACTCCTTGGACGATCCCTGCAAATACAGGTATCTCTTTTAACCCAAATGAGAAGTATGTACTTACAACTGACGGTCACATCGTTGCTAAAGAGCTTTACAATGCAAATATTGAAAACGGAGTAATTAGCGGAGAAATTGCACAAGAGTTCGATGCTACGCAATTTGAAAATCTAGTAGCTATCAACCCGTTAAATGGCAGAGATTCTCGTATCGTTCTTGGCGAGCACGTTTTAGTTGACAACGGTACGGGTTGTGTACACACGGCTCCTGGACATGGTGAAGACGACTACCGTGTTGGACTTGTTTACAACCTTGACGTAGTTATGCCTGTTGATGAAACTGGTTGTTACGATCAGACTATCGTACGTGAAAAGCTAATTCCTAATGCTGAAGATTTCTTAGGGCGTCACATCTTTAAAGCAAACGATGACATCATCGAGCTTATGGGTGATGCAGTTCTTAAAGTAACGAAGTTTACTCACTCATACCCACACTGTTGGAGAAGTCATACTCCACTTATATTCCGTGCTACAAAACAGTGGTTTATCTCAGTTGATGGAACGCCTGAAGGTGAAGAGAGAACTCTAAGAGATATCGCACTTAGCGAAGTTGAGAAAACTAAATTCATTCCTGAAACTGGTAGAAAACGTCTTAACTCTATGGTTGAGAACCGTCCAGACTGGTGTATCTCTCGTCAACGTGACTGGGGTGTGCCGATTGCATTTTTTAGAGTAAAAGCAACTGGTGAAGTACTTCTAGATGAAAAAGTTCTAAACTTTGTAGCGATGATTTTTGAGATGCAAGGGTCTGATGCTTGGTACTCAATGCCGATCGAGCAACTTCTTTACCCAGGAAGCGGTTATAAAGCTGAAGAGTTAGAAAAAGTAAACGACATTTTAGATGTATGGTTTGACTCTGGTTCAACTTGGTACTCAGTACTAAAATCTCGTAACTACGATGCGGGAATGTATCCTGCTGATCTTTACGTAGAGGGAAGTGACCAACACCGCGGTTGGTTCCAGTCTTCACTTTTTTTATCAACTGCCGTACAACACACGGCTCCTTATAAAGGTGTACTTACTCACGGTTTCACGGTTGATGAAAAAGGTGAGAAGATGTCTAAGTCTAAAGGGAATGTTATCGCACCTGAGAAAGTTCTCAAAGAGTTTGGGTCTGAGATCCTTCGTCTATGGGTAGCATCATCTGACTACCAAGGGGATCTTAAAATCTCTCAAGGGATCTTAAAACAAACAGCAGAAAACTACCGTAAACTAAGAAATACGTTTAGAATTATGCTTGCTAACATTAATGACCTTGAAACACTAGTTCCTGTAGAGCAAATGGGTGATTTAGACAAATGGGTTCTTTCAGCTGCTAAAGAAACATTTGACGAGGTACATAAACTTTTCAGCGAGTATAACTTCGTAAATGGTATGAATACACTCAATAACTTTATCGTTAACGAGTTAAGCGGTATGTATATCGATATGACTAAAGACAACCTTTACTGTAACGATAAAAACTCTACTCGCCGTCGTGCAAGCCAAAGTGCTATGGCTATGATTACAAAAGCGATGCTGCTTCTAGTAGCGCCGATTCTAACATATACAGCTGACGAGATTATAGAAAATGCACCAGCTATCATCAAAGGTGATGCAGAAGATATCTTCGACTTTACATACGAGCCTTTACCTGAGGTTGCATCTCCATTTGATGCTGCTTATATGGAAAAAGCACGTGAAGGTTTCGGAGCGGTTGTAGATGCACTGAAAAAAGAGAAAGTTATTAAAGCTACTCTAGAGCTTATCATCTACACTGAGTCTAAAACTGTTTTAGATATGAACGAAGTTGATGCTGAAGACTGGTTCGTAGTAAGCGGCATCTTTGAAGACAAACCTGAAGAGGATGAGCTTGGTTCATTTAAAGTTGGTGACGATACTTTCACAGTAGCAAAAGCAACTGCACACAAATGTCCAAGATGTTGGAAATTCCAGGCTGAAAAAGAGGACTGTACTTGTGCTAGATGTGGCGAGGTTGTAGCCTAATGCCTGACATGACGCAACCTGTAGAGATGGGATTCATCCTTTCTACAATCGGTGTTATCTTTGCTGTGATCGCAGTAGGGATCGCACTTGTAAAACTTGGAAAAAAGTCTAGAAACTCTTAGACTTTTTCAACCCTCATTTTCCCTTACTCTTCAACTATTTATTTTAAACCTTATTAATACTAAAATACAACTATAAAGTACACTTTATGCATATACACTCTTAAACAGTCTGTAAAAAGGAAGTAGATGTTAAATTTTGGACCGTTTAAGTCTCTTTCGACGAAAGAGTTTCAACAAAAAAGAGAAGAAGGTTTTGCCGTCATCGATATAAGAAGAGCTGATGAATGGGAAGATTTTGGTGTTATTGAGGGGAGCCATAAGATCACATTTTATGATGAATCGGGAAAGTTTGATATTGAGCAGTTCCTAGAGCAGTTCACAAAGGTAGTTGCAGATAAAGAACAGCCTTTTATTTTAGTATGTGCCCATGCCACCAGAACAAAAATAGTCTGTGAAATAATGGGTCTAAAACTTGGATATACTAATGTCTATGAACTAGACGGCGGGATCAACTGGGGTTGGATTGATAAGGGTTTGGAAACGATAAAATCATGATAAAAATAAATTTTGTACAAGTAACTACAACCGAACAAATTGATACTCTAACCCAATTGGCAAATACAATATGGCCAGAGCACTACACTCCTATTATCGGTCAAGAGCAGGTTGACTATATGCTGGAAACTTTTCACTGCGCAGATTCCATCTCCAGTGAGATCAAGAATAAAGGGTATGAGTACTTCTTAATCATCAAAGACACTACACCTATAGGCTATATTGGGGTCAATATAGAAGACAAAACCCTTTTCTTAAGTAAATTCTATATTTTATTACCATACAGGAAAAAAGGTTTTGGCAGAGTAAGTATCGATTTTTTAAAACATTTGGCTCGATCTTTTGACTTGACTAAAATCACTCTCACTGTAAATAAAAAAAATGAAGACACAATTACGGCCTATCAAAAGATGAGCTTTAAAATAACAGCTGAATTGTGTGCTGATATAGGAAATGGTTTTGTGATGGATGATTATAAAATGGAACTAAATCTCATTTAGCTAAAATCAAGACAATCGATATATAATGCTCCTTAATAAAAGGTATATTCTAAGAGCAAAGGAAACCAATGGCTAACCATGATCTACATTCAGTATTAGATATGGAAAATGAAAACCTGAGCGAACACACTAATGCTTTAAAAGAGGTAGATTATCTCAACTCCATCCCCGACCTTGTAGCTTCGATCCATGAAGTGATGGAATTAGACGACAGTGATTTTAGTGAGGAGATAGAATGGTAAACTATAAAGTTCTTTTTTCACACCATGCACTCAAAGATGCTAAAAAACTGACAGGTTCCAACCTTGCCGAGAAAACAAAAAAACTCATTGAGATCTTAAAAACAGATCCATTTCAACAACACCCCTCTTTTGAAAAACTGATCGGCAATCTGCACAACACTTTTGCACGCCGTATCAACCACCACCATAGAATTATTTATGAAGTAAAAGAGCAGGAAAAAGTTGTCAGAGTTTTACGAATGTGGACACACTACGGAGATTAACCTCCCCTCTTTTTTTTAAATATATATTCATAACGAACAAAACTTGCATATAAAAATCTTATGAGTACACAACCACTATATTGCCATCGTTGTAATCAAACCTATAATGTTCGTCAAGAAGATCTGAAATTGATGCAACAGTACAAAAATAAATTTGATCACAAAGGTTATCTAGGAGGTTGTTTTTTCAAAGATCTGGGTCAGCTAAAACGATCAACAAAAGCTAAGGAGGTAAAATGATTATAGATGTACATCTAAAGAATTATGATGATAACTTTATTGACAACATCGAAGAGATTATGGAAGAAACAAATGTTCAGATGTTTGTTCTGCATCCCAAAGATGCAGATGCACTTAAAGAGGTTCAAGAGTTAACGGATGAACATCATAATATTTTTTATACCGTACCTGTCGAACTTGCAGATAATACTGATAAGAAATGTGTTGCTGTCTATATATCTACGATACAAGAGCTTGAAAGTGTAAAAAAAGATGTAGTTATGATAGAGGAGGACAACTTGGATGAAACACTCTACAAAGCACTCTATAAGCATAAAGGGATCATACTCAATGCTACGAAAAGCTATGATCATTTAAAAAACTTTTTTGTAAGCATCAGTCCCAGCAGTGTAGATCAATTTGACAATGATGTACTAAATAAACTCTCAATGAAAAAGCTTGTTCTGCAAAGCAACTATCCGGCCCATGACTTTGATGATCTATTTACAACTGTTGAAAAGATCTCAAACTCTATGTTTCGTTCAGAACAAAGTATTATGCTTGAAGCAAGTAAAAACACCCTCCAACTTTTCGGTTTTAAAATAATGTAAAGTTCTAGATTATGGAAGAGAGATTTATTATTTTCAACGGTAGCTTAGGTGTTCATGATTTTGTAACAATCGGTGAGATGAAAGTTGAAAATGAGAAAACTATTGCCTGGCTGGAAGAGCCTTATGAGATGGTTGGTCCATTTGATCTAAATAAACTTAGAACAGGTGAAGAGTTCAATTTTGCTGCCTGTGTTGTAATGTCTCAACAAAAATGGAAAAAAGAGCGTATATTTTTACAAAAAGAGGCTTTAAAAAGACAACAAAAAGCGCAACAAGAACACTATGAAGATATCCGTCGATACAATAGAAAAAAGCAATATTTAAATGATGAAAAAAAACATCGAGAAGTTTTGTGTTTGCCGCTAGAAGGAGTTCTTGAGGCAGTTGAAATTAAAGCGGCTTACCGAAGGCTTATTAAAACAGAACACCCCGACGTCGGTGGAAGTCATGAAAAATTTATTGAAATTACTGCAGCGCGTGATGCCTTACTAAAAAAATAGTTTATAGTTTCAGGTTAATTTCCTTATAATGTTTTAGATAGCTTCAATGGAGTGGACAACATTATGAATACTGACAAAAAACGTGTACTCTTTATTTCCCACGGTGGAGGCCCCCTTCCCCTACTTGGGGATACAGGACATTTAGAGATGGTTAAAGAGTTAACAAGCATAGCTGAAAAAATCCAAAAACCCTCTGCTATTTTACTCATTAGTGCCCATTGGGAAGATGAACTCGTTAGCATCACCTCATCTAAATATCCTTCACTTATTTATGATTATTACGGCTTTCCGCAAGAATCTTACGATATTAAATACCCCTGCTTGGGTGAGCCATCTTTAGCTAAAGAAGTTGAAAAGGTACTGCAAAAAGCTGGAATAGAAACAGAGCTTAATGAAGAGCGGGGATTTGATCACGGAGTTTTTGTCCCTCTAAAAATAATGTATCCCAAAGCAGATATCCCATGTGTGCAGATCTCTTTACTCAACACTCTAGATCCTCTAGAGCATATAAAAATTGGTACAGCCCTAGCGGATATTGAGTACGAAAATTTACTCATTATTGGTTCAGGTTTTTCTTTTCATAATCTAAAAGCATTTTTTGCAAAAGATACTACAGAAACTACATCAATGAGTGAGCAGTTTGAGCAATGGTTGGTAGATACATGTTCAAATAAAGAACTTAGTGAATCTGCAAGAACAAATAGATTAGTAAAATGGGAACAAGCACCTTATGCACGTTATTGCCATCCGAGAGAGGAGCATCTGCTCCCCTTACACGTCTGTTATGGGGTGAAGCAATCTGCTTGTGATGAGTATATTGAGTTACAGATTATGAATAAGAAGTCTAGTTTTTACCTTTGGTAATCACAACTTTACATATTTTCTTCAATAATCTTCAGCGCCTGTGCTATCTCATCATCATTTAACTTACCATCTTTATTAAAAAGCAGTTCACCATTTTTAGAGAAGATTAAAATATCTGAATTATCATCGGCAACGCCCCACTCTTTTACTATAACGCTTTTCATATCTTTTACGTAAAGAGTATCGGGGAATTTTTTCTGTTTTGCTTCAAGTGCCACTTGAATCGCAAAGTTTGGTTTCCATGATGCCGCCATATTGATGATCGCAATACTGCCAAACTTTTCTTTATCAAAGTTTTTTGCTTTTAATGCATCGGCAAAATCTTCATTGAGATCTTTTTCATCCGGATCGACATAAAACATCACAAGTACTTTATCTTTTAACGATCTAGAGCTCCACTCACTACCATCTTTTACAAGACCGCCATTTACTCCGCTTAGTACAATATTTTTAGGTGCTTCACCTATACTCAAAGCTTCTAAATTCCAAGCAAATATCATTACAAATAAAAAAGATGTTATTTTCATTGTCTCTCCCCTAACTTAAAACTGGTACAACTATTCTATCTAAAAAGGGTAATCCATAATCTGTTTTCAAGTATATCTCCATATAATACTTTTTCAATTTAACTATATAGGAAACCATCTATGAAGTCTTACGTCGTCGGCTTTGCATTCTCCGAAAATAAAAACAATATTCTTCTTATAGAAAAACTCCGCCCCGAGTGGCAAAAGAACTCTCTCAACGGTATCGGTGGAAAGATCGAAGCAGGAGAAATGCCAAGTGATGCTATGGATCGTGAATGTATGGAAGAAACGGGACTTAAATTAGAGTGGGAACATCGAGGTGTTATGTCGGGGATGAATGGTGATGGCAAACCTTTTGAGTGTCATATATTTTATACATACAACGACACAATATGGAACTTTGAGCAAAAAGAGGATGAACCTCTTAATGTTTACGCCGTTGAAGAGCTACACGATAAAAAGATGATCAGAAATCTTCGTTTTTTAATCCCTTTTGGACAACATAATGAGAATAAAGAGTTTATACGTCTAGAGTATCAATAGATAAAACAAATAACTCGTAAAGAACGAGAATATCACCCCATAACCTACAATCGCAGAACTAAGCCTTGGAGAGAGTCCTGCCATTGAAGCCATTGCAGCCGCCGTAATCATAGGTGCCATTGCAGCTTCTAAGATTGAGACTTTTGAGGCTAAGTTATCCCATGCAAAGATGTAGCAGATAGCTATTGCAATTAGCGGTGCAATGAACAGTTTTATAAACAGTGCTACACTAAAAGGTTTAAGTTCATCTTTTGGAAGTTTAAACTCCAGTTGCAAACCGACTGCTACAAGCGCTAAAGGGATAACCGTTGCCGAGAGTGAATTAAGCACTAACTCAATCGAAGCCGGAAATGTTATACCGTTTAAAAATAGTGCTACAATCAAAGCTATAAAGGGTGGAAATGTTATTATTTTATAACCGATTATAGATGGAGTAATCTTCGTAGTTGCACTGTAAAAAGCACTTACAAAAGTTCCGTATGTTGCAAGTGCCAAAAAGACACCGAGCTGATCGTAAACCATAATATACGCCAAAGCTTCAGCACCGTAATATGCCTGAATGATCGGCAGACCTAAAAACGAACTGTTTGTAAGCACTGCAACAAGCATTAACATACCTGTAATCTCTTTTGAAAATTCCATCATCCTAGAAACAGCTAGTACGATCAAGGCTGAGAATACCATTACACTCCAAGATACAATTACAGGGATTAAAATATCAAAAGAGAATGTAAGCTGTGATATCTGTAAAAGTATAAGTGCTGGAAGGGAGATATAGATCACAAACTGGTTTAAGGAAGTTGCGACGTCACGTTCAAAGATATTTACTCTTTTAAAAAAGTATCCTAAAAACATCATCAAGACAATATATAAAAAGTTTTCCACTTTTACGCAACCTTATTTTTTTGCGCAATTATATCACTCTGTGAAATATTTACAATCTTTTGAGTTCCTTATCGTACAAATTGATTAATAAAACCTCACCGTTATCTACCCGAAACTCTCCATATCTTGCAGCTTCATATCTTTTTCCTTCCCCCTCTTTAAAGAAAAAAGCATTTGTTGCAAACTTTACTTGACGGTTTCTTACACGGTAATGAATACGCAGTTCATTAACGGCCAAGTCTTGCCCCTTATAGAGTGCTTTGTAAGTGGCTACTCTATTTTCTGCCAGAGAGACAATAACATCCCCCTCTTGAGGTTCTAAAATAGTATTCTTTTTCGGCAATTTTTCGCGAATCTCATTAGCTACTTTGAATCTCAAAGCCATATAATCTCCCTGCATAAGAGATCTCGGATCAACCGGGGCTAGTTCCAAATAAACTACTTCTCCCTCTTTTAGATGTTGCTCTTTTTTATATATTGACCAATTTACCAGAGTTAAAACAATTATTAGAGATACTAAAGCAATTTTATTAGCCATTATAACTCCTTCTTCAACAGCAATTTAGAAAACGCCAACCAGCGCCCAAGGAGTAACAACACTCCAAGTGCTATAAATATCATTGACTTTTCTAGCAAGGTAACATTGAGTTGATAATAATAAGCCGATACATAATAGAGTAAAGAGATTATCCCAAGACCAAGAAGAATACGATTACTATGATTAAAACCTAGTAAAATGATGAGTACTCCAAGCATAACTCCCGGGATGTAATATGCACTGCACGATAAAACGACAAATGCAGAGATAAAGACAATAAGCAGCTCTTTGGTAAGCTTGGGATTGTATTCTTTTATTATAATAAACACCATGTAAAATACTACTATTGTCGTTAAAACACTCTCCAACCATGGCATCCATATTACCGAATGTTTCATATGACTCAACAGATAAAACAGCTTTTCATATCCTCCTGAAGCCTCTACTTGAATAAGTGCTAGAACTACTCCGTAACCAAAAGCCTGCATCTTTTGTATATGTTTTGGATATTTAAATTCATAACGCCACAGATAGACAGCTACCATCATAAACAGAGGGACTAAAACAGAGGTAAAACTTACAAAAGATGTAAATAGTGCCATTGTCGCGAAATAGGCTGAAAAAAGACGATGAATATAGTTAGGCATAACAAAGGCAAGAGCTATCTGTAACATTGCGATGATAAACCATAATAACTCTGTATCTGTTTTAAAATGTCTATAGAGTATAATAATTATAAGGGCCTGCCCCGCTAAACTAATCGCCAGAGCCAAATGTTCTAAAAAATCATTTTTATTATTCTTAAAAATCATAAAAGCTAATACAAACAAAACAAAACTTAAAATTGTAGAAGCTAAAGTATTGTTAAATATAGAAGTGAGCCCTACTCCGATAAAAAGAAGTAAAAATAAAGCAGCAAGCCACCCTTAAAAAGCGAGTAACATTTTGATGTACCAAGGTGAAGAAAGTTCCTGATAATATGGCTCTTCGCCACTTACAAGGTTTTGCTCTAAGAGTTGCATCCATAAAGAATCTGCAGGTTTATTCATTATGCCACTCCTTGTAGAGGTTTTTTAACCATATTGCGCTTAATGCTCCCATTCCTACAACTATAAACATTAAAAGAAAAAGTCCAAACTCATGAAAAGTTTTTGTAAGATGTTTTCCTAAAAAGACCGTAACCACTAAAATAGCAGAGAAACAACCCCCTGCAAGCATAAAAAGATCATGTTTTATATTTCTGTAAATAAAATAAAGAGCAGTTAGATAAAGGATCCAAACCAGTGTAGGTATTATTGCGGTATCTCTGTCAAGAATATATACAATAACTAACCAAGTGATAGAGCTTCCACCGATAACCATAATAAAACGCTTTGCCCAATACTCTTTTTTTAGCCAAGGTTGGTAAGGAGATATAACTTCTCCAAGAAGCACCATAGCAGTATTAAATATGAACATAGACCAGAGTAAAGTATCTTTTGAACTAAAAAAAGTTCCCAACAGTGAACCAAAGGTCTTATAGTATAGCAGAATCGAGATATCTATTAATACAATCCAAATTACCCAGATAGTGGCAAAACGACCTATAAACACCCAAGGTAAAATCAATAATGCCCAGTTAAAAAAAAGCTCCCATGTATCTGCACCTGTTTGATAGGTCTGTCCAAATAGAGCAAGCAGCACACCCAAAAGAATTGAGGCTGCCGTTAATGCAATCTTCGCTGCTATTTTTTCTTTATCTGCTCTAAAATAAATGATCATAGAGATAATTATTGATATCTCAACCAGGCTAAACTGAGTAAACTTTCCAATCTCATCCCAATTGTAAGCGATAAAAAACATTATCCCAACTGCTATGGCCAGGCCTGCGAGGACTAGTAAAAGAGTATCGATAAAATTACGCCAACGCAGAGCATCAGGAGATATACCGCTAAGTTTCAATGCATAAGTTGTATTTTCAGGTTTGAGGTAGTTGTTTTCAAGCAGAAATGTAATTCCACTTCTTAATTTAGAAGATTGTTTCATCATTACTTTTCTCTTTTTCTTCAAAGATTACTGATAGTATCATACATAATGTTAAAAAATATTTAAAAATGTACACAAGACAAAGGATAGAGATCATTCAATTTAATTTATATGATATACTACTTACAATAATTTTAAAGGTTTTATGGTGGCTCTATATTTAAAAGACACATTGGTGATCGGTATTTCAGCAACTGCACTCTTTGATCTCTCAGAATCAGATCAACTGTTTCGCCAAGAGTATCAAAAAGACCCTGATCATGCGATAGAAAAATATAGACAGTATATGCTTGAAAATGAAGAGAACCCTTTGAATGAGGGGATAGGTTTCCCCCTTGTCAAAGCGCTTCTCAACCTCAACAGATATCAGGAAAAAAATGAAGCTCCCCTTGTAGAAGTGGTTGTTATATCAAGGAACTCTCCAGAAACCGGAATCAGAGTTTTAAATACTATCCGAAATATTGGTTTAAACGTTACCCGTTCAGCTTTTACGGCAGGTGAATCGAGTGCCGATTATTTAGAAGCTTTTGATGTCGATCTGTTTTTAACAACCAACGAAGAGGATGCACAAAAAGTTATAGACAGCGGGGCATGTGCCTCTGCCGTACTCTCAATACCTCCAAAATACAAATGCGACATTCCCGACGATCAGGTAAGAATAGCTTTTGACGGGGATGCCGTACTTTTTGATGAATCAAGTGAACTGGTTTACAAAGAAAAAGGACTTGATGCGTTTCATGAAAATGAAAACAACTCCCAAAACGTTCCTATGAATGAGGGACCTTTTGCAAGTTTTTTAAAAAAACTCTCTACACTTCAAGAGAGGCTTCCTATGAAAGTTGAATACTCTCCGGTGAGAATCGCAATAGTAACAGCCAGAAACTCTCCATCTGATCTCAGGGTTATCAAAACGCTCAGACATTGGGGTGTCTATGTCGATGAAGCTTTTTTTCTAGGCGGGATCGAAAAAAGCAATATATTAAAAGCTTTTAAAGCACATATCTTTTTTGATGATCAAGAGGTGCACTTACACAACTCTTCCTTGGTAGTCCCTTCGGGAAAAGTTTTATACCCTTCAACATCACGATTACACGAGGTGACCTAAATGGAAAAGATTATTAAATATATAAAAGAAACTCTGTTTTCAGATGAGGATCTCTCTTACATAGAAAACTATCCTATAAAAATAGTTCACGATCAAACCCGTGTAAAAGAAGATAATGTTTTAGAAACTTTACAAGAGATAGAGTTCTTTGATCAAGAGGGGTTCTCAAACGATACCCATACAGATAAGACCATAAAATTTCTACACACAAATGCACCTGAATATATCCAAAGCGTCTCTTTTGGAATCTCTACAAAATCAACCTATACAAACTTCACATTTTCAGAAAAGTACCCTCAGGATCGTTGGAAAAAAATTATAGACGACGAGGATCTCCAAGCTGTTATAGAAATTTCCTATTTTTCAGATTTTGATGAAGAGCATGAAATTGAAACAGTACTCAGAGATATTATGCGCAGTAGAAAAGAGGTTCCACTTCTAAAAACGAAAAGTTTTATTTGGATCGCAGACGTAACTGACAATCATGATCTTACAAAGATTATGAAGCACTACTTTCAAAACAATTTCACCTCTATGAAAACAGATGAAAAAACTATTTTTATAGGCTGGAATAAACAACTACAAGATATCAATATGCGATCTTTTGTGTTTCAACCGAACTTGTAACCATTCTCTAATAAAAAAATAAACACAATTAGGTATAATACAAAAAACAATTTTACGATCATAGGAAACTTAATGATTACACTAAAAGAAGCCCTACAACTCTCAAAAGAAGAATTAAACACATTTAAAAAAGAACTTACAGAAAAAATTGAAGCGAACAAAGATCTGAATGCATATATCGATGTAAAAGATTTCGGCGAAGGTATCCCTATTGCCGTGAAAGATAACATCCAGGTAAAAGATTGGTCAGTTACTTCAGCTTCAAATATCCTTCAAGGCTATATAGCTCCATACAATGCGACAGTTATCAACAAAATGGTAGATGCCGGTCTTTCTCCGTTTGGTAGAACAAATATGGATGAATTTGCGATGGGTTCTACTACTGAGTCAAGCTTCTACGGTAAAACATTAAATCCTCATGCATCTGACCGTGTTCCTGGTGGAAGTTCAGGCGGTAGTGCAGCTGCTGTTGGTGCAGGCCTTGCGATTGCAGCACTTGGGAGTGATACTGGTGGTTCAATCCGTCAGCCTGCTGCGTACTGCGGAATTGTTGGTATGAAGCCTACATACGGTAGAGTAAGCCGTTACGGTCTTGGTGCATACGCTTCAAGTCTTGATCAAATCGGTCCTATGACGCAAAATGTTGAAGATGCTGCAATTCTTTACGACATCATCAGCGGAAGTGACGACAAAGATTCTACAAATGCAAAAATGGATGATAAAGTTGTACCAAATCTGGATCCTACAAGAAAACTAAGAGTAGCTGTAGTTCCTAAATATATCGAAAATGCAAGCGAAGATATTAAAAATGCATATAAACTCGCAACTGAAGCGCTAAAAGCTGCAGGACATGAGATTGTGGAAAAAGAGCTTATGGATGCAAAATACGACATCTCAGCTTACTATATCACGGCAACTGCAGAAGCTACTACAAACCTTGCACGTTATGATGGTATCCGTTACGGAAACAGAGTTGAAGGGAAAAACCTTGAAGATACATTTGTACAAACTAGAAGCCAAGGCTTCGGTGACGAAGTAAAAAGACGTATCTTACTTGGAAACTTTGTTTTAAGCAGCGGTTATTACGAAGCTTACTATGTAAAAGCGCAAAAAACAAGACATATCATTAAAGAGGAGTATGCAAGAGTATTTGAAGATATTGATCTTATTTTATCACCTGTAGCTCCTACAGTTGCACCAAGATTCGGTGAACTTGCAAATCCTATGGATATGTACTTAAGCGACCTCTACACTATTAGTGTAAACCTTGCAGGACTTCCTGGACTTTCACTGCCGGTTATGAAAAACTCTGAAGGTATGCCTATCGGATTGCAACTAATTGCAAAAGCATATGATGAGCAAACACTTTTTGACGGTGCACTTAGCCTAGAGAAAGAACTAAATTACAAATAAGGATACTTTTATGGCGTATTTTGATGATGTAAAAATTAAAGACAAAGTATACGGTCTTGTTTTTGGGCCTGGAAAAGTTGTAGCTGTTTTTGAAGATTCACACTATAAAATGATGATAAAGTTTAAAAATGGTTATGAAGTGCCATACACTGAAGAGGGTGTCCCGGGATGGGGTAACTTTAAAAAACAAACTTGTTTTTATAAAAATGACGTTGACTTAACAGACGTTGACTTCTCACCTGTAACAAAAGTACTTTCAGCGAAAAAAATCATCAAACTTCGTGAAAAGAACAAACTGGAAGTTAGACTTCCATCAGGGATTTGGACTGAATGTTCAAAATGTATAGTTGGATATATCGAAGAGATGTTGGAAGCTGAAAACTATCATCTTTTTAGAAAGAAAAAGTAAGTCTTTTTACCTGTTTTTAACAACAAAAAAGGTATAATGCAAAAATTTTAAATAATTGACAACCATTTTAATTCTGCAAAAGGAAAACCATGAGAATTCGTAAACGCGCTCTAACATTTGAAGATGTACTTTTAGTACCACAATATTCTGAAGTTCTTCCAAAAGAAGTCTCACTAGAAACTAAACTAACTCGTAATATATCACTTAAAATTCCAATGGTTTCTGCTGCAATGGATACAGTAACTGAGTATCGTGCAGCGATTGCAATGGCTAGACTTGGTGGAATCGGTATTATCCACAAAAATATGGATATTGAATCTCAATGCCAACAAATAAGAAAAGTTAAAAAATCTGAAAGCGGAATCATTATCGATCCTATCTATGTACATCCTGATGCTACACTTGCTGATGCAGAAGCTCTTATGAATGAGTTCAAAATCTCTGGTGTACCTGTTGTAGACGGTCACAATAAACTTCTCGGTATCCTTACAAACCGTGATATGAGATTTGAAAAAGATATGAGAAAACTTGTATCTGAAGTGATGACAGCTATGCCATTAATCACTGCTCAACAAGGGATTAACCTTGATGATGCTGCAGATATTATGCACCAAAACAAAATTGAGAAACTTCCAATTATCGATGATGACGGGTTCTTAAAAGGTCTTGTAACTATTAAAGATATCAAAAAACGTATAGAATACCCTAACTCAAACAAAGATGACTTTGGTCGTTTAGTAGTTGGTGGAGCTATCGGTGTTGGTCAAATGGATAGAGCAAAAGCGCTTGTTGATGCAGGTGTTGATGTTTTAGTTCTTGACTCTGCACACGGACATTCTAAAGGTATTCTAGATACTGTAAAAGAGATTAAAGCTTCTTTAGCTGTTGATGTAATCGCAGGTAATATTGCGACTGCTGAAGCAACTGAAGCATTAATCGAAGCTGGTGCTGACGGTGTTAAGGTTGGTATTGGACCAGGTTCAATTTGTACAACTCGTATCGTTGCAGGTGTTGGTGTACCTCAAATCTCTGCAATTGATGAATGTGCAGCTGCTGCGAGAAAACATGGTGTTCCTGTAATTGCAGACGGTGGTATCAAATACTCTGGTGATATTTCAAAAGCTCTTGCAGTTGGTGCTAGTTGTGTAATGGCTGGTTCATTATTAGCTGGTACGGAAGAGTCTCCGGGGCAAACTATTATGTTCCAAGGACGTCAATACAAATCATACCGTGGTATGGGAAGTATCGGAGCTATGCAAAAAGGTTCTAATGACAGATATTTCCAAGAAGGTACTGCAGCTGATAAACTTGTACCAGAAGGAATTGAAGGGCGTGTTCCATTTAGAGGAAGCATTGCAGGTATCGTTCACCAAATGATGGGTGGTCTTCGTTCATCTATGGGTTACTGTGGAAGTGAAAGCATTCCGGCATTCTGGGATAAAGCAGAATTCGTAGAGATCACATCAGCTGGACTTAAAGAGTCTCATGTTCATGATGTTATCATCACAGAAGAAGCTCCTAACTATCACGTATAATCTATAAAACTATGAGTGAAATAAAATATGCCGGCTTTGGTATCAGGTTTTTAGCTTCACTCTTAGACACTTTCTTTTTAGCTCTTCCCGTTGGTATAGTTATCTATTTTATCAGTGGCGGAGAGTGGTTTGACTTTTCCCAATATCAACAAAATCTACAAATGGCAATGGCTGGTAACGCTAATGCTCTTAACTCACAACCCCAAACATCTTTTACATGGGAACTTATTTTTGAAATTTCTGTTTTAGTCATAACTGTTCTTTTTTGGAAACAATTTAAAGGTGCTACACCCGGGAAAAAAATCGTAAACATTAAAATTGTAGATGCAAAAACACTAGAAGATATCTCAAATAAACAAGCGATTACAAGATCATTAGGATATATCCCTTCCACACTTTTACTTGGATTAGGTTTTCTTATGATAATCTTTACAAAAAATAAACAATCTCTCCACGATATGCTCGCTAACACCGTAGTTATATACACTTAATATTAATTTGTAAGAAGTTTGTGATATTTTAAAACTACTTTTATATTATCATAGTAAAATATACTCCTAATTTCCAAAATTAAACGTAGGGGTATTTATGAAAAAGAAATTAAGTGCTGTATTATTAGCAGCTGGTTTATCGTTTTTAATGTCAGGATGTTCAACTATGCATATGGGATGGACAGCTGTAACTAAGCAACATACGCTTGATGACAAAGCTATGGATGCATATGACAACATGTTCACTAAAGTTACAGAGTATGGTGATCCAGCAAGAGCTATGATGCTAGAGTGGAAAGTTGAAGAAGGTATCACTGGTGATGAAGTAAAAGAATCAATTGAAGCACTTACTGAAGAATACAACATGAGACTTACTGGTTATGTGAAAATGTATACAAAAGAAGATGCTGCACCAGATGAAGTTAAAGAAGCAAGAATCTACTCTTTATGTAATTTAACTACTGCAAAAGTATTCCTTAACTACTCAAGATACTATGGTGGTTTTATGCCATGTAGAATTATGTATGTTTCATATGGAAATGGTGATGCTTACCTAGTAAGTATGGATATGACATTAGCAATCCATGGTGGTAAAACACTTCCTCCAGAAATGTTAGAAGCTGCATTAAAAGTTAAAGAAGCAATGGAAAAAGTTCCAGAGCGTGCTGCAAAAGGTGACTTCTAATTTGAAGTCCCTTTCTTTAGAAACTCTCTAGTTTCTAAGGAATCCATCTTTAGAAAATTTATTTTCTAAGGAAACTATCTCTCTTTCGAAACTTCCTAGTTTCTAAGAGACTCTCTTTTTAAATAGGATTTTAAAATCCTACTTTTTCTTCATCCTTCTCAGTTAGAAAAAAACTATCAATACTTATATTTTTAAATGCAGCATTTAATGAAGTAAACAGTTGCGGATGCTCTTTTTCCATCTTTTCAAGCATATCTTTTGTATTTGCTCTAGCATATGGCATTTTGACATCAAAACGCATTGCAGGACAGGCTTCATCGCCAATCGCTTCAATACCGTTATCAACAACAAATGCACGTAGTTGACGCTCACGCATCTGAATAAGCGGACGAATAACTACTAAACCGTTCTCAGCAGTATATTTCGGTGCTAAAGAGCGTAACTGTCCATTATATATAAAGTTCATAAAAAAACTCTCTGCAGCATCATCTAAATGATGCCCAAGAGCTACCTTATTACACTCTAACTCTTTTGCAGCGGTATATAGATAACCTCTTCTCATACGGGAAAAGAAACTGCAAAATGATGAGTTTTTACGGATCTTCTCTTTTGCAAGCTCATAAGTTTCTGTCTCTTTAACTACGTGCGGTATCTCATACTCTTTACAATGTCCAATAAGGTTTGAGTAATCTTCTCCCATCCCATATGTAACAGTAACCGCTACAAAATCAAATTTAAAGGGTGCACGTCGTTGTTGCTCTTTTAAAGCATGTACAAGTGTTAAAGAGTCCTTTCCGCCACTTAGTCCTACAAGAATCTTATCACCCTCTTCTATTAGTCCAAATTCGGCATTTGTCTTACCGAGTTTCGACATAATCTTTTTAGATAGCTTGATTCCCATTATTTAATTATCTCATCCAACATTTTCATAACGAACTCTGCAGATTCAATTGCACTCGTTTCTAAAAATTCATCAAATGAAAAACTTGCATCCATATCAGCTGCATCACTGATAGCACGAAGAATAAAAAACGGTACATTTAAAGCATTACATACAACAGCAACACTGCCCCCTTCCATCTCTAATGCATCGGCATTGAAAGTTTCACCGATCCAGTTTTTGCGATCTTCATTGGCAACAAACTGATCACCCGTAGCAATAATACCCTCACGAACTGACTTTCCTAAACTTTGAGCTACACCCTTACTAATGTTGATAAGCTCTGGATCTGCTTCTACATAAACAGAACCCTCAGGTACATATCCATATGGATGACCAAAAGCAGAAATATCAAGATCGTGTTGTGAAAGTTTAGTAGCTACAACTAAATCACCAACTTTAAGTTCTGGGTTAACTGCACCTGCAACACCACTAAAAAGAAGTTTCTCACATCCAAAATGCTCAATCATTGTCGTTGCAGTCAATGTAGAAAATACTTTACCTATTTTAGAGTATGCAACTACAACATCCACACCTTTATAGTTTGCTTCATAATACTTGTTCCCTGCATACTCTGTAGTTGTATAGTTACCCAGTTTTTCTAATATCGGTGCTACCTCTTCAGGCATTGCTCCCATTATTGCTATTTTCATTTTATACCTCGAATGTTTCTATGCTTTTGATAAATCTTGGCAATTGAGCCATAATATTGCCATTGTCAACAATACAACTTCCACCCCAAAAACCTAAACCATCTTCAAAACCGACTCGATTTACAAAAATAAGCTTTGAGTTTGATTCATGAGAGAGTGTTTTTATAATTTTATACCATTTGTCTTCGATAGCTAAGCCACTATCGTGAAAACCTCTTGCCGGAGATGCTACGAGTGTTATGACCATATCCGGGTCCATTTTTATAATCTCTTTATGAACATTTTCATGCCATACATCTTCACATACCAACATAGATATCTTTTTACCCTTTACTTCAAAGGATTCAAATTTGTCTCCACCTTCAAAATAGCGGGCTTCTTCAAACATCCCATAATTTGGCAAATGTACTTTAATATGTTTAGAAACAAATTCTCCATTGCTGAAGTACAGTGCTGTATTCCTAAACAGATTACCATCTTTTAAAGCTGCACCAACAACTATATCTATATCATAGCTTAAATCTTTCAGTGCTTGAAGTTCATCTTCGTTCCAAGCATCCTCGTAAAGTTTATCTTGCAGCATATATCCGCTTAAACTTAATTCCGGGAATACTATTAAGTCCGAACTCCCTTTAATACTTTCTATAACAGAGATAACCTCTTTTAGGTTATCTCTATTAAGTTTAGGAGATGTTTGTGCTAAAGTGATTCTCATTTATGAGCAGATTTCCTCTTTAACTTTCTCTAATGAAGCCATATCAGAGATATTAAGAGTTGTAAGATCTTTTGCAATTCTTCTGTTTAAACCTTTAAGAACTACACCGTTTCCAAATTCGATAGCCATATCAAGATCACCTGCAACAGCTTCAATCGATTGCTTGTATTTTACAGGAGAAGTTAATTGCTCTTTTAAAAGTTTAATAGCTTCATCTTTTGAACTGTATGGTTGTGTTGTAACGTTCGAGATGATTGGTGCTTCAAAACTATCATTTACCATAGTTTCCATAATAGCTCCCAGTTTTTCAACTGCAGGAGATAAAAGATCACAGTGAGATGCTACAGACATATTTAAAAGTAATGCACGTTTTGCACCTGCATCTTTAAATGTTTGCTCTAATGAAGCAAGATCAGATTTTAATCCTGCTACAACTAATTGACCGTCTTGGTTATAGTTTGCCGGCCAAACTTTTTTGCCCTCAGCTTGTGCATCTGCACAAATTTTCTCAACATCTGCATCACCAAGACCAACAATAGCCATCATACCTGCTTCGATCTCATTACATGCTTCTTGCATAAAAGAACCGCGTTTATGTACTAATTCTACTGCATCAATATAATCAATAGCACCACTTGCACATAAAGCTGAGAACTCACCTAATGAGTGTCCTAAAAACAGTTCTGCTTTTACATCCGGACAAGCATCTTTAAAAAGTTTATATGCAATCATTTGCACTAATAAAATGGCAGGTTGTGTATATGCCGTTTCATTTAACTTTTCATTCTCTTCAAAAATAAGTGCTTTAAAATCAACACCTATTCTCTCTCCCGCTTTTTCGAACATTTCACGAGCAAGTTCAGAATTTTCATAAAAATCTTTCCCCATACCAACTGCTTGTGAACCTTGTCCAGCAAAAATCATTGCTATTTTACTCATTATTTTCTCCTTGTAAATACTCTTTGTTATCAGAGATCTTTTTTCTTAATGTATTTCTGTTTAGTCCTAATCTATCAGATAATTGTAATTGCGACTTAAACTTAGTTAATCCTGCTCGTATCAAAGGAACTTCATAAAGATAGAGATAGTTTCTATAATCA
Organism: Sulfurimonas marina; assembly: GCF_014905095.1. Taxonomy (NCBI): domain Bacteria; kingdom Pseudomonadati; phylum Campylobacterota; class Epsilonproteobacteria; order Campylobacterales; family Sulfurimonadaceae; genus Sulfurimonas; species Sulfurimonas marina. The sequence goes on along the minus strand of NZ_CP041165.1, from coordinate 818,170 downwards.
CTGTTTGAACCTAGTTTGTCAAACAGATAATTTTCTATAATATCCATCAGCTCTTTATCGTCAATATCTTGCAGCAGATAACTAATCATCACTTGTCTTCTTAACGAATTAGCATTATCTGATAAATCCGGTTTAAAGTCTTTAATGTCAAACTTATTTTCACCGCCAAATAACTTTACCGCATCTTTTACAAAAACTTCTATTAATTCTTGAACATCTTCCTCTCTCGATGACAATGGAGGAATATCAAATTTTACACTAAAAATATCATCAAGATGTTCATTACTAAACGATTGTTTAGATGTTGCTACAACTCTGACCTTATTTGTTTTTATAGTATCGATTAAAAGTTTTATATTTGGGAAGTTGTCAATATCTGTAATAATTATTTCATTAGAACTTTCCATTGCCTGTAAAAGTTCTTCATAATTAGATCCATTTATTGCTGTTGCATTTGGCAAGATAAAAGAAGCTAAAGTTCTTTTACCTACACCATTTTCACCCATAATTAGGGCATTAATAGTAAGCGATTTTAACAGTGTAGCTGTTTTAAAAGCTTGACTGGACGCTTCAGAAGCTGTTACGAAATTAGTGACATCCACAGCCGCTGCCGCCACCAGTACCACAACATCCAGACTCTGCTGGTTTATTCTCTTCTGGAATACCAGTCATAGCTTCTTCAGCAGATGCCTCTCTTACATTGTTGATAGTTACTGTAAACATTAAACTTTTTCCAGCTAATGGGTGGTTAAAGTCGATAATTACAGCAGCATCTTTGATCTCTTTAACGATAACTTGTACAGTAGAACCGTCTTCACCTTGACCGTAAAGTGTCATACCTTCTTGTAAATCGATTCCAGCAAACTGCTCTTTTGGAACTTCTTGTGTAGCTTCAGGATTATATTCACCATATGCATCTGCAGGCTGAACTAAAACATCACCTTTCTCACCGATAGCCATATTTTTAATTCCCTCTTCTAAACCAGGAATGATTTGACCTTTACCGAACATAAATACTAATGGGTTTGCACCTACATTACTATCTACTACTTTATCTCCGTCACGTACCTCATATTCAATAGATACGATTTGATTTGCTTCAATTGCCATTGTATAACCTTTATTTAATTAATTTCGAGATTTTAACATAAAAACATTAATTCAAGAGTTTTTTCGCCTTTTTGGCCTCGCTTGAACTTGGATACTTTTTAATTATTGCCTTATAAAAAGAGTGTGCATGTCCTTTGTCACCTGTCTTATCCATCGATATTGCAGTGTGTAACATTAGCGTTGGCATATAAGACGCTTTTGCATAAAGCTCTGATGATTTTTTAAAATAAGAGATCGCTTTAGCGTAATCTTTACGTTTATAATACATCTCACCGATCATATAGTGTGAATATGCCGGTTTATACTTTCTGGCAATTAACTCTGTGTATTGTTCAATCGCTTTTGTATAATATTTTTTATCAAAATTCTGCTTTGCACTGTTATAAAGATCTGCGCTTGATACTTTTTTTGTTTTAGCAGATGACTTTTTAGAGCCGCTTTTTAACTCTTTAGCTACAAGATCTTTAAAGTTATTGATATCTGCTACTAAATCATTAAACTCTTTTTTAGAAACATAGTTGGCATTTATCTGGTCTACAAGTTTAGAAATTTCTAATACCTGCTCCTGTAAAGTTTTAATACTTTGCGAATCTTGCTGCACTACCTCTGAGAGTCTTTTTTGATATTCATTAGAGTTTTCATCATCTAATTTATCTTTATTTTGTAACTCTTTTAATGCTATTTTATTGTTATGTGATTTTCTACTTAGTGCTTCTATAATATCTTGAAGTCCATCAATTCTTTCTCTCAAAGAGTCCAATTGTGAAGCATGTGTTTTTGTACTAAGATCAACTTTTTTGAGCTTTTTCTTAGTTTCTAATATAACTTTTTCATCTGGAGTAAGCCCGTAAGGACTATCGCTTGAAAGATCTCCTGCACCGAACGCTGATGGTTCGGCACAGTTGAGAGAAAGAGATGTAGCAGCACTAAGTAATAAAATTATTGTACTGCGTTTCATCTATAAAACTTATGGAAGAAGTTTAAAGTTTACTCTACGGTTTTGTGCCCAACACTCTTTTGTTTTATCAGTACATACTGGGTTGCTTTCACCATAACTTACCATAGAGATACGAGATGCATCAATACCTTCGTTAACTAAAGCATTTTTAACAGCTTCTGTACGTTTTAAACCTAAAGCAAAGTTATACTCATCGCTTCCCCATTCATCACAGTTACCTTCTAATTTTACAGAGTAAGGTTTAGCACCTGCTTTACCAAGTTCAGCAGCAGCTACAATTTTTTCTTGTGCTTGAGTTGAGATGTTGAATTTGTCAAAAGCAAAATAGATAGTTGGTAACTTGCTTTCTACTTCATCCATACTTAATCTAGAGATTTCATTTGTGCTAGAGTCTACAACACTTTCCTCTCCTGCAACTGTTTCAGTTGCCGGTGCTTGCACCTCTTCAACATTTTGAGTAGATTCTTGAGCTTTTGAATCAACAGCTGGCTCTTTTGAACTACATCCACTAAATACTAAAAGTGCTACAGCAACGCTAGAAAGTACTAAACTTTTCATATCTTAAATCCTTCGAAATTATAATTTGAAATATTATACCAAAAAAATATTAATTGTTACCAATCCATAGATTGAACACGACCATATCGTAAAGGGAAGAGATAATTTTTATTGTACTTTAATCTTATGATCCCGATCGAGCTTTGGTTTTTATAGTTTTTAATAAAAATAATTGCATCCCCATCTTTAGAAAATCTAGGGAATTCATTGATACCTGTTGCTGTCAAACGTCTGATAAAATCAGATTTTGTAGATATTAAATGCAAGTTAAAAGTATTTTCACTAAAGCTATTTGAACTCTCTCTTGCTTTGTATACTACATATTCACCGTGGGCACTACATGCTGAATTGTTTTTTCCGTAATATACTAATTGTTCAACTTCATTTGTCCCCAGTTTTTTTGAAAATACATTTGGGTAACCAAGGCGTGATGAAATAAAAACAATTTTATCTCTTGACATAAACTGCGCATTTACATCAATCCCTCTATATTTAGTAACTCTTTTATATTTTTTACTATCTACATTGTATGTATAGATATCAGGCTGCCCTTTAGGTGCCATTGTTAATAACAAAGTTTTACCGTCAGTACTTACATCAGAACATACTAACATTCCGTCTGATGATATTAAACTATCAATTTTAGCAGTTGTAATATCAACATACTTTAAAGTTGGTTTTGCATCTAAAGATGTGTAATAAAATCCTTTTTGTCTTTTATCTGCCCATTTAGGAAAAACATTAAACCCGCCTTTGATAATAACATGCTGATATCTTAAAGTGTAGTCAGATATTACTATTTCACTCTGCTTAGGTCCAACAATACGAGAAAAGATCACTTTTCTTTTCATCCATTCTACTGACGGTTCACCCATAAATTCATTAATATCATAAGCAATAGCATGAGATATAAATACATAAAGTTTTTGTTTACTTACTTTATAACTTTTTGAAAATACCTCTTCATTTTTATTAAGTAGTTTGATAGATATATTGAGTGCGCCCTTATCATCTTCTCGCATCATATATCTCAGTACATAGTTTTGATCTTTGTTTTCAACTAACACATTTGTATCGTTATAGTTTGCGATTCTATGATGTCTGTCTACGTTAAAAATAGATATAACATTTAGGTCAGCTACAAGTGATTTAAAAACTTGTAATTTAAACGTATCGTCATAACTGATAGATGCATCCTCTAGTGCTAATGACGGTAAAGAATCAACTTTTTTAATAACATCAATTGTTGCATCACTGGCAAACGATAAGATAAATGTAATTAAGAGTGAAAATAATATCTTCAAAACTACTCCTTGTTTTCTGGAATTAAATTTATAATAGCTCTAAATGAATGATGTTCGGGGTTCTTAGGAAACATAATGTTAGAAAGTCTCATTTTTATCTTATCAGCTTCTTGATTTAAAGCTTCATTAGATGAATAGGTTAACACTCTAAAGTCTAACATTTTACCGATAGCATCAAGTTCTATTACGATTTGTACTTTATTCCCCTCTGAGTTCATAGGAGGGGAAAAATTTTCATAAACTATTGCTTGAATTTTAGCTAAATATTCATTAACTTCATCGGCAGTCGAACTGCTTTGTTGTTCTTGTTCATTGTTTGAAGTGTCAAGACTTTTAAGTTTCTCAGAGATAGATTCAACTTCATTTTCTTTACTTGTTTTAACTCTCTTTGAGATCTCTTGTATTCTTTTAGAATTTACTTTTTTAGGCTTTGTTTTTGTATGATCGATTTTTTGTGTCCATACATCACTGAATAGATCATTTACGTCAACATCTTTTGTCACTTCACTTGTTTCGGTAATAATAGATTGCTGTTTTTCAACTTTCTTTTTTGTATGAGGTTTTGTAACTACAGGTGTTGTTAATGATATAGAAACATAGTTATCTTTTTTTAAACCATATTTTTTTGTTTGTGATGCGCTAAAAAGAAGAGTAGCAAAAAGAATTAGGAAAATTAAAAAAAGAGACAGTGAAATAAATCCACTGATATAAAAATATTTATCATCTCTAACCATTGGTAGCTAAAGAGACCTCAGTAAATCCAGCTTGTTTTACAGCTGCCAATATAGACATTACAATACCGTAATCCAAACTCTCATCTGCACTTATAAGTACAGTTGCTTTTTTATCCAACTTGTTTGCATATAAATAAAAGTTGTCTTGAAAACCGTTAAGTAGAAAATTCTCTTTATTTACCTGTATGTTTTGTTCTTCATCAATCGTAATATGAACAGGGGGAATTTTAGATATCTGTTTCGTTGTAGAACCCTGAGGAAGTTTTATATTTTCCTCAAAGATAATGTTTGGAGCAATTACCATTAAAATTGCTAAAAGAACAAGCATTACATCAACAAGAGGTGTAATATTTAGTTCAGGTTTTTCATCCCAATCATATAACATATCTTAAGCCTTGCGAGCTAAAAGTGCATCACTTTGCATCTGTATATGACTAATAACATCATAAGATAATCGTTTTAAAATTTGGTGATATGTATAAGAAAAGATTGCAACAAAGATACCTGCGGCTGTTGCTATTAATGCATCTGATACACCTGTAGAAATTACAGACATACTTCCCGTTGTTTGCCCTATATGTGTAAAAGTATCAAGGATAGAAACAACAGTACCAAAAAGTCCAATAAATGGTGTTGTAGAAGCAAATATTGAAAGGATAGAAAGACCCTTTGTAGCTTCTTTAGTAGATGCAAGTTGTCCTAATTGTAAAACTTCTTTTGAAATAAAATTACTTGATTTTACAAAGTTATTTAAAAAAGAGTTCTCATTTACTCTTGTGGCACCAAGTAAAAGTGCTTCAAGTGAAGCACTCTCATTTTTGAGCCACGTATTAAGAGAAAAATAGCGGTAGAAAAACACCCAGTTTAAAACTATAAAATACACTGCAAGTAATGCAAGTACCCCAATAGTAACCGGATGAGATTTTAAATAAAAATCTATTATATTGTTAATCATCTATTATAGTAACTTTTGTGCAGCTGTTTCAATTTTAGCTGACACAGTAGCGATAGCAGCACCTGAGTCTGCAATATCGTTAATAAGTTTTTTCGCTGCATCAATAGCTTCAGCAATTTCAGATTCGTTTGCACCACGAATAGCTGCAGCACCTTCAACTAAAACAACAACTTTTTCTTCATTAACGTGAGCAACACCCCAGTTAATAACAATAGATTCGACTGATTTATCCTCTTTTTCGACATCAACTACACCAGCTTCTAACAATGTTGTTAGTGCAGCGTGGCCAGCTAAAACACCGAATTCTCCCTCTACACCAGGAAGAACTACGCTAACAGCTTCACCGTTGAAGATTTCACCGTTAGGCGTTAGGATTTCAAGTTTAAACTTATCCATTACAGTCCTTTATATTTAAAAAGCTTATTTGCTTTTTTCGTATTTCTCGATAGCTTCGTCCATGCCACCAACCATATAGAAAGAGTTCTCTGGCATATGGTCATACTCACCGTTTAAGATTCCTTTGAAACCTTTGATAGTGTCTTCAAGAGATACATATTTACCAGGAGCACCTGTAAATACCTCTGCAACGAAGAATGGTTGAGAAAGGAATTTCTCAATTTTACGAGCACGTTCAACAACATTTTTGTCATCTTCAGAAAGCTCATCCATACCAAGGATAGCGATGATATCTTGAAGATCTTTATATTTTTGTAATGTTTGTTGTACACCACGAGCTACACTGTAGTGCTCTTCACCTAAAATTTGTGGATCAAGTAATCTTGAAGTTGAATCTAGTGGATCAACTGCAGGATAGATACCTTTTTCAGCAATTTTACGGTTAAGTACTGTTGTTGCGTCTAAGTGAGCGAAAACTGAAGCCGGAGCCGGGTCAGTTAAGTCATCCGCTGGTACGTAAACAGCTTGAACAGATGTAATTGAACCATTTTTAGTTGATGTAATACGATCTTGTAAAGCACCCATTTCACGGCTAAGAGTTGGTTGGTAACCAACAGCTGAAGGGATACGACCAAGAAGTGCAGACATCTCTGAACCTGATTGAGCAAAACGGAAGATGTTATCGATGAACATAAGTACATCAAGTTTCTTCTCATCACGGAAATACTCAGCCATAGTAAGACCAGTAAGAGCGATACGGTTACGTGCTCCCGGTGGTTCACTCATTTGACCGTAGCACAGTGCAACTTTGTCAAGTACGTTCGATTCTTTCATTTCGTAGTAAAGGTCATTACCTTCACGTGTTCTTTCACCAACACCAGCAAATACTGATAAACCATCGTGACCATGAGCAACATTGTGAATAAGCTCCATGATAATAACTGTTTTACCAACACCAGCACCACCGAATAGACCAACTTTACCACCTTTTGCATATGGTGCTAATAAGTCAACAACTTTGATACCAGTTTCAAACATCTCTGTTGTAGTTGATTGATCAACTAATGGTGGTGGAGCACGGTGAATTGACCACTCAGGAGCACCTTCAACCTGCTCACCACCGTCAATTGTGTCACCAACAACATTAAAGATACGTCCAAGAACTTTTTCACCAACTGGTACTTTAATAGGCGCACCAGTAGCTTTTGCATCCATACCACGTACAAGACCTTCACTCATATCCATAGCAATAGTTCTTACACGACCATCACCTAAGTGAGCAGCAACTTCTAATACTAATCTATGTTCACTACCTTCAACAGTAACATTAACCTCGATAGCTTCGTTTATTACCGGAAGATAACCATCAAAATCAACATCAACAACAGGACCCATTACCTGGCTAATTTTTCCAATCATATTTTTCTCCATTATTTCATACTCTCTACACCACTGATGATCTCAATCAGTTCAGTAGTAATCGCAGCTTGACGTGCTTTATTAAATTCAACATTTAAGCTTTTCACCATCTCTTTAGCATTGTTAGTTGCCGTATCCATAGCTTGCATACGAGCTGAATGTTCAGCAGCAACTGAATCAATTAAAGAGTAGTACATGTTATAACTAACATATTTAGATACTAAAGAGTTTAACATTTTCTCTTCATCTTCTGCTTCAACTTCTATAGTAGAATTCTTTTGAACCTCTTCACAGTTAAATTCTTCAGAATTTACCGGTAAGATCTGATTTACATGTAACTCTTGAGTAATCATATTTTTATACCCGTTATATACTACATGTAAAGCATCTATCTTCCCTTCTTGAAAATCAGTGATAGAAGTTTCAATAAAATCATCAGATTTTTCTTTGTTCGGTTTTGAACTTAAATCTACAACTGTGTCAAGCATCTCAACTTCATTGTAGTTAAAATATTCAATACCTTTTTTACCGATTCCACGTAAACGCACTTTAACATTTTGTTCTTTATACTCGCGAAGAAGTTTATTAACAGCTTTAATAGTTTGAATATTAAAACCACCACATAAACCTTTATCCGCAGTAATAAATACGATGTCAACCATCTTCGGATTTTCAATTGTTTCAAAGAAACGATTGTCTAATCCTCCAACTTTACTACAACTAATGCGTCCAGCAATTTCGGCAATAACCTGATTCATTTTCTCCGCATAAAGACGTGAGCGTTTTGCAAGCTCTTCAGCACGGCGAAGTTTAGCCGTTGAAACTAACTTCATCGCACGAGTCGTCTTTTGAGTGCTTGATACACTCTTAATTTTTCTTTGAATATCTTTCAAGTTTGCCATTAAGTATCCCTTATGACGCTATAAAGCTAGCTTTGAACTCTTCAAGTGCTTTTTTCAGTAATGCATCAGTATCATCATCAATTTTCTTAGAGCTACTAATGTTCTCTAAAATTTGTGGATAAGATGCTTCAATAAATGGATACATTTCAGCTTCGAAACGTACAACATCTGATGCGTCTAAATCATCTAAGAAACCTTCATTACCTGCGAAGATAATAGCAGCTTGTTTCTCAGCTGATAATGGAGAATATGGAGGTTGTTTAAGTACCTCTACCATTCTTTGTCCACGCTCTAGTTGTTTACGAGAAACTTCATCAAGGTCAGATGCGAATTGAGCAAATGCTTGAAGTTCACGGTATTGAGCAAGGTCAAGTCTTAAAGTACCAGCAACTTGCTTAGTAGCTTTAATTTGAGCAGCACCACCAACACGAGATACAGAAAGACCAACGTTGATCGCTGGACGTACACCTGAGTTGAATAGGTCTGTTTCTAAGAAAATTTGACCATCTGTAATTGAGATAACGTTAGTTGGGATATATGCAGCAACATCACCAGCTTGAGTCTCAATAATTGGAAGAGCAGTTAAAGAACCTGCACCCTCTTCGTCAGAAAGTTTAGCAGCACGCTCAAGTAAACGAGAGTGTACATAGAAAACATCACCTGGGTATGCTTCACGACCTGGAGGACGACGAAGGATAAGTGACATTTCACGGTAAGCTACCGCATGCTTAGATAAATCATCATATACGATTAGACCATGTCTAGCATTGTCACGGAAGTACTCACCCATTGTAACACCAGTATATGGAGCTAAGAATTGAAGTGCAGCAGCTTCAGCAGCAGTTGCAGATACGATGATTGTATATTCCATTGCACCATGTTCTTCTAAACGACGAACGATTTGAGCAACAGTTGATTCTTTTTGACCAACAGCTACGTATACACAAACAACACCGTTACCTTTTTGGTTAATAATTGTATCTACAGCTACAGTAGTTTTACCAGTTTGTCTGTCACCGATAATAAGCTCACGTTGACCACGACCGATTGGCACTAGTGCATCAATAGCTTTGATACCAGTTGCTAATGGTTCATGAACAGATTTACGTTCCATGATTCCAGGAGCTTTTTCTTCAACGAAACGAGTTTCAGTTGCTTCGATTGGTCCTTTACCGTCAATTGGCTCACCAAGAGCATTAACTACACGACCAAGAAGAGCATCACCAACAGGTACACGAAGAAGTTTACCAAGACGTTTTACACTCATACCTTCACGAAGATTTTCACCAGAACCAAGGATAACAACACCTACACTTGCTTCTTCAAGGTTCATTACTAAACCTCTAGTACCGTCTTCGAATTCAACCATTTCTCCTGCCATTACATTGCTTAGTCCGTAAACTTTTGCAACACCGTCAGCATAAGAAACGATTTTACCTGTTTCGTTTATATCAACACTTAATTCAAAGTTGTCGATACGTTCTTTAATTATTGAGCTGATCTCATCAGCTTGGATTTTTGCTACCACTATTTTTCTCCTCTCTTGAAGTTAAATTGCTTTAATAATATGTTGAATAATTTGATTATCAATTCTGTCTTTAGAAAAGTTAATCTCTACACCAAGTCCTTCTACTGCAACTTTAATTCCGTTAAAGTCATTTTTAACAAAATTTAGAGTTATTGTAGAGTCAAACTTTTTACTAAGTCCGCTGCTTAAATCACTAATAACTTTTGAATCTAATTCACTGTCGCTATAAACAGTTCCTTCATAAGTTTTCGTTGAGTTTGCTATATCTTTTTTTAGCTCAACTGAAATAGCCGGGATAACTTCAATTCTTCTGTTTTCAACAATAAGTTTGATAAAGTTATTCAGTTTTTCAGAGTTTGCCGATTTTACCGCTTCTAATAAAATGTTAGATTTATCTTCCATTGCTACATCTGGGTTAGTAACAATTTTAATAAACTTATCATCTTTAAAAGAATCAGATAAAGCAGAAAAAACATCGCTAATTGCTTCTACAGATGCTAAATCAATGCCATCTTTTAAGGCTTTAACATATCTTTTTGCTATTAATTCTTCCATCTACTATGCCACCTTCTTTAAAATAACGTTAGCCATAGCTTCTCTATCAAAAATTTCAGAACTTTGATTTAATGTTTCAGAAATAACTTCTTCAACAACTTCTACAACCATATTTCTAGTTTCAAAATCTTTTTTAGTTTCATGCTGTTTTGCAATCACTTCAAGATCAGAATCACATTGAGACATGATATTGTCGTTTAAAATCTTGTTCTCTTTTTTAGACGCGGCAGCTAATTCTTCAGCAAACTTTTCAGCTTCTGATATTTTAGCCAATGCTTCTTTTTTGAGTTCTACAGATTCTTTAAGTTTCTCTTGAACTTTGTTTAATTCATCAGCAATTTCATTACTTCTTGAAGCAAAGTAATTTTTCGCCGGTTCTGCCACTAGGTACCAAATAAGTCCAGCAAATAATAAGAAGTTAACAGTTCTTTGAACTATATCAGTATCCCCATGACCTGCTTCAGATGCTAATGCATAAGTTGATACCATTAGTAATAACACTAAAATTCTACTCACATTACATCCTTATATTTGACTTATTTTAGCTGTAACAGCTTCTTTAAACATTGGAACTTGAGCCATGAGCTCTTTTGTCAACTCTTCTTGAGATTGAGCAAGTGACTGCTTAAACTCAACATAATCTACTGCAAGTTCAGCACGTTTTGCTTCTAACTTGTTCTCTGCTAACTCTTTAGCATCCGCAATAACTTTTTCTCTTAGGGCCGCAGCTTCTAGTTTAGCATTCATAATGATTGATTCTGCTTTTGCTTGTAACTCAGCGATTTCGTTATCATTTGAACCTACTTTTTCAAGGTCTTTTCTGATATCTTCATCACGTTTGTCCATAAAGCCAAACAATGGATTATAAAGCCAACTATTTAGAACGGCTATAAGCGAAACAAATACAACAAATGTAGCCAAAAGTAACATTGGATTTATATCTAACATAGCACCTCCTAAAAGTTGCGAGATTATACTATTATTAAATTGAAAGGATAGTTAAATTTATAAAAATTTTAATATTTTTGAAGAAATTAGGATAAATGTGACAAAAATTCACTTATTTCATCTTCTGATGAAAACTCGATGGTTAGCTTATTTGCGGAAGTTTTATAATTAAAGTTAAACGTGTCAAATTTTTCTTGTAAATTAGAAAAATCATATGCTGTTTTTTCAGTTGAAGTAGGTTTTTTCTCTAAATTTTGCTTTCTATTCTTAATCATAGATTCTACTTCACGCACACTTAATTTTTGACCAATAATAGAATTTACAATCAGCTCTTGTTCTTTATCGTCAAGCCCAACCAATACTTTTGCATGGCCAGCTGAGATACTTTTTTCAATAAGAGCTTTTTGTGTTTTTTTAGATAATTGTAATAAACGTATAGTATTAGTAATATGCGTTCTACTTTTGTGAATCATTCCAGAGAGTTCATCATGTGTCAGTTCATGAAGTTTTAAAAGCTCTCCATATGCCTCAGCTAATTCTACAGCATTAAGCTCTTCACGTTGAATGTTTTCAATAAGAGCAAATTTACGCATTTTTTGCTCATCTGAATTTAATACAATCGCTTTTATCTCTTTTATTTTTGCAAGTTTTGAAGCACGAAAACGTCTCTCTCCTGCAATTAACACATACCCTTCTAAGTCATCTTCTTTTACAACAATCGGCTGGATTAATCCATCATTTTTAATAGATTCTGCAAGTTCATGTAAAGCTTCTTCATCAAAATGCTTTCTTGGCTGAAATGGATTAGGACGGATGTTTTTAACTGGGATTTCTAAAATGACATCTCTATGAGAACCTTCATTCTCATAAGCTTCATCAATCTCCCCTAAAAGTGCATCTAATCCACGACCAAGTTTTTGACTTTTCACTTTTGAACTCTCCTTTTATTATTTTATAATTGCTTGCGCTAAGTTTTGATAAGCTATTGAACCTATCGATTTTACATCATATAATATTGCAGGTTTTCCAAATGATGGTGACTCTGCCAATTTAACATTTCTCGGTACTACTATATATTTACTCTCATCATCAGTAAATAGCTTCCCTTTAAAATGTTGTTTAAGATCTGCAAATACCTGTTTAGACAAATTGTTTTGAGATGAATACATTGTCGGTACAAAACCTTTTATATTTAATTTCGGATTGATCGACTTTCTTACAAGTTTAATTGTATTTAATAACTGTGCCAAACCCTCTAATGCAAAAAACTCACATTGAATAGGAATAATGACAGAGTTGGATGCTGAGAGTGCATTAATTGTCATCGGTCCAAGTGCAGGAGGAGAATCTATAATAATATAATCATAATCTTTTTTAACATGAGCGATAGCTTTTTTAAGAACAAGTTCACGTCCTCTTGCTTTATCAGCATCATAATACTCTTTTTCAATACCAACTAAACCGATATTAGATGGAGCAAGGTGTAATGTAGGCAGATCAGATTTTAAAATGATATCTTTAAGTTTTTTCGCACCAATTAAAACATGGTATATATTAAACTCGTAATCATTTCTATGAAATCCCAATGATGTTGTTGCATTTGCCTGAGGATCGGAGTCAATTAATAAAACTTTTTTCTCAGCAACAGCGAGCGAGGCTGCAAGATTTACTGCAGTTGTAGTTTTTCCAACCCCACCCTTTTGATTTGCTATTACTATAACTTCACTCATCTTAGACTATATATCCTCTCACCATCAATTTTTATACTTCCATCAGCTTCAAGTATTGCATTACTTAAAGGAACTTTTTTATTATTTATATGTACAAAAAATTTATTATTCTTACGAAATTCTAACTTATATTTGCTAAAAACTTTCTTCCATAAAACTTTTTTTTCAACTTTTTTGAAATAGTTTTCAAGCAACAGTTTTTTATCTACTATTATGTCGATTTTTTCAAACCCTTGTGGTGCTGCTATAAGGTTTAATCCTACACCGCAAATCAACTTATCTCCTACAATATTAGTGATCATTCCTCCGATCTTTTTTTCATTGAGATAAAAATCATTAGGCCATTTTATGAATACTTCAGAACCCATCTCAGCCAATGTCTCTTTTAAAATATAAGCAAAATAGATTGATGCAGATTCAAGTTTAAGATCGTTGGGAAGTTCTTTTAAAGAAATTGCAAATGAGAGAAAAAGATTCCCTTCTATACCGTTCCATGAATTGTTTCGGCTTCCAATGCCGTTGGTCTGTATCTCTGAAGATACAGCTATAGGTAAATCGGGTTTAGTATCTTGAAGTAATTTTTTTAAATAGTTTTGTGTAGAGTCAACTTCATCAAGATAAAGTATCTTCAACACCTATCCTTTTACCGTTAATATATGAAAGAACATTCATCTCTTTTTTCGATTCTGGCTGTACACTGAAAATTTCTAAACTACCGTTTGTACATCCAACTATAATGCTCTCTTTTTTAACTTCTATTATTTTTCCGGAATCATTTTTCGATTTTGTTTCAACTAAAGAGATATTTTTCAGCTTTAATCCACTTTCTAAATAGATCCCAGGCCAAGGTGTAAATGCACGATACTTATTATATACCTCTTGCGCACTATCAAAAGATACTTTTCCCTCAGCTTTTGTTATTTTCGTACAATGAGTTGCTAGTGTTTCATCTTGTTTTACAGGTGTATAGTTTTTATAGTTCTTTAAAACATCGATTGTAAGCTCAGATGCAACTACGGTGAGTCTCTCAAAAAGAGTAGCTACCATTTCATCGTCAGGTACATCTATCTCAGAAATTTTGAGGATATCTCCCGTATCTAATCCCACATCCATCAGCATTGCAGTTACACCCGTTTTAACATCACCATTTAAAAGTGTCTGTTGAATCGGACTTGCACCTCTATACTGTGGTAAAATAGAAGCATGAAGATTAATACACGGAGCATGGTCTAAAACCGCTTTTGGAAGGATCTGTCCATATGCAGCAACAACTATATAGTCACAATCGATTTTTAAAAGTTCCGCAACCGTCTCTTCATCTCTTAAACGTGTCGGTTGATATACTGCTATACCGGCTTTTTCAGCTGTAACTTTGACAGGGGGTGGTGTTAAAACCTTTTTTCTACCAACAGGTTTATCCGGTTGTGTATATACAGCTACTATATTGATCTCTTGATCAGATATAAGCTCTTTAAGAATCTCATCTGCGTAAGATGGTGTCCCCATAAAAATTACATTCATTATATACCTTTTGTAAATAAAGTTCCGCCGATATGATTTTTTTCAAGCATAAAACTTTTAACATCTCTAAGATCAAATCCACTTGCTAAAAACATATCAATATTGCTATTAAGCAGATAAGAAGCAGCTTTGAGTTTAGTTACTATACCACCCGTAGCAAAAACGTTATTTGGCGTTACATCTTTTGTTAATTCTTCTTCAGAAATTTCATGAACAACTTTTAGTTTTTTCGCATCATCATGTTTTCTAGGGTCTTTGTCATAGTATGCATCAATATCAGAAAGTATAATCAACATATCTGAAGCGGTATGTTTAGTCATATACGCTGAAAGCTGATCATTGTCCCCTACTACTAATTCTTCAACAGCAGTTGCATCATTTTCATTGACAATAGGGATAACACCATTTGCAAGTAAAGTATCAACAGTGTTTTTAATTTTTTGGATTTCATCCTCACGAGCCAAGTTTGCAGCAGTTACTAAAACTTGTGCAGTAATAACCTCATGCTTTTCAAACTTAGTTGCATATTTTTGCATTAAAACCGGTTGACCAATTGCAGCAAGAGCTTGTTTATTTGCTAAGACGGAACGATCAAGTTGCAGTTTTGTATATCCGCCTGCAACTGCTCCAGAAGAAACTAAAATAACTTCATTCTCTTTTTTCAACTCTGCTAAAAAAGCTACAAGTGAACGCATTCTATCTAATGCGATCTTTCCATCTTGTGTTAAAACTGCACTACCAACCTTAACTACAATTCTTTTCATTACTCTTTTCTATCACTTTGTACAAGATTAAACAGAGCATATTTAAGACCCTCTATATTTTTGTTGATCGCAGAAGATATCGGTAAAATAAAATATGGTTTTTCTCTATCAAACCCTAAAGTTTCATCCACAGTATCTTGAATATAGTATGGCAGATTTTGGTCAAAGTCAAATTCACTGTGTGTACTTTTCTCAAGTCCCATCATCTTAATAAAACCGCCAACTAACTCATCTACATCATCAGGAGCAATAATATCTACACGTGTAAGTGCGATCGCATATTTCGAAGTACCCAGCTTTTCCGAGAATGATGCTACTTCATCTTTTAAAACATCAATCTGTTCTTTTAAGTCTCTATATGAAGCAAGGTCAATCATAAATAGAAGTGTTTTGGTTCTTTCAATATGACGTAAGAACTGAATCCCTAAACCTTTCCCTTCATGAGCACCACCGATAATTCCAGGAATATCGGCCATAACAAATGACTCATAATCACCAATGTTTACCTGACCGAGTTTCGGTGTCAATGTTGTAAATTCGTAGTTTGCGATCTCAGGACGTGCATTTGAAACTGTTGAGATTAAAGTAGATTTTCCAACATTTGGAAATCCTACTAAGCCAACATCAGCGATCAGTTTTAACTCTAACTTTATAGAACGAGTTTCACCCTTTTGTCCAGGCTGTGCGTATGTCGGTCTTTGATTTGTAGGTGATTTGAAGTGTGTATTTCCAAGTCCACCTTTTCCACCTTCAAGAAACTTTGCTTCTTGCCCGTCTTCGAGCATATCAAGCAGTACTTCACCTGTTTCTTGGTCTACGATCTGTGTCCCAGGCGGTACGATAATAATCTTTTTCGCACCAGATTTTCCAGTCATATTTGAGCCTTCACCCGGACGACCGTTATCTGCTTTTATATGCATTTTTCTTTGAAAATGGGAAAGTGTATGTGTATTATTATCACACTTGAACCAGATGTCTCCACCTTTTCCACCGTCACCACCGTTTGGACCACCGTTGAGTACAAACTTTTCACGACGAAATGCTACACATCCTGCGCCACCTTTTCCTGATGAAACTGTTAATTCGACACTATCTGTGAACAAGTGAACTCCTAATATTAATATTTAGCTATATATAGTCAATATTTTTTTCAAATATTAACCAACGAATACTTAACAATACACTAAACGATGATAAAGTAGATTATTAAATATTTTAAATTTGAGTATTTTGGAAAAATTTCCGAAGTTAAAAAAATATTTGAGCCAAAGCTCAAATATTAAAAGTAGAATTATGCAGCAGGAATAATAGAAACTTGTTTACGTTTCTTATCTTTTCTTTCAAAAGAAACTACACCGTCAACTAAAGCGTAGATAGTGTGATCTTTACCCATACCTACATTTTTACCTGGGTGAACTTTTGTTCCTCTTTGACGAATAATGATGTTACCAGCAACAACAGCTTCTCCACCATATTTTTTTACACCAAGTCTACGACCTGCTGAATCACGGTTATTCTGTGTACTACCTTGACCTTTCTTATGTGCCATCTTGCGTCTCCTCTTTTAGTTTAGCTTATGCAGCGATTTTCGTGATACGAACACGAGTATGATCTCTTCTGAAACCACGTTTTACTTTACTGTCTTTACGACGACGTTTTTTGAAAGTAACAACTTTTTTGTCACGACCTTCACTAATTACCTCAGCAGTTACAACAGCGCCATCCACGTATGGAGCTCCAACTTTAAGCTCACCAGCGTTTACTGCTAAAACTTCTTTAATCTCGATAGTAGCTTGTGGTTCAAGAGACATTTTATCGAAATCTAAAACGTCACCCTCTTGAACTTTATATTGCTTACCACCATTTTTAATAATTGCGTACATCTATGGTCCTTAAATTATATATACTGTATTTCTACAAAAAGTGCGGAATTATACCGAACTTAGTTTTAAGTTTTGTTTAATTGTTAATGATTTGTTATTTTACGAATCACTTGTATAGCTTTTATAACCATATATCTTAACAATGATAGTAAAAGGTACACTATAAAAGTATAAATAAAAGGATGAAAATAATTTTCTCTTTCATACATAAGTGAAAATCTTTCACTCAAATTACTTAATAGATCAGGATGAATAACTACAGCAAGAAAGATAAGTAAGCTGATAAAAATACCAACTTCTCTTATCATCAAAGATCTCATCTTACATTAAACCTCTCATCATTAAATACCAATACATAGGTTTTAACATGTAAAGATCAAATGCCCACCACATCCATCTTTGTTCACCAACAGCTAATGGGAATGACGGTGCAGCACCCTTATAGTCAAATTCAGCAAGGATAATTTTACCATATTGAGTTTTTAATGGACATACAGTGTAACCATCAAACTTCTCTTTAGGCTTTTTGCCTTCCATTACAGATAAAAGATTCCCTACCATAATAGGTCCGTGATGACGAGCTGAACCACCTGTTTTTCCCTTAGCAACTCCACAAATATCACCGATACCGAATACATTATTATAACGTCTATGCTGCAGCGTGTATTGATCAACTTCCAACCAACCTTTTCCTGTTCCTTTTTGCCATGCAAGCGGTGAAGAAGCAACAGCATCAACACCAGCCATTGGTGGAACAATATGGATAAAATCGTATGGCATATCTACACGCTCAGTTTTCTTGATGATATCATACTCTTCCAAATCTTCATCATACTCACCTTGTAGCTCATACTTATGCTCAAATGTAGCTATCTTTTTCTCAGCATCGATTGCCACAAGATTATGTCCAAACTTGTTAGTTATATTTCCATATCTAGGCTGCACTTCCTCTTCAAGCGTTTTATTTACTTCTGGAACGCCAAACAAATTAGTTGATGATGTTGCAAATGTAAAGTCAGCTGTTAGTTTATCCTGTTTTAAAAAGTCATTGCTTAGATAAAGGATCTTTTGTGGAGCACCACCACATTTAATAGCTGTTTCAGGTTGTGTACATATTACTTTCTGTTTGCCTGTTTTAGCTGCTTCTTTAAGATCGTTAAACCACTCCCAAGTTAAAGAACCGCCATCCGCAGTTCCAGCTTCGGCATTATTCAGATAAACTGAAGAGATCCCGTTTTTTCCGATCATATCTTCAGTAAGACCTTCAATCCACTCATAATGGTACTGAAGACCGGTAGCTACTACTAAATAATCATAGCTTACTTCTTCTCCGGCACGAGTAATCACTTTATTGTTATCAGGATCAAAGGTTTTCACTTCATCTTTAATCCACTTTACATCATCAGGGATAAAGTCTTTATTATCTTTTACTATATCTTCAAAAGTGTACTCACCGGCTGCCATAAAAACTTGCCCAGGTTGATACAAGTGTTTTTCATTTGGTGCAATAAGTGTAATGTCAGGGTCTGAAAGTGCCGAATGAAATCTTGCCATAGCCATGATCCCACCTGAGCCACCACCAACAATTACAATTTTTCCTTCAGCAGAAGATGATGCTTCAGCTGTTGTAGCTTCACCAGCAGCACCACTCAATAATAATCCGGCTGCAATTGGTGAAAGCCCCATAACTTTTAAAGCATCACGACGACTCATCCCAGAGTTATTTACAATCTCGTCCATAAACTCATTTTTCTTATCCATAATTTCCCCTTTAACTCTATAACGTTTTAGTATCTATAACTTACTGCAAATCTCAAATCAGATGATGTAATATCTACCTCTTCTGGTATTACCCATCCTGCGCAGTTAATGTTTGGTGTAAAGTTGTGTTGTACGTACGTGTAACGGATCTGTGATGGAAGATATTTCACACCAAAGAGATCAAAATTCCAGTACGCTTCATAAGCATCACCACGTACTGCTATTTTAGATCCGATTGCCGTATCTTCTGCCCATGTCATCGGTGTCCAGTACTTTGTTCCATGATTATATTCCAAACCAAATTTTCCAGCATCTGTTATGCTATCAGGGAAAACTGCTCCGATCCAATAAGAATATCCTGTTTTACTTTCCCTTGATCCAAGCAGTTCATGATTCTCTTTTGGATTGTATTTAGTAGCTGCAAGCGATAGAAAAAGTGTTGTCTCATCTAAAAAGTCACTGATCTCATCTCCAACACCTTCAACTTTTAATGAAAGAGCTCCAAGATCTGCACTACCTGATGCTGCTTTATTTACATCATCCGCTACTCCAGCACCATTTAATGCCTTCCCTTTTGTATCAAAGATATGAGCCCATTGATACGCTAACTGATATTGTCCATCATTATATCCATCACCTAAAAATACAAAGAAATCTACACTCTCATCTTCTAAAGTTGCGTTTACATCCCCACCGCTTAATGCATAAGGCATTCTAGTTACCGGGCTATCACCGTATACACTCTGCATCTCTCCACTATGTGCACGACCATATACTAACTTTGTGTATGCACCATCTACAAAACGGCTGAGATTAAACATTGCCATAGCAGCATTTACTTCCATATTTGTAATATGAGCCAAAGGGGAACCTGCCACTTTTTCATTCTCTCTATAATTTGCTAAAAAGCCGTTTGTTGCAGGGCGTCGACCAACACTAACACTGATAGGCTGTTCACCTAAAGCAGTATTATAGATAAAATAAGCTTCTTTAATTCGCATCACTGTATCAGCAGGTCTTGATGAAGCCGCCCAATCTTTGAGTGCATTATCATCCACATAAAGATGTGAACCCCATGTAGAGTATACAGCCAATTTTCCTTGAAAAATAAGATCTTTAATTGGAGAAGATGCCATTGTCAAATAAAGTCTGCTTGTGAGTAGAGAGTTATTAGAAGCTGTCTCTCCCGTTTTATTGTTTTTATACTCTATTACATCAACTGCATTTCTAAAATCGAGTCCAAATTTTACATTATCAAAAGCATCATGCTTTTTTACCTTTGAAAGAGTTTTGCTCGTTCTTTTTTGCTTTTTTTCTAATTTTTTTACTTTAGTAGTCAATGCTTTAACTTCAGCTTTTAAGTCTGCTATATCATCACCAAAAAGATTTAATGATAAAGCACTTACCACTACAGAAGAAAGGAGAATTTTTCTCATAAATATTTCCTATTTTTTGATTTTTTATTTGAGGGTTGTTATGCAAGTGCACTGCACTTGCATACAATTAACACTTAGGGATATTACCGCTGTCACTTGCAAAGTCATTTACAAAGTCGTAAAGATGTGAAGAAAACTTATTTTTAAACTTATCACTTTCAAAAAACTCTTTTCCTGCTGGACATATCTCAGTCATTGCCTTACCAAGTTCACCATTATCATTTGCTTCTGCCCATTCATCTTGAGAATGTTTTGCTGCAAATACTGCACCTGTCATACCACAAACTTCTTTCAATTTCTTTTGATAAATTCTTTGTCCTTTTGCAGCATCTGCACTTACAGTTGTTGCGAAAAGTCCTAATCCTAATAATGCTGTTAAAGCGATTTTTTTGTATGAAACCATAATTATTTCCTTATTTAATTTTATTCATAAGTAAGCATTATATACATAGAAAGATTAATAGATTATTAACTATTTTTTATAATAAAAATAAGAATTTCTAAAAAAAGAACAAAATTAAACGAATAAAAGATGGTATAGTGGAAATAAAAAGGTAATTAGATTTTAATATAAGGGGAAGAAAAAGCCCTGCTATAGGGCTTTTATATATAAGTTAGGTTATTAGTTCGCTAATGCTATAGCATCAATCTCAACAAGAGCATTCTTTGGTAAAGTTTTTACTGCTACTGTTGAACGAGCAGGTTTATGAGAACCAAAAGCTTCTTCATAAATTTCATTTACTGTTACAAAATCTCCCATATCTGCTAAAAATATAGTAGTTTTTATAACTTGCTCCATGCTGCTTCCTGCTTCTGTAAGTACAGCTTCGAGATTTCTTAACACTTGTACAGCCTGTACAACTACATCTTCTTGAAGTAATTCATCACTACCATCAGGTTTTAAAGCTATTTGCCCTGATGTATATACCATCCCATTTGCTTTTACGGCCTGTGAGTATGGTCCAATAGCAGCAGGGGCATTATTTGTTTGAATAAGTTCCATTGTTTCTCCTTTATTTATTAACTTTTAGTCTGTCGTGTGCATTATCCATAAATGAATCAAAACACTCCACACCACGATGGCCTAATGTCTCATAAAGTATCTCACCTTGTGAATCTACAAAATAGTGTCTAGGTACTGGTGTAGTTTCAAAATTTTTAGGTACAAAATGACGATCTCTAGAGATATGTACTACGACAAACTCTTTTGCTAATCTTTCTTGTATAGCTTTTTCCTGTAAAGTTGTATTTTCAAATTTTCTACACCATCTACAATTATCCGATGTTAAAAGTACATATACAAGTTTGTTTGATTTTTTTGCATCTATCAATGCTTGTTTATAGTCATGCGGCCAATCGATTCCCGAAGCAAATAACGAAAACGTCATTGCTAAAAATAAAACTATTTTTTTCATACTATTTATCCCATATTTCTATCAAAGTTTTAAAAACCTGACATAAACCTTCAACCTCTTTTTTTGAAGTTCTTTCATTTACAGCGTGAATGGTGTCATTCTTGACACCGAATTCTACCACATCAACTCCAAATGCGGAGATAAAGCGTGCATCACTTGTTCCACCGGCAGTTGAGTGTTTAGGTTTAATAGATGTTACTTTTTCAATAGCCTGGTCTATCTTTTTTACTATTTTTGTATCTGTATCTGTTTTAAACGGATAAGAACCTTGCGTAAGTCTAAGTTCATAATCAAGGTCTCCCAGATATTTTTCTACAAATGCCTTAATCTCTTCTTGCGTTGTTTTTGTATTATTACGTACATTGAACATCATTTGAAGTTCATTTGGAGTAACATTTGTTACCTGCATACCTGCACGAATATCAGTTACTACAAATTTTGAAGGTGCGAAGTGTTCATCCCCGTTATCTAGGTCAACTCCGGCCATCTCACCGAGTACTTGTGAGATTTGATGGATCGGATTAATAGCTTTTTCAGGATACGCAGCATGACCTTGCTTCCCTTTAATAGTGATGTAACCGTTTATAGAACCGCGACGCCCTACTTTAATGGCATCTCCAAAGTTCTCTTCACAAGTCGGTTCAGCAACTACACAAAAGTCAGGCAGCATCTCTTTATCTCTTAAGTATTCTAATACTTTTACCGTACCATTAATTGCATCACCCTCTTCATCAGATGTAAGTAAAAGTGAAAGTGTTCCATTGAAACTATCTGCTTCATTAACGGCTTGTGTAAATGCCGCTACTCCACTTTTCATATCTTGTGTGCCACGTCCGTAAATATAACCGTCTTTCTCTGTAGCTTGATAGGGATCAGTATCCCAACCTTTTGAACCAGCTGGAACTACATCTACATGTCCTGCAAAACAGAGATGCTCACCCTCACCGAATTTTTTATAGATAAAAAGGTTTTTTACATCTTCTACATCAACTCTAACAGCTGTAAAGCCCGGTAAATAATCCTCTATAAAAAGTAATAAACCTCCATCATCGGGAGTTTCACTTTTCGAATTGATCATATACTTGAATAATTCAATTATTTGCAAAACTATTTTCCTGCACTACCGTACTTAAGTGTTTTTAGAGCTACCTCTTCATCATCTTGACGCATTAAAGACTCACCAACTAAGAAAGCGTCCACTCCCGCTTTAGAAAGATCTTCTAACTGCCCGTGTTCATAGATACCGCTCTCAGCTACGATCACTTTTCCGTTTGGAATTAATGGAATAAGTTTATATGAAAGCTCCATATCCATCTCAAAAGTTTGCAGGTTTCTATGATTGATTCCGATAATATCACTTCCCGCATAGATAGCTTTTACAAGATCAGATTTATCATGAACCTCAACTAACGCTTCCATACCAAGGTGTCTAGTATATGCTAAAAGATCTTTTAACTCTTTTTTTGAAAGTGCAGCAGCAATTAAAAGGATAAAGTCAGCTCCATATACTAGAGCTTCTAGGATCTGATACTTTGAAACGATAAAATCTTTTCTAAGAAGCGGAATTCCTACATATCTTCTTATACCTGCTAGATAATCTAAACTTCCTTGAAAAAAGTGTGGCTCAGTTAAAACAGAGATAGCACTTGCCCCACCTCTTTCATACGACTGAGCGATAGCTAACGGATCGAAATCTTCGCGAATTACTCCTTTAGACGGAGAAGCTTTTTTCACTTCAGAGATAATTCTGTAAGGGTCCTCTTCAGTTGCAGTAAGGTATGGGAAAACATCTCTTGGTTGTCTTGCATTAAATGCCAATGAACGCCCCAACCAATCCATAGAGAACTCTTTTTCCCTTTTAGCTAAGTCTTCTTTTGTTTTTTTGATAATATCATCTAAAATCATTCTTTATTTTTTCCTCTTTAAAATTTGTTTTTTTAAACATTCATTTATCTTCTTCATGTGCAGATCAACTTCAGGATCATCTCCACCCTCTAAAGTTCGAACTTTCAGCATCAGCTTCTTCGCTTTTTTACATTGTCCCAGTTTATAATATCCCCATGCTAGAGAATCTAAATAGTATCCCGATTTCGGTTTTACTTTTAAAACCTCTCGAACATACTTCATACCTTTTTTAATATCAAGCTCATGGTCTATTAGGATATACCCTAAATAGTTTTTATATAGAGTGTCATTTTTTACAGCTACGACTCTCTCTAACTTCGATACTACACTCTCTAAAATTTTTTTATTGAGATTACTTTTATTTGCTTCATATTGATAAATAGCACTCTGTCCCAGATACTCTAAAGAGTTCTCTTTCTCATAAAGTTTAGAAGCTATAAGATATGCTTTTTTAAAATCTTTTGCTGAAAGGTAAAGCTGTAGTAGAAGTTCATCATCTTCACCACTCTCTTCCAAAAAGTTCATCAACTTTACATAATCTCTTTTATAACCGTATATCTGAATAATTTTTTTTGCTACTGCACTCTCTTTATCTAAAGAGTATTTTCTTTTATATACACTTAATAATCCGTCAATATCATTTTCATTGCTATAGATCCCAATAAGTCTATCACAAATCAGTTCAGAACACCCGTGCATCCTTGAGTGTGTTTCAAGCTCAGCTATAGCATCTTTTTTTCTCGATAAATTCACATATAAGATAATTGCAATTTTATCTAATATCTTCTCATTATACTCTTTAGCATAAGCACTCTCAAGATATTGCAATGCTTCTTCATATTGATGATTTTTGATATATACATCTGCTGTAAGGATATAGTCATCGGGTTGTTGTGTTTGTTTTGATAGAGAAAGTGCCAATGCAATTGCATTAGGTATGTCTCCCGATTCGGCAAGAGAACCTATCTTATATCTTTGAAGTTTTCTATCGTTTGGTTCATATGCTAAATACCGATCGATAATCTCAATAGTAGTATTGTAATCTTTTGCTAAATATCTATTTTGCACAGATCTATACAAGTACTCTTTTTTTTGTGACTTGTCATACAACTGAGCAAAAAGTTTAGCTGCTGTTTTATAACTTTTTACCTGTTCCGCACGAAGAGCAAACATGATGTAGGTATCTTCCTCATCAAATGCTTTTTCATTTGGCGTAGGTTGCGTCTCCTGCATTGTTGAACAAGAGATAAAAAAGATTGAAACAAACAGAAGCAAAAAATTTCTATACATCTACTATCCCTGGGCATTCTTCTTTGAGCTCATCTACCCTTGTTTTAAAATAATCCCAAAACGGAAAAGTTTTACACTGCGTCGGACGTGCCTTATAGATCTGACATCCATTGCTTTCTTTGTCGTAAAACACGCACTCGTAGGAGTCTCCCACCTTGTTCTCTTTTATAGAGTATTTATACCCTTTTTTAAAGAGATATTTTATCGCAAAATCATTAACATCCATCTCTAAAAGATCTGCAATCGCAAATATCTCACTTTTGGTGACGTAGATATATCCACTCTCACCCGTACAACATCTTCCTTCACAAGTTTCACACGCTGAAGGTGTAAAAGCGTAAGGAAATCCATCTTGTTTTATTATATCTGACATTTTATACTCTGTGTTGACGCTTTTTTATAAATTTTTTTTGACTCTTCACTTTGTTCGTTACCCTCAAAACTGATAAACGGCGGCCAAACTTTCATCAAAGAGTTTGAACCGTTTCTTGCGTGAATCATAACGATAGAAGCTGTGCGATCTACTTTTGGATGTACAAAACGTACATCTACCACTCTCATTTTCACTTTATCAAGTTCTGCACATACACGTCCGAACTGCGTTGCATCATAACAAAATATAAAATGGGACTTCGGTTTTAAAAGCTGAGAAACCTTTTTAAAAAAAACCTCCATCGGCAAGTTTACATCATACCTTGCATGGAACAACATATCGTTAGCACTTTTTTGTGCACCTGAAGGGTAAAAAGGTGGATTTGATATGATATAGTCATACTTCTCTTGCACCTCTAACGATGTAAAATCGCTATGGTACACTTTATAATCTATACCATTTTCTTTTGCATTTTTTTCGGCATATGCCACAAAAGCTTCCTGTTTCTCAACAGCTTCTAAAATAACTTTTTCATTATCACGAGCGACTAAAAGACCTACGACTCCACACCCTGCACCAACATCTAAGACTCTCCCTTTAGGATTGAAATTATTTATAAAATCGTATAAAAAGAGAGAATCGCTGTTGTAACAATATCCTGCCTCCGGCTGGTGTAAAATCATTATACTCCTTTATCTGCACTATGATATAATTGTGGCATTATATCAAAAGGGATTTAAAACAAAATGATAATTATTCCGGCAAGATTAGCCTCAACAAGATTTCCACAAAAAGTTTTAGTAGATATAGGCGGTTTACCTATGGTTGTAAGAACTGCAAAAAGGGTTGCCCACCTAGATAGAGTCGTTGTTGCAGCAGACGATGAAAAGATAGTAGAGACTTGTAAAGCTCACGGTGTAGAAGCTATGCTTACATCTACTACACATAAAAGCGGGACTGACAGAATCCACGAATGTGCGACTATTTTAGAGCTTGATGATGATGAACTGATCATTAACGTACAAGCAGATGAGCCTTTCATTGAGACTGATGTTGTAGAGTCTCTGCAAAAACAACTCAAATCTCTTCAAGACAAAGGTGAAGAGTTTATAATGGGAAGTTGCTACAATGCGATCAACGATGAAGCAGCCCAAGATCCTAATCTTGTAAAAGTTGTTTTAGATGCAAATCACAATGCCATCTATTTTTCACGTGCAAAAATTCCATACAATGCAGGTGGGGGTGCACAATATTTTGGCCATATCGGTATCTACGGATTTTCTAAAAAAAGTTTAAAAGAGTTTTGTTCTTTAGGTGATGCACCGATCGAAGATATAGAAAAACTTGAACAACTACGCGCTATTTATCACGGTAAAAAGATAACAATGGTAAAAGTTGCTTCAACAGGATTTGGAATCGATACGAAAGAAGATTTAGAAAGAGCAATTGAGATATTTTTATAATAATCTCTACAATTTTTCACTCAAATGGATAAGTATACAGTTGATACAGATGAATTCGAAGAGGATCTAGAACCCTCATGGCTAATAAAGCAAAAAGAAGATGCTAAACTAGCTGAAGAATCTTATGCCCAAAATAAAAAAATAATTTATAAAGCGGGCGATCAACTGGGAAATTTTTTATTTGTAAAATATAATAAAGCAAAAAATCGTGCTACATTTGAGTGTCAAGATTGCGGACGAAAATTCACCTATAACATATACGCTATAAAAAATAAAAAAAAGTGCAAGTGGTACAAGTACCACTAATATTTATGCTTTTTTGAGAATCTCTGCGATAGTTTCACTGTTGTAGAGTTCCCCTATACCCCAAAGTGTAGCTAACTCTGCTGCATTATCAGCAATCTCAGCTATCCCCTCTTCAGGTATCCCCGCTTGCTTTAATGTCACTGGTGAACTTATTTTCTCAAACCACGATTCAAGTGCACTGATACCTGCATCTGCATCTTGAAGATTAAAAAGCTCTTTTGCAAAACGTTCAAACTGTGGAAGATTTTTTTCTTTATACCATTTCATCCATGCAGGAATAACAACTGAAAGTCCTGCACCGTGAGATACATTATAAAGGGCAGAAAGAGCATGTTCAATCATATGGTTTGGAAAGTTTCCGCCATGTGTTCCAGCTGGAGTAAGACCGTTTAGTGCTTGTGTAGCTGCCCATGCAAACTCACCTCTAGCCTCATAATCATTAGGATTTTCTATTAAAATTTCCGTTGTTTCCATAATAGTTTTAATGATAGCTTCTACAATTCTAGAGTTGAAGTTCGGATGAGACGCGGCAGTAAAATAGACCTCTATAGTATGAGCAATCGCATCTACCGCTGAATATGCAAGATAATCTTTACTAACCGTTGCCATCAGTTCAGGGTTAATAACTGAGACTAGCGGATTTACATGTACAGATGAGATTGAATATTTTTGTTGTGTATCTTCATTGGTGATAACAGAATTTCCGTTCATCTCACTCGCAGTTGCGGCAAGCGTCATCACGGTAAATACAGGAAGAGCTTCTGTAATCTGTGCTTTTTGAATAAAAAAGTCCCAAACATCACCATCATATTTTGCACCTGCGGCAATAGCTTTAACAGAGTCTGCAACAGAACCCCCGCCAACTCCAAGAACAGCCTGAACCTTTTTCTCTTTAGCTATTTTTACACCTTCTTGCACTTTGCTAAGAACTGGATTGCTTACTATGCCACCAAACTCTTCAAATGCCACTCCAGCTTCTTTAAGTGAGGCAATAGTATCATCATACAAAGTACCTTTTTTTATGCTTCCTGTTCCGTAAGCCAGCAATACACTGTCATATCCGGCTTCTTTTATATAAGTTCCTATCTTTTTTTCTTTTCCCTTACCAAACTCTATTTTAGTCGGGTTGTAATATGTAAAATCGTTCATAAAATATCCTAGTTTTTATTTAGGAAATAATATACCATATAATCCTAACACAATGATAACAGAATAGAAAAGTTAAAATAAAAGTGATTGTATAAATAGTTTCAAAAGATTTTGGAATTAAATAAAAAAGGTTTTTATAAAAGGGATTGGGGAGAACAAAACCTTATCCATCTCAAAAAGAGGTGGATAAAGCTAAGAATATTTTAATTAGATATTGTCACGAATTCCTAAAGAATCTACAAGTGCTTGGTAACCATCTTTGTTCGTTCTTTTGAAGTATTTCATAAGACGACGACGTTGACCAACTAATTTTAGTAGTCCAAGACGAGATGCGTGATCTTTTTTGAACACTTTTAAGTGCTCAGTTAACTCCGCAATTCTAGTAGTTAATAGTGCAATTTGAACTTCACTTGAACCAGTGTCGTTTTCATTACGTCCGTATTTTGCAATAATCTCTGCTTTTTTAGCCGAATCTAAAGCCATAATAGCCTCCTGATAGGTATAATAATCTAACTCAAATGCAATTGCAGATAAAGTTGAAGCGCAATTATACCCAATTTTTTCTTTATTTTTATTTATATTACCATTAAGGGTTTTTAGCTATAATATTCATCAAAATAATAGTAATAAAGAATATAAAGATGTTGATTACAAAAGCAAGTGAATATGCAATACTTTCGTTAATAGTTTTATCATCAGCAAAAGATCCTATGGATAGCGAATCTCTCTCTAGAGAATTGGCAATATCCAAAAGTTTCTTAGCAAAAATACTTCAATCACTTGCAAAAGCCGGAATACTTAAATCGTATAAAGGTGTTAACGGTGGATTTGCACTTAACAAAGATCCAAAAGAGATCAATATGCTTGATGTCCTTTCCAATGTTGAAAGCAAAGCACCTGCTGTTTTTGAATGCTCACCTTCTGAAAAAGATTGTCCATCTGATAGAGCTGACATATGTTCTATTTGGCCGTTTCTAAATAAACTCCAGATCAAGATAGATGATTTTCTAAAAAATCTGACACTTGCAGATATATTAAAAGATTAAAGTTTATGAGATGATATACATTGGCTAAAAAGAAGTTAACACTAAAACAACAAGTCGGCACCAGTTTAAATTTTTTACTTGGACAAAAAGATCTAAGTGTAGTTGTATTTGTAATGGCAATCTTAGCCATTATTATCGTTCCCCTTCCATCATCTGTTTTAGATCTTTTCTTAACGGTATCGATGGCTATGGCAGTTTTAATACTACTTATTTCGCTCTATATACCAAAACCGACCGATCTGACAACCTTTCCGACACTTATACTTATTCTGACTCTCTTTAGACTTGCACTTAATATTGCAACGACAAGGATGATTTTAAGTCATGGATATGAAGGGCCTGAAGCGGTTAGTGATATCATTACAAGTTTCGGTAACTTTGTTGTTGGTGGAAACTATGTTATCGGTATTATTGTATTTGCGATCTTAGTTATTATCAACTTTATGGTTGTAACAAAAGGTTCTACAAGGGTTGCAGAGGTTGCTGCTAGATTTGTACTTGATTCTATGCCGGGTAAACAGATGGCAGTTGATGCAGATCTTAATGCGGGACTTATCGATGATGCCGAAGCAAAAAGACGCCGTGCGGAGATCTTACAAGATGCAAACTTTTACGGAGCGATGGACGGTTCGTCTAAGTTCGTTAAAGGGGATGCGGTTGCAGGTATTATCATTACACTTATCAATATTATCGGTGGATTTTTAATCGGTGTATTTCAGTATGATATGAGTGTAAGCGATTCAGCTGCAACATTTACCCTTCTTACAATTGGGGATGGTTTAGTTGGTCAAATCCCTGCACTTATCGTCTCAACTGCTACAGGTATTATGATTACGCGTTCTTCAAGTGACGGCGATAATTTTGCAGAGGGTACTATCAACCAAATGGTTGGAAATGCGAAGATCCTTATGATCGTGGGTGGTATTATGACACTCTTTGCACTGGTTCCTGGACTTCCTACTGCATCAATGGGGCTTATCGGTATCTTATTTGCCCTTCTTGGATGGTCAATTTATAAATATGAAAAAGGGGAACTTAGTATCCTTGATGTTGAAAATATCCTTACAAGTAAAACACAACAAGAGTTAGAAGCTCAAGAGAAACTAAAGCCTAAAAAGACACAAGAGGAGATCCAAAAAGAGGAAGAGAGTGCTCTAGAGGATATCTTAAAAGTGGAGATGCTAGAACTTACACTCGGTTACCAGCTTATCAAACTAGCAGACTCTTCTCAAGGTGGGGATCTTTTAGAGCGTATCCGTTCAATGAGACGTAAAATAGCAAGCGACTATGGCTTTTTAATGCCGCAAGTTCGTATTCGGGATAATCTCCATCTAAAACCGACACAATATCAGGTACTTTTAAAAGGTGTTGAGATTGGTGAAGGGGAAATAATGCCAGATAACTTCTTGGCAATGGATAGCGGTATGGCTACAGGACATGTCAACGGTAAACCTACTAAAGAACCTGCATTTGGACTTGATGCTATTTGGATCTCACCGGATGATAAAGAGGATGCAATTATGCATGGATATACTGTAGTTGACCCTGCTACTGTTATCTCTACACATATGAGTGAACTTATCAAACGTAATGCTGAAGAGCTTCTCACTCGTCAAGAGGTTCAAGCACTTATCGATAAAATTAAAGATGATTATCCAGTTATTGTGGATGATGTACTTAAAGTAGCTAATATCGGTTTAATCCAAAGAGTATTAAAATCATTATTACATGAAAAAATACCTCTTAAAGATATGCTTAATATCTTAGAAACAATTGCAGATATTGCAGAGTATACAAAAAATGTAGAACTGCTGACTGAACAAGTAAGAGCGAAACTCTCCCGTGTTATTACACAGATGTACTCGGGTGAGGATGGTGTAATCAGACTACTTACATTTGATACGCAAACTGAGCAGATGTTACTCCAAAAATCGCAAGAGCAAGACGGAGTGAGAAACATTATGCTTAATGTTGGTGAAATCAATGCTTTAATCCAAGCTGTTAGTACAAAAGCAGCAGAAGTATTACAGAAAAACATCTCACCTGTTATAGTAATAGTAGATCCACAAATACGTCGCGGTGTTGCTGAGATATTTGAGAAATTCTCACTTGATATCGTAACACTTTCACATGCTGAGATAGACTCTACTGCAACATTTGAAGTGCTTGGTTCAATCTCAATGGAACAAAACAATTAATAAGGAAAAAAATGCAAAAAAGAACAATCCACCATTTATCACATGTTGATTTAGATGGGTACAGTTGTCAACTTGTTATGAAATACACACCGTATGAAAAACTAAACTACAACGCAAATTACGGTGCAGAAGTAAAAGCTAAACTTGAAGAGATCTTAGAAAATATCCAAAAAGCGGATAAAAGTGCCTATATCTTAATCTCTGATCTTAACTTGACTGCTGATGAATCTAAATGGTTAAACCATGAAGTAAATAAACTCAATGAGAATAAAAAAGATGTAAAACTACAACTTTTAGACCATCATGGAAGTGGTGAAGAGAGTGCTAAGAAATATGAATGGTACTATCTTGACACTTCAAGATGTGCTACAAAAATCGTATACGACTTTACAAAAGAGAACTTCACATTCAATGAACCTTCTTGGATGGAACACTATGTTAACATCGTTAATGCAGTTGATCTATGGAAACAAGAGGAACAAGAAAACTTTGAATTTGGAAAAGTATTTATGCGCCTTGTTACAGAGACAAGAGAGTTAAACCGTGTAATGTTTGCAAAAAAAGATACAGAGTATAAACTTGCTCTTTTACATGAGGCTGTTAACTACATCGATCAAGCAAACGGTCATATTGTTTTAGATGAGAAGATCCATACTCTTAAAAAAGATTTTTTCAGAAGAGATGAGGACAACACTTTAGATAATCTTGCAACGGAATATATCGTTGAGCTTCTAGGGGAGAGTAAAGCCGAAAAAACTATCTACTATAAAGGGTACAAAGGGTATCTATCTTACGGTGTTGGAAATACCTCTATTATAGGTAACGGTTTTTTAACAAAATTTCCTGAGTACGATTTTATTGTTGATGTAAGTTATAGAGGTACTATGAGTCTCCGTGCAAATAACAATGTAAGCGTTGCTCAAATAGCTAAAGAGTGGGTTGACGGCGGTGGACATCCAAATGCAGCAGGAGGAAGAGTTCAAGGTTTTAAAGAGCAATTCCGTTACTCTAAAGTTAAAGAACAGATTGAATCTATTATACATAAGAAAGAATCTGTTGCAGGCAAGCTTGAATACAAACAAGAGTAACACCCGTTACTCTTAAAACTACATCTACTAGTTATTTAGAAAATATCTTTCAATCCCGTTAGCTAGTCCAAGAGCCATTTGTTTTTGATACTGTCTATTTACTAATCTTTTTGCTTCTTTTGGATTTGTAATAAATCCAACTTCAACTAAAACAGAAGGCATCTGTGCACCTACAAGTACCCAAAACGGTGCAGGTCTTACACCTGCGTCTTTAACGTTTTTATACTCTTTTCTAAGTGCTCCAAGCGCACCTCTTTGTAAATCGATCGCCAGTTTATTTGATGCTACTATATTATGAGAATTCAGTGTTGAAAGAAAACTCTGTTTTCCATAGAAATCCATTTCACTCATATCTGCCGAGTTCTCTTGTGCAGCCACTTTTTTCGCACGGCTTGAACGGGATTTGTCAAGAAAATAACACTCTATTCCATACGCTTTGTTTGCATGCTTTTTACTTACGGCATTTGCATGGATACTGATAAAGAGATCCGCTTTTTTACGGTTTGCGTATTTTGTTCTGTTTCTAAGTCTTATAAACTTATCATTATCCCTTGTCATAAATACTGTATATCCGCGAGCTTTTAAAATAGACTGCAGTTCTCTTGATATTTGAAGCACAACAACTTTTTCTCTATATCCCTTATAGCCAATCGCTCCAGGGTCTTTACCCCCATGTCCGGCATCAATTACAATTCTTTTATTTCGATCCAGTCTTTTAGGAGAAACTACTTTTTGTACTCGTGTTGTTTGAGCGTATTTCTTCCCAGCTTTTGGAGTCATTTTAACTATTAGTTTTTTATCCTCTTTTTTAAATGAGATCTTAACTTGTGCGCTGTCTTGTATAACTAAACGGAGTGTTGTAGGATTAAACTGTGCTAACTTTATTTTATCAATATTTTGTTTTTTTAATGTTTGTGATTTTGTCAACATGGATGCATGTACATCAAATACATATTTATATACTTTTTTCTTTGGATCGTATAGTTTAAAATAGTTTATTTGATTATTGCGTAGTTTTTTATCAAAACTTAGAACAAGTCTTCCATCTCTCCAGCGAATAGATTTTAGTTTATGAGAAGAAGAAACCCTAATATCTGAAGATTTTTTTCGCTTACTTTTTTTCTGTTTTTTTACAGTTGATGATTTCTTTTGTATTTTTTCAAGTTCATCGGAGTATTGAGATACATCTATGTGTAACTTTGTACCGCACTTTACAATACCTTCAAGTGCGCATGTTTTTAATTTCTGATCTTCATTCATCAAAGCACGAAGATAGATATTTTTATAGTCGTTATAGGCACGGAACTGATTTGCTTTTGTAGGAGACTTTGCATAGCCGTCTGCCCGTTTTAAAAGCTCAAAATCATTCGCCCCATATAGTGAAATAATAAAAAGTAGAAAAAACGTTACAATATAGCGAATCATCTAAATCTTATTCACCCTCTGTAAGTTTTTCCAATAACTCTTTGACAGATATAATTTTATCTAGTCTGTATCCATTTGTACCAGAGAAGAATAGACCTGTATCAAGATTACCTTCATAAGCATCACTAAGTCTGTCTGCAATACAGAAGCCTACAACTTTTGCTTCTTCACCACGATTACACGGTGCAACACAGTTTGAGATACACTTAATATCCGGACCTTCACGTTTCTCAACTAAGTGTGTGAGATTTGTCACAACACCACGTGCAGGATATCCAACAGGAGAACTCATCAGTTTGATATCATCCTCTTTAGAATCTAAAAGAACTTTTTTGAAGTTAGCGTGAGCATCACACTCATATGTACCTATAAAGCGTGTCCCCATTTGAACACCTTTAGCACCTAGAGCCATCATCTCTTCGATATCTTTCTTATCCCAGATACCGCCCGCTGCAATAACAGGAATATCACCCCAATTTTTTGCTTCTTCTACAACTGGTTCTACCAGGTTTTCTAACTGATACTCTTCCATTAGACACTGCTCATACGTAAAACCTTGGTGACCACCAGATTTTGGTCCCTCTAAGATCACGGCATCAGGAAGACGGTTATATCGTTTCTCCCATCTACGGCAAATCAGTTTTAATGCTTTTGCAGATGATACGATAGGTACTAGTGCTACATCAGGATACCCTTCTGTAAACTCAGGCATATTTGTAGGCAATCCTGCTCCGGTGATGATAATATCAATACCCGCTTCACAAGCATCTCTTACAACTCTTCCGTAGTCGTTAATTGCATATAAAATATTTGCAGCAAGAGGTTTATCTCCACAAATCTCTCTAGCACTCGCTACCAGTGCAGTCAGTCCCTCTTTAGAGTAGAAGTTTGCTTCACTAAGCGGACGGTCAGCTACAAGTTTTTTAGCAAACTCTTTGTTTTTATAATATCCAGTACCAACAGCAGAGATAACACCTAGTCCACCCTCTTTTGAAACTGTTCCGGCTAATTGATCCCAACTAATACCAACGCCCATTCCACCTTGAACTATTGGTTTTTCGATCGTGTATTTTCCAATTTTTATAGATTCAAAACCCATTAGTCAACCCTTAGTTTTGCAAATTTTCTTTTTCCTACTTGAAGCAGGTACTCCCCAGCATTAAGCTGAAGATTCATATCAGTCACTTTTTCTTGATTAATTTTAACACCACCTTGCTTAATATCACGTCGTGCTTGAGAAGTAGATGGTTCAAGCTTACAATCAACTAAGGCTTGAGCGATCCATAGTGATTCAGCATTAATAGTAAATTCCTCTATATCTGTAGGAATTTGACTTTTTGCATGTACTCTTTCAAACTCCTCTTTTGCTGCTTGTGCCGCTGCTTTATCATGGAATCTTGTCGTAATCTCTAACGCTAATTCCTCTTTAACCTTTTTAGGATGCAGTGAACCATCTTCTACACCAGCTTTAAGTGCGTCGATCTCATCTAAAGATTTAGAAGAAAGAAGTTCATAGTATCTCCACATTAACTCATCAGAAATACTTAATGTCTTTCCAAACATATCTTTTGGCTCATCACTTACACCGATATAGTTTCCTAAAGATTTTGACATTTTTTGTACGCCGTCAAGACCTTCTAGAATTGGCATCATAAGTACAGCTTGTTGTTTTTTTGTTTCATAAGCTTTCTGAAGCTGTCTACCCATTAAAAGGTTAAACTTCTGATCAGTACCACCTATCTCAATATCAGATTTTAGATGAACACTGTCATACCCTTGAAGTAACGGGTACATAAATTCACTTACAGCAATAGGTGTATTTGATGCATATCTTTTTGAAAAATCATCACGCTCTAACATACGTGCAACTGTCAAGTTTGAAGCAAGTGCAATCATATCTGCTGCAGTCATATTTCCTAACCAGTCATCATTGTATACTATATCTGTTTTTGATTCGTCAAGGATCTTAAATGCTTGTGTAGTATAACTGTCAATATTGTGAATAATCTCTTGTTTTGTTAATACTTTTCTTGTAGCACTTTTTCCTGTAGGATCACCGATTGTTGCTGTAAAACTTCCGATCAAAAACTGTACACGTGCACCATATTTTTGAAATACTGCAAGTTTTTGTAAAAGTACCGTATGCCCTAAGTGCAAATCAGGTGCAGTTGGATCAAAACCGGCTTTTACAGTATAGCCTTTCCCCTCTTCAAAATAAGCTTTTAAAAGTTTTTCTATTCTTTCATTATCAATAATTTCCGCTGTTCCACGGCTAATTTCTCGTAAAGCTTCTTCTATCATTTACTACTTTCTCTTTCTAAATTTTTTAGTTTCTATAAGCGTCATCACTTCTAACTAAATCAACGACTTTTATTTTTGACTCAATTTTAGCACGAAGTGTATTAATATCAGCTTCTTCGGATTGAAAAACCATATCACAATACTGTACATAGTCCAAATCATCTTTTCCCAATTCAATTGAAGTGAGATCAATATTTTGTTTTGCCAAAAATGCCAAGAAGTCTGCCAATGCACCTTTTTCATTTGTTAATGAAGCAATAAGTTTATATTTAAACACTTTCTCTTTTGCCCATTTTACAAAAACCATAGGTTCATTATCTTCAAGCTTTTTAGCAGCATTCTGGCACATTTTATGGTGTACGTGTGCTTTAGATTTTTCTACAAATGCCATCACTTCATCACCAAATTTCGGATGACAGCAATAGTCAAATACGACGTCATTTATAGAACTGTTTGAATATACCTCTAAACCACTAATTTCATACGGTTTCAACTTAAATCTGTGACGACTGATAAACCTTTTAAAACGGTTGTTTTTTGCAATATCACTGATATATTTATGCAATACGTTTTTAAGATGTTCTATATCTGTCGGAATATGGGAAAGGTTTTCACAATTATTCTTGTTTAACCACTCCTGAACCCGCGCATGATTCAAGTTCATTACATTAGAGATAATATTTACAGCCGATTTTGCATTGATCTCACGAATTCTTGCATTACAGTTGTTTTTCATATTTGTTTGTGCTTTAGAAGTTTTTACAGCATCAAGCCAAGAACACCTTGTCTCAATCTCATCACCCGTAATAACTTTTACAATATCACCGTTATGCAGCTCTGTAAGCAGTGAAGTTTTACTTTTATTTACCACACCGTTTATAGCTTTATTTCCAATATCTGTATGTACGGCATAAGCAAAGTCTAACACTACGGCACCGCGAGGGAGTGTAAAAGCATCACCCGTTGGTGAAAAGACTGAGATATCTTCTGAATAGAGATCATTTTTGATTAAAGCATAGAAATCTTCAACCGATTCATTTTGATACTGAAGATTATCAAGCCAGTCCAGTTTAATGTTGTTACCGCCAGACTTATACTTCCAGTGTGCCGCAACTCCAAGCTCTGCAGTTTGGTGCATATCGTATGTACGAATTTGTACTTCAAAAATTGCAGTGTTGTAAAAAACAGTAGTATGAATAGTCTGATAACCGTTATCTTTAGGAACGGCAATATAATCTTTAAATCTTGAAGCGAGAGGTCTAAAGTTTAAATGTATTAAACCTAAGGCATCGTAACATTTAATAGGGTCCTTTACTAATATTCTAATAGCAAGCAGGTCAAGTACTTCATCTATACTCACCCCTTTTCTTTGCATCTTCAAATAGATAGAATATCTGTGTTTGATACGTGAAAGAATCTCAAAATCATCTTCACAAAAACCGTTTTGTATTAAAATGTCGGAAACACGTTGTTTAAAGTCATTTATACGCATCTCAATAGCATGATAATTTGTATCAAGATAATTATCAATAAAATGTTTTTCTTCTGCAAAAAGATATGAAAAGCTCAAATCTTCAAGCATATTTTTTAAAAAACTGATCCCTAGACGGTGAGCAATCGGAGAGTATACAACTAGAGTCTCTTCAGAGATACGTTTTTGTTTGTGTTGCGGTAAGGCATCTAAAGTGAGCATATTATGAAGTCTGTCACATAACTTAACTACAAGTACACGAACATCTTCAATACTTGCTAAAAGCATTTTTCTAAATGAAAGTGCTGAGACGATCAATCTTTCATTCGAACTTGAAGGGATCAGCTCACTGTCACGAATCGAGTCTATCTTTGTAAGTCCCGATACCAAGTGAGCTACATCCTTTCCATAATCTTCTTCAACCTCTTCTATCGTTGTCGGCGTATCTTCCACTACATCATGTAAAAGTGCCGCTATAGCCATCGCTTCATCATTAGTGATCGAGGCTACAATTGCTGCTACTAAAATAGGATGGATTATATAAGGTTCACCACTTTTTCTAAATTGTGTTTTGTGTGCCTCTTTTGAAAATTCAAGGGCATGTTTTAATTTATCTGTGGGGATTATGTGTGAGAAAAGATAAGCTGTAGCCGAGTCAATATCATGAAGATGCTTAACTTTCTCGATATCGACTGGACTTAATGACAAGGCGGAGACTTCTTAGTTTTTAGAATCTTCAAAGCCTTTTATACTTACAAGGCCTTCAGCGATTTCCATTAGTGCTAAGTCAGTAGACTTGATATTTGATGTGCTTACACTTAATTTGCTTGTAGCACCGTTATCAAGTTCTTCAGATCTTTTAGCAACTGCGATTGCTAATTTGTAACGGTCCATGCTTGGATTTTCATTTAAAACTTTTGCTGTTAATTCTTCTATTTTCATCTATGTTTCCTTTATTTAACTATAGAACAGTTTTGCATGTTTCCATGCTTTAAAATATCTAAAAGGTTACCCTCTTTAAACATATCACAAACAATAATCGGAAGTTTATTGTCTTTTGCTAAAGCGATAGATGTATCATCCATAACTTTGATATGGTCTTGTAAAGCCTGATCATAACCAATTTCATCAAATTTTACTGCGTCACTATATTTCATCGGGTCTTTATCATAAACACCGTCTACTTTAGTAGCTTTTACAATCACTTCAGCACCAATCTCTACTGCTCTTAGTGTTGCTGCAGTATCAGTTGTAAAGAATGGGTTTCCAGTACCCGCTGCAAAAATCACAACGCGCCCTTTTTCAAGATGTCTGCATGCTTTACGGTTAATATACGGCTCAGCAATCTGCTCCATTTTAATAGCTGTCTGCATACGCACTTCAAGACCGGCATGTTCACAAGCTTCTTGCATTGCAACACCGTTAATTACTGTTGCCAACATCCCCATATAATCTCCACTAGTACGTTTTATGATACCATCTTGTGCAGCAGTTACACCACGAATGATATTTCCACCACCGATAACAATTCCAACTTCTACACCAGCATCAACAAGTGATTTGATCTCTTGTGCAATAAATTTAAGAATTTGAGTATCTATACCATGACCAGCTTCACCAGCAAGAGCTTCACCTGAAAACTTCACCAAAACACGTTTATGCGCCATGTAACACCTTCTTTATAAAATCTGCGTATTATAGTAAAAATTCTCTTTAAAATTGCTTTGACTCAGCTTTTGCAATAGCTTTTTCAATCAGGGTCTCGCTATCTGTACCATCATTAGGGTATTTAGTTAATCCCATAGAGACATCATACGAAGCATCGATATCAACAGGGTTTTCCGAGAATCCTTTTTGTAATCTTTCGATCACAATATGAGAATTATCCTCTTCGAGATATTCATTAAAAAGAATTATAAATATATCATCATATATGTGTGCTACTAAATCCTCATTTCTTGTAGATTTAATAATAATGTTACTTGCTTCGTACATAAACTCATTAACAAGTTCTGTAGATTGATTCTTAAGCTGATGGTAATTATTCATCTTGATTGCCAAAATAAGAAAAGACTGATTGTGTCTTAGTGTTCTATCTATTTGTTCATCAAAAACAAATTTAATATTCTTTTTATTAGGCAGGTTGGTTACGGGATTAAAATAAGCTTCTTTGATTAATCTTTCTTTACGTTCTTGCATATTATGTAGTCTCATTCGAAGTCTAATAATATAAAAAATCAAAACCAAAATTATAGCTGTAGCGATGTAGATATAATACTCATTCATCATTGTTTATCCCCCGTTTCCTTACCTTTATTTATACTTTCAACAATTGTAACATAATTTTTTATTTTTTCATCACAGATGAAGTCATAGTTATTTGCTATAATACGCTTAAAAACCAAGGGTACATATATGTCAAAATTTTTAACTTTTAATTGTAATTTGGAAAATTTTATAGACGATTTACAAGTAAAATTAAGACACAACAATGAAAAAATAGAAACACTTTTAGAAGAAGAAAATAAAACTTACTATAACTTTGTAAAACCGTTGCAGATGATGGAGGAAGAGTTAGAGCATTTCTTTACACCCCTTTCTCATCTAAACAGCGTAAACAATTCCGAAAAAACACAAGAGGTATATACTCAGGCGATTCCGATCATTACAGAATACTCTACAAAAATTTCTCAAAATATCGCCATTTACAAAGCATATAAAACAATTGCAGAGAATGAAAATGCTACGCT
The DNA here is from genome assembly GCF_014905095.1 of Sulfurimonas marina. Classification (NCBI taxonomy): domain Bacteria; kingdom Pseudomonadati; phylum Campylobacterota; class Epsilonproteobacteria; order Campylobacterales; family Sulfurimonadaceae; genus Sulfurimonas; species Sulfurimonas marina. The sequence goes on along the minus strand of NZ_CP041165.1, from coordinate 777,528 downwards.
TAACTATGAACAAAAAAGAGTTTTGGAGTTAAATATACAACATTTTGAACTCAGCGGTGCACATCTGGATGAACAGACAAAAGCACGCCTGCAAGAGATCAATATTCGTAAAAGTGAACTCTCAAACGACTTCTCTCAAAATATTCTTGATGCTACAAATGCATTTGAATACACTATAGAAAATGAAGCTGACATAGAAGGGATTCCGGCAAGTGACCTGCAAAGTGCAAAGTTTGAAGAGGATGGAAAAACAAAATATAAATTCACTCTGCAGATGCCATCTTACATCGCATATATGACTTACGGAAAGAACAGGGATATCAGACAAAAACTTTATGAAGCGTATGTATCTCGTGCACCGCAAAATGCTGCAATCATCGATGAACTTTTAGCATTACGCCAAGAGATGAGTGAACTTTTAGGTTTTAAGAACTATGCCGAATATTCACTGGCAACTAAGATGGCACCGACTCCAGATAAAGCTTTAGAATTTTTAGAATCTCTTTTAGATAATTCTATAGAGCAAGCAAAAAAAGAGTTAGAGGAGCTTCAAGAGAGTGCACCTCATCAACTAGAGAGTTTTGATACAGCATATTACGGTGAGATTCTAAAAAAAGCTCAGTATGAGATAGATGAAGAGGAGTACCGCCCATACTTTGAACAAAAAAGTGTAGTAAACGGTATGATGGATTTCCTTGAAAAACTCTTTACGATCAAGTTTGAACTTCAAGAAGAAACGCTTTGGCATGAAAAAGCGTATGCGTATCATATTTATGAAAATGAAAAACTCAAAGCAAAAATCTACTTCGATCTAGAAGCAAGAGACTCCAAACGCGGCGGAGCATGGATGAGTAACTGGCAAGCACACTGCACAAATGAAGCAGGTGAAGAGCAACTCGCTTCGGCATTTATAGTGTGTAACTTTCCACCATCAAGTGATACAAATCCATCACTTCTCAGACATGATGATGTTGTAACGCTCTTTCATGAAATGGGGCATGGTATCCATCACCTGCTCTCAAACGTAAATGAAAATGAGGTTAGTGGAGTAAACGGCGTAGAGTGGGATGCAGTGGAGTTCCCGTCTCAATTTTTAGAAAACTTTGCTTATGAGCCGCATGTACTGAAAATGTTTGCAAAACATCATGAGACTAGTGAGGTTCTAAGTGATGAGATGATCGAAAAACTGGTACGTGCAAAAAACTTTCTCTCGGCAATGGGGATGTTACGCCAGTTGGAGTTTTCGATCTTCGATCTGCAACTCCATACGAAACTTTACAAAGGGGAAGAGGTGCAGAACTTACTCAATTCAATCAGAGAAAAAACAGCACTAATACCTACACCTGAGTACAACAAATTTCAAAATGGATTTTCACACATCTTTGCAGGTGGATATGCAGCAGGTTACTACAGCTATAAATGGGCAGAAGTATTAAGTGCAGATGCTTTTTATGCTGTAGTTGATGAAGGTATCTTTGAGTCTCAAACAGCACTGAAATATCGTGATATAATTTTACATGGTGGTGGGGCAAAATCTATGCAGGATCTATACATTGATCTTATGGGTAGAGAAGCAGATACTACACAACTTCTACGTCTTAACGGTATCTATGCGTGAGAACCCTTTTACTCATCTTTCTTGTAGTTACGACTCTTTTTGGAGGTGATAGTTTGAAAATAGCTACATATAACGTTGAGAATCTTTTTGATCTTCAAAAAAGCGGAAATGAATATGAGGAGTATATCCCCTATTCTCAATCTGCTTGGAATGATCGCAATTATAAAATAAAACTCAAAAATATCTCTAAAGTGATTAAAGATATCGATGCAGATATCATAGCTCTTCAAGAGATAGAATCCCCTAAAGCATTTAAAGACCTTCAATATCAGCTTAAACGGGATGGTCTCTACTATCAATATGCAAAAATAGCCGATGCAAAAAACACAACTATTAAAGTAGCACTTTTAAGTAGAATTCCATTTGTCTATACAAAAGAACTGATAGTAGGCTATTCTTACGCTTTTAGAAATATTTTAGAGGTAAAATTCAAATTAAATGATGAAGAGTTCTATATTTTTGTCAACCACTGGAAGTCAAAAGCGGGACCGGAGAGTCAAAGGATCTCTTATGCTAAAGCACTCAAAAAAAGGGTACAGGAGTTAGGAGATAAAAACATTATAGCTCTCGGTGATTTTAACTCTCACTATGAAGAGTATAAGATTTTCAAACGAAAAAGAAAACATAACAATACCGAAGGTATTACAGGTCTCAACCATATACTAGGTACTATTAACTATCAACAAGATACCTCTAAAGCTTTAAAACTTAAAACAGATGAGTTTTATAACCTCTGGTATGATATAGATAAAAACGAGAGGTACAGCTACATATACAGAGGGAAAAAAGAGGCTCTGGATAATATCTTGGTTACAGGTAAATTACTCAATCATAAAGGATTAGATTATAAAGTAAAGTCTATACATAATTTTATAAAACCGTATCTCTTTAAAGGTAAGAGTATCTATAGATGGCAAGTCTCTCGAGGTAAAATACGACGTCATAAAGGTAAAGGCTATTCTGATCACTTACCTGTTGTTGCAGAGTTTACTTTAAGCACCAATTGATTGGAGATTTGCCATTTGCAATCAGATATTCATTTGTTTTAGAAAATGGCTTTGAACCGAAAAATCCTCTATAAGATGAAAGTGGCGATGGATGGGGGGACTTTAAAATTAGATGTTTACTTTGATCAATAAGCTTCTCTTTCATCTGAGCCGGTCTTCCCCATAGGATAAACACAACGTGCTCTTTTTTTTCACTGATCGCCTTGATTGTAGCATCTGTAAACTTTTCCCAACCAATATCTTTGTGTGATGCGGCATTGGCAGCACGTACAGTTAGTACTGCATTTATCAAAAACACACCTTGGCTAGCCCAAGATGTAAGTTCACTTGTAGTTGGGTAAGGACACCCAATATCATCTTGTAACTCTTTAAATATATTTACAAGTGAAGGTGGGTGTTTCACACCGTTTAAAACTGAAAAAGCAAGCCCGTGAGCCTGATTTTCTCCATGGTAAGGATCTTGCCCTAAGATCACCACTTTAACATTGTCAAAATCGGTCGTATTGTAAGCATTAAAAATATTTTCATCTGTAGGATAGATAGTGTGTTGGAGTTTCTCCTCTTGAAGAGTTTGTTTTAACTCTTTTAAATAAGGCTTTTTAAGTTCCTCGGCTAAAACATCTCTCCAAGACTGATTTGTAATTTTTGCTTCAAGTGGCATATATTAAAGTCTTTGCGGCATCTCGTCTTTAAAAGCTACCTCTTCAGCTTTTTTAAGTAGTTCCAGTGCACCGTTGCTTATCATAAGTTCTGCCATATCAAAGCCCATATTTTGGCTCTCAGAGATCTTCTTTATCATTTTCTCTTGCATAATATTTGTACCGTCACTAAAGCCGATCATAGTACGAAATACTACATTTTCTCCATCAATTACAGCATTACAGGCAACAGGTGCCGAGCACCCCGCTCCAATCTTAGAGATGAAGTCACGCTCGATCTGCGTACAGATAAAAGTGTTTAGGTCTTTTAAACTCTCTGCAATCTCCAATACCTTTTCGTTTCCTTGTACAATCTCGATTCCAAGAGCAGCCTGTCCCATCGGCGGGATCATCATATCAAGTGAAAGTTTTTCAACATGAGGAATATCTTTTAAAAGATCAAGTCTGTTTAGACCGATAAAAGCGAGAATAATAGCATCATACTGACCCTCTTTAAGTTTTCTAAGACGCGTGTTTACATTTCCACGCAGATCTTTTACTTTTAGGTCAGGTCTCTTTGCAAGTAATTGCATACGGCGGCGTAAACTTGTAGTTCCAACTACGGCACCCTCTGGCAGTTCATCTAGAGAGCTGTATGTATGTGATAAAAACACATCACTTTGATCTTGACGCTCAGTAACAGCAACAAGTTCTAAACCATCAGGAATGTATGTCGGTACATCTTTTAAACTATGTACAGCCATATGAGCATTTCCTGCTAACATTTGGTCTTCTAACTCTTTTGTAAAGTGCCCTTTTCCACCGATTAATGCAAGTGGTTTATCTAAAACCTTATCACCGTTACTTACAATCTTATTGAGTTCAACTTCAATCTCGGGAAAAGATTTTTCCACTCTCTCTTTAATATGATACGCTTGCCAAAGTGCTAGGTCTGATACTCTTGTTGCAATTACTAATTTTTCCATTATTTAACTTTTTTATATCCCTTTTTAGTTTCATCAAGTTTTCCGTCAACATACACTGTCGGTGTCCCCGCTACCATTAACTCATTTGCAATATCGAAATCACTGTTTACATGTTGTAGTACTTTTGGAGTGTTGATATCTTTTTGTGTTAATGTTGTTCCTACAGCCTTATTAAATGCCTCTAAGATCTTATTGACATCTTTTTCTCTTGGATTGATTTTGATATCATACATTTTCAGTGTAACATCTTTTACACCTTTTAATTCAGCAGCTGCAGCCATCTTAACAATATGTACAGAAGCCGGGTGAATTCTCTCTAACGGCATATGGTAATAATATACTGCAAACTTTTTAGGATCTTTTTTCATATCTTTAATTGCACCGGGTACAAACCCTTTACAAAACGGACATAACGGATCTGAGAAAAGCGCCACTTTATGTTTAGAATTTGCATCTCCGTAGATCAAGTTCTCTTTTTTATAAAATCTGCTTTCAAATTTCGGTTTTACTTTTTCTACAAGACTGCGTCCGCTATCCATATCAGTTAGCTCTTTTGTAATCATTTGACCGTTAGAAAACCATACCATTCTTTGTTTTACTTGACGTTTAGGGTTCTCTTTGAGATATGCTTCAACTTCAACTATGTAGCCGTTCCATCCCTTTAACTCTTTTAAAGGAACCCTCTCTTTAACTTTTACTTCGATCGATTCTATTCGTTTATTTTCTTCAAATTTGTCTGTTAAAAACTCTTCTATTTTCTCATTTGTATTTGCCGATAAAACACTACTTAGTAGAACTGTTATGCTCAATAATCTCAACGTCGATAACATCGTTTTTATCCTTTTTTAATTTTTCTTCATCTTCAAAAGCTGAACTATTACAGCTTTTTGATTGTACATTATAACGGTTAACAATCATACTCGTTATGGCACTAAATTGTAATAAAAGGCCGAGAATATCCGTTAAAAAACCTGGGATTATTAAGAGTATAGCTCCAAAAAGGGTAAATAGGTTAAGTCTTTGAAACTCTTGTAGATCAATGCAGTTATAAGAAACTGCTTTCATATTTTCAAAAAGTGTATTTCGAAAATTGACAAGTATAGCTATACCGACAAAAGCACTTGCTAAAATTTCAAAAAATGTTGCAAGACCACCGATAGCAGAAGAGATATTGACAGATATCAATACCTCCAAAAATAGATATATTAAAAAATATACCATTAAATCATTTCCATAATCTTTTCATAAATTTCATCAGCTTTTACCTCTGTTTTTTCAGTTGTAGCTCTGTCATATATTTGGACGTTTCCGTTGACAAGCTCTTTACCGATTATAACAGTATAAGGGAAACCGATTAACTCAGCATCTTTCATTTTAAAGCCGAATCTATCTTTTCGATCATCTAAAATAACCTCTACTTTAGCATCTTGAAGCTTTGTGTATAACTCTTCACCAAGAGCTACTTGTGCTTCATCTTTAATGTTACTTACCATAATGTTCACCATGTAAGGTGCTGTTTCTTTTGTCCAGATACACCCATTTTCATCATGATGCTGTTCAACTACGGCTGCTACTAAACGTGAAACTCCCATACCGTATGTACCCATAATAAACGGTTGAGATTTTCCGTTTTCATCTAAAAACTCTGCTTTTAAAGGTGCAGAATAAGTCGTTCCAAGTTTGAATATATGCCCAACTTCGATCCCTTTAGTGAACGATAGTTCACCGTCACAGTATGGACATGTATCACCCTCGTTAACCTCTGCAATATCTGCAAAATATGCCACTTCACTAATTACACTGAGATCAACACCTACAAAATGGTAATCAGTTTCATTCGCACCACAGATCATATTCGCCGCATTTTTAAGGTCTGCATCAATCACGTGTTTTGCTTTATCTTGATCTAACGGTCCAATAAAACCAGGGATTAGTCCAATTTCAGCAAGCTCTTCCTCTGTTACATCTACAATATCAAGTGCTTCTGTAGCATTAACAGCTTTTACCTCTTGAAGGTTATCGCACCCTCTTACAAAGAAAAGAACGATCTCGCTTGAATCTTCATAGATAACCCTTTTTGCTACACATTTGATCGTGTAGTACGGATCTACTTTAAAGAACTGTGCTAAATCATCAATAGTTTTTGTATCTGGCGTTTGGAACTTGTTAAATTCAGCTTCCGGAGCTTCAGGGATATGCCCTCTTTTACTTCTTTTAGCCGCCTCAACATTTGCACCGTATTCACATTTTGAACACACTGCGATCGTATCTTCACCACTGTCAGCTAAAACCATCAACTCTTTTGAACCGCTTCCGCCAATAGCACCGCTGTCAGCTTCAACAACTCTAAAATCAAGTCCTAGACGAGAAAGGATCTTTTTATATGCAGCTTCAACAGCATAAAACTCACGATCAAGGTCTTGAAATGTGCTATGAAAACTGTAGCCGTCTTTCATGATAAACTCACGACCACGCATAAGTCCAAATCTCGGTCTTGCTTCATCACGAAATTTTGTCTTGATCTGGTACAGGTTTATCGGTAGGTTTTTATATGAAGTTACACGATTACGTACAAGATCAACCATCATCTCTTCATGAGTAGGTCCCAGTACGAAAAGATTTTCTTTACGATCTTTAAAACGTAAAAGCTCTTTTCCAAACTTCTCAATACGTCCACTTTCAGCCCATAAATCAGCCGGAGTTACGAAGCTGAGTTCAACTTCTTGAGCAGAGATAGCTTCCATCTCTTCATTAATTACGTTTTCGATCTTTTTGATCACTTTTTTAGCAAGCGGCATATAGTTATATAAACCTGCTGCAACTTGAGAGATAAAGCCTGCACGAGATAAAAATATATGGCTAGGGAGTGTCGCCTCGTTTGGCACTTCCTTAGATGTAGGTATAAACGCTTTACTTCGTCTCAAAAATTAATCCTTTTTCATATAATGTTTGTATTTATCTGGAATGTTGTCATTCTGGCTGTTTAGCATGTACTGCATTGCACCTGTCATAGAGTCGCTTTTCGCTTCAGTTGAAACTTCTCTCATATTTTTTGTCATATCATGTAAAAATCTTTTGATAGCCTGATTTGCCATCTTTTCAGCTTGAGATGCACACTCTTTTGGGATAAAACCTTTTTTAAGTGCTCTAGCCATCTCTGTTTCTACAGCTTTATTTGCTTTAATATAGATCTCTTTGATCATAGGCTCTACATTTAAAGCATCTAACCATTCATAGAACGCAACAACATTTCTTCCCACAATCCCATGTGCTTTTCTTACATCTTGTTCACGTTGCGCTTTGTTTGCATCTACAACATCCTTAATATCATCGATACTAAAAAGATAGATACTTGCTTTATGACTCATTTCTATATCTCTAGGAATAGCCAAATCAAACCAGAAACGCTCAAACTCAACATCTTCGATCATATCATCTGTAATGATGGGATACTGAGCACTTGTGGCCGTAAAAATGATGTCGAACTCATTTATAGCTTTATGAAGTTCACCGAACTCATATACATTTGCACCACAAGCATCTGCAAGATATTGTGCTTTCTCTTTTGTTCTGTTTGTAATATATGTTTCAACACCGTCAGACAACAAATGTTTTGCACATATTTCACTCATCTCACCGACACCGATTACTAGTGCTTTTTTTCCCGAAAGATTTGCAACTTTCTCTTTTACCTGTGCGATCGCTACTGAAGCAACAGAAACAGGTTTAGAAGAGATCTCTGTAAAGTTTCTCACTTTTGCAGCTGTTTTGAAAGCATGTTCAACAGCCCGGGACATCTTTTGTCCGCTATACCCTTTTCCCTCAGCAAATTTAAATGCGTCTTTTAATTGTCCGGCAATTTGTGTCTCACCAACTACCATCGAATCAATTGAACTCGCAACTGCAAAAAGATGATGAATTGCACTAGAGTCATCTACAATCTCAGCAGTCTCTTTAATAAACTCTTTACTAAGACCCGACTTAGACGTAAGAAGATGTAACATATGCTCAAGTGCATTTTCAATATCGCTACAACAACCGTAAAGTTCTACACGATTACAAGTAGCAAGTATCATCGCTTCACTTATCGCTTCAGATTGTAAAAGATTTTGTAAACAGGCCTCTTTTTGTTCATCCGTATAAGTGAATTTTTCCCGTAAAGCGACATCACTGTTTTTGTGTGAAAGACTGACTGTTAAATAATGCATAGTTAATAATTTCTCTTTATCATGGTCTCTAAAATAGCTACAAGTTCAGGATCCTCATGCATCGCAGCTTGTGCTTCATTTGAAAGTTTTTGTGCAAGTGTAAATGACTTTTCAATTGTCTGATAGTGTTTCATTTGTTCTTTAAGCCAAAGAGTATCTTCGTTTGAAAGCTCTTTTGCATGAAGCGATTGCAGTCTATGTTTATCTTGTTCATCTAAAGCGTGATAAAGATAGATGTACGGCAATGTACATTTCCCCTCTACAAAGTCATTCATTGCAGGCTTTCCAAGAGTAGCTTCATCGGAAGTAATATCTAAAATATCATCAATAATCTGGAATGAAAGACCGAGATTTTTTCCGTACAATGCATAAGCAGCAGCATTTTTACCTGCTAAAATCGCACTCGCTTTTGCAGCAGCTTCTATAAGTGTTGCAGTTTTTAGATAAAGCATATCAAGATATTTTTTCTCATCAGAGTTAAACGATTCTGCCATCTTCACATCCATCATCTCACCCTTGCTCAGGTCAGTGACCGATGCTGAAATAGTTTGTGCTACAAGTTTGTCAAAATGAACAAGTTCCGTAAACGCTTTTGAGTAAAGAATATCTCCAAGCATAACAGCCGTTTTGCTTCCGTCTGTCGCATTTACAGAAGCTTTCCCACGGCGTGTCATCGCTTCATCGATCACATCATCATGTAGTAAAGATGCCGCATGAATAAGTTCTACAATTGCAGCAAGAAGCGGCGCATCCTCATGCTCTTTTGCAATTTTTAAAATCAACTTGGCACGAAGACGTTTCCCACCGCTAAGCATAGCGAACAAACGGCTCACTTCATCATAATCTATCTCTTGAATCAATCTTTCAATCTGTGCTTCTACTCTATCCATTATTCTCGTCTTTAACTGTTTTTTAAATCTTCTAAAGTGACTTGAACTTTATTATTAAAATTGTAAAGTTCAAAAATCGCTTCATGTTTTTCATAATCAAACTCTTTAAATTTCACCAATAAATATGGAACATTGTAGTTACTAGAGCCTCGGGGCTTCAGAGCGACCCGGAAACTTTGATTTTTATGATTTAGTTCTAATACGTTTTGCCCGACTTGTTTATCGTAAGAACGTAGTACAACTAAACCACCGTTTACATAAAGCGTCCATCTGAATGTAAAGAGTTTTTCTTTGTTTTCGTATTTTACAAGAATTTTCTTTTGCTGATCCTTTTTTAGGGAAATTTTTCTAACTTCCTTATATTGATCGGCAAAAGAGACACTAAAAAATAATATTAGTGTGATAAAAACCTGTAAAAATAGTTTCAAAACGGTTTTATTCGCTTTTTGAAACGATAGAACCTGTTAACTCAACAAATAAAGATTTAGTTTTCATATCACACTCTGCACTGTACTCAAATGCAAACTGTTCTACTGCTCTATCTATATCTTCACCTACATGTTTCTCTAACATCAATTCCATCGCTGCCATTTTTTGAATGATTTGCTCAAGATCATATCTTACTACATCATTATTTGCAGTAAATACTACATCCATAAACTTTGATTTTGGTGAACCACCAAATACATTATCTTCATCTTCAAATAAAGCTTCGTACTTCATTATTCTTCTTCCTTTTTCTCTATAATCTGTGTACCAACACCCTCTGATGTAAAAAGCTCAAGCAACATAGAGTGCTCTAATCTTCCGTCAATAATATGTGCTTTATGTACACCGCCATCTATTGCTTCTAAACAAGCATCGACTTTTGGAACCATACCACCATGTATCGTTTCATCTGCTTTTAAATTTTCTACATCTGCTTTTGTTAAGCTAGATATCAGGTTCTTATCTTTGTCCAAAACACCTTCGGTGTCTGTTAAAAAGATGATTTTATTTGCACCGATAGCCTTAGCAACTTGTGATGCACAAAGGTCTGCATTAATGTTATACCCAGGATGTCCCATCTCTTCACCAGCAGCAATCGGAGCAATTACCGGAATAAAATTCTCAGCAATCAAGTTTTTTACTACACTGGCATTTACATCTGTAATATTTCCTGTAAGACCCCATTTTTCAAAATCTTTCGGCTGAGCTTTAATAAAATGAGCATCTTTACCACTAATACCGATCGCTTTTGCATCGTGAGAATTTAAAAGAGAAACTATCTCTTTGTTGATCTCACCGCTTAAAATCATCTCAACAATACGCATAACATCAGGTGTAGTTACACGTTGTCCTTCGATAAATTCAGTACCAATATTCAGAGCTGAGAGCATATCTGTAATTTTTTTACCACCACCATGGACAATTACTGGTTTGATCCCAACTAGATACATAAGTAAAATATCTTCTGCAAACTTCTCTTTGAGTTCAGGTGACGTTTGTGCTGAACCGCCATATTTGATAACTACGATCTCTTTTCTGAACTCCCTAATAAACGGAAGTGCATCAAGGAGTGTTTTTACTGTTTCTATTTTAGCTTTCAATATTTTTTCCTAAAATTATAATCTTGAAATTTTATCATTTTTTAGTTGCAACTCCAAGTCCAGTAATGATAAAGGAAGTCCAAATTTCTCAATTTTGACATAATCTTTAAAAGTTACCAGCAGACTATCACTCTGATCGAGTTGTAAAATTGTTTCAAGTTCCTCTTTTGTAAAACTGTGATGATCCTCAAAATAGTGTTTTCCAACAACTTCAGGGAGATATTTATCAAGTCTTTGCGGTCTTGCAATTGCCGTCACTAATGACATCTTTTCCCTCGGATCTATCAAAGTGGTTTTACGAATAAAATCTTTCTCCTCTTCTACAACCAGTGCTTCTTTAGAACTCCAAAGTTTTTCCCTATATGGACCGCTAGGAAGACAAAAACTATTTTTCGTTTTTACATCAATGAGAATATCTCTTTTTTTAATCGAGTGTTTTGAGTAGGCATCATCTAAAAAGATCTGTTTAACTCCCATCTCTTTTGCTTTTTGAATTGCAATTTTTCTATCTTCACTTACTATGACAATAGCCAAAGGAAGTTTTTTTGCATAGATCATCGCTTCATCACCGCTAAGGGAAACATCTACCAAGATCTTTTCTCTGTCTTTGACAACAATCAGCCCACTTGAATCTCTTCCATAACCTCGGAGGATAATTGCAATATCTTGTTTATTTTGGGCTAAAGCTGTAACAAAAGGAGTTTTTCCACTTCCCCCTACCACTAAATTTCCAACACTAATAATATCTATTCCGAAATCATGAGGCTTTGCGATACGAAAACGTACCCACATAATAAAACAGTATAAAAACGATAAAGGGAGAAAAATATAGGAGAGAAGTTTTTGGAAAATATTTGGGTTGTAGAGATACCCCTCAACCCAAAATACTAACGCTCTTTTCAAGTGATTTAAACTCTTGTTTTTGCGATCTTCTTCACTGTTTCGATCACGTTTTGAACATCTTCATCACTCATATTTGCATAGATTGGAAGTGATAATACCTGCTGATATGAACGAAGTGCTACAGGAAAATCATTTACTCTTAAAGAATATTTTGATTTGTAGTATGTTAAAAGGTGCAGAGGGATATAGTGCAGTCCCGCTGTAATTCCCTCATCTCTTAACTCTACGGCAAATGAGTCACGGTTTTTATCTATCTTGATAATATATAAAGAGAATGGATGTTCATCATTACTCATATCAGGGATAGTGATATGGTCAACCCCGTCAAGCTTCTCACTATAAATGCGTGCGATCTCTTGTTGTCTTGCGATATTGTTATCCTGCTCTTCAATCTGTGCACGGATATATGCTGCATTTAATTGACTTAAAGAGTAATCATTTCCAATATCTACAACATCATAGATATACTCTAAAGCATCTTCATCACGCACAATTGCATGGTTTGCCAAAAGTCTTGCACGCTCAATAATTTCATCATCATTTGTAACTAACATCCCACCGTTACAAATATTTTTTCTCAAGTGTGGAGAGAAGTTAAAACAAACTATATCAGCTCCAGTAGAACCGATTTTTTGCCCTTTATATGTAGCACCTAATGCATCACATGCATCCTCTACAATTTTTACATTATAGATTTTACCCATTGAATACACACGTTCAAGATCAACAGTAGTACCTGCGATATGTGTAACAATTACAGCTTTTAATTTTTTAGATTTATTGTCTTCTAAATAATTTTCAAGTTTATCAAGGTTGATATTGTAATTATCTTCATAGATATCTATAAATACCGGTTCTGCATCAAAATGACGAACCACTTCCGGTACACTAGGATGTGCATTTACAGAACATACAACTTTATCACCACGTTTTAGATCTAGTGCCAACATTGCTAAATGAAGTGCTGAAGTACCATGTGAAGTAGCAAGAGCATACTCAGCCCCTACATAACTTGCAAATTCATTTTCTAACTCTTCAACCTGATTGATCTCTTCACCATCTAATGCATCACTTACATATGAGTGGGCTTCACGAGAACTTTCATATTTGCTAAATGGTATTTCCATACTGTTTCCTTTATAAAGTTATATCTCTTGGATAATTAAAATCATGATTCAACGTTCTAGATGTCAGTTTTGCGATCACAGGCATCTTACGCTTAAAATGGTTTGCAAAGATACGTTTTATGATCATATCTAACATCTTCTCATCCACACCTTGTTTTACAACGTCCTCTTTTGAGAGTCTTTGATCAACATAGAGCTTCATAGCACCGTCAAGTTGTTCATAAGTATAGCCTAAGTCGGCTTCATCACTCTGCCCTGCCCAAAGATCAGCTGAAGGGGGCTTTTCAATGATGCTTTTTGTAACACCAAGATAGTGTGCTAGTTCAAAAACCTCACTCTTATAAAGATCGCCTATCGGATTAATGGCACTTGCCAGATCTCCGTAAAGCGTTCCGTAACCAAGCATCAGCTCACTTTTGTTACTCGTACCAAGCACTAGTGCTCCTTCACGAGCCGAGATATCAAAAAGTGTCGACATTCTCATACGAGAAGAGAAGTTCCCTTTTCTTAAATTATTAAGATTTGGATGCATCTCTTCATATGCACGTAACATCGGCTCAATCGAGACCGTTTCATTTCTCAAAGAGAAATCTTTACATAACTCATCAGCATCATCAAGTGAACTTTGTGAAGAGTATTGAGAAGGCATCTTGACACATAAAAGGTCATCGCCGAATGCTTTGTGAGCAAGTACGGCGACAACAGCAGAATCAAGTCCGCCACTCAAACCAACTACCACTTTTTTTATCCCTGTTTTTCTTACTTCTTCATCTAAAAAACTTACGAGATAATCAGTTATTTGTGAATACTTACTCATAATTATACACTAAACCTTTAAAAAATATTAACTTTTTAAATTATATCTTTTTAAAATTAACAAACCTCTTTATTTGCCATAATTTTAAGCTCACTACAACTAAAGCCAGCCTCTTTTCTAGCCTCGATATTAAGATCATCTGGACGTAGAAAACTTCTTGGATAGTACTTTTTAATGATATCAAAAAAAACACTTGGATCTTCATTTTCCAACTCACAAGCATAAGAGAACCAAACATCCCCCTTTTTGACATGGTCTATTTCCTCTTGTAAAATTATAGTGAGTGCAGATTTGATCTTCTCCAATATCTCATTTTTTGGATAGTTTTTCAGTTTTTCTAAGATCATTGGAGTAGCATCTAGTCCGTTAGCTTCAAGGTATCTTGGTACAACTGCCATCCGCTCAAGCAAAGTTTGCGTTTTGAAACTTGCTTCAAACAAAGAGTTATGCACTTCAATCTCTCCATAGCTGCTTCCAAGTTCATCTAAAAGGGTTTCAAGCATCTCAAAATGGCGTACTTCATCATTGGCAACTTCCAACCAGTCTTCGTAATATTTTCTAGGAAGTCCACGAAATCTATATGCTGCATCAAGAGCTAAATCAATTGCCGAATACTCTATATGTGCAACTGCATGAAGCAGATTAATCTGCCCCTCTTTTGTAGTCAGATTTGAGCGTTTAGGTACTTTTTGAGGTGGGACAACTTTACAAAAACCTTCATATGCAGGTTGGGTAAATATTTTGGGATTTTCTTCGCTTGAAAAGTCGATCTCTTGTTGAACAAACTCTTTATAAAACTCTCTAAATTTTTCCAGCTTTTCTGTAGGAGTTTTTATCTCCAATATCACTTCAAGTTCATTATAAAAATTCATAAAGGAATAATGGTATAACTTTTCTTAAAAAAGAGAATTTGTTTATTAAAGATTGATGTTAATAATAAAAGAAGTTAGTTGTATTTGTAGTTAGTTATGAAGAAAAATATTGCAGGTAAAAGGATGATACAAAAGTATCATACCCGTTAGTGCTTAGTGAGCACGATCACCTGTATTAAAATATACGTACATTCCAGAAGCGATCGTTAAAGCAGTACCGTAAACAGCTACCATGATTTCCATATAATTTCTCCTTATAATTTTTTAAAAAACGAGATTATACTTTTTCTATCTTACATTTGTGTTAAGAACAAAAAATTAAGAGTTTGATTAGTATCATTACTATACAATTCCCCCCCATAAAGAGAAGAATAGTAACACTATGTATATATTTTAAAATGGAGTAATAATGACAATAAAAGTACAACCTATGGGACCATATCAAACAAACTGTTATATCGCGACAGTTGATGGAAAAGATTTTATTATCGACCCTGGTGTAGATGCTACAGAGTGGGTAAAAGAGAACGTTACAAATCCCGTTGCCATTTTAAATACCCATGGACATTTTGATCACGTATGGAGTAATGCAGAGCTCCAAAAAGATCTCGGCGTAAAACTTTATACGCCGCAAGGTGATGTGATGTTACTCCAGGGAAGCGGCTGGATGCCCGATCTTCCACCCTCAACTCCAGATGTTGAGATTGTAGGGGACGAGGAGCTTGATTTTGACGGTGTTAAAGTAAAATTCCGTCACTTTCCCGGTCATTGTCCAGGATGTAGTACAATTGAGATTGGAGATGCTATGTTTAGCGGAGATTTTATTTTTGAACGTAGTATCGGAAGAACCGACTTTCCATACTCTTCTCCCGAGGATATGAAAAAATCATTAGAAAAATTTAAACAGATAGATTATGACAAAACAGTGTATCCTGGTCATGGCGGGACAACAACTATAAAACAGGAACAAAAAAATTCAGATTATTGGATAAGTATATTATGAGTCAATTTGATAAACGTGCAGAAAATTGGGATAAAGGCGACATCAGAGTTAATGGTGCAAAAGTTATAGCAGATGCTATTGAAAATAAATTTGTTCTATCAGACAATATGGTTTTAATGGACTTTGGAGTTGGTACAGGGCTTCTTGGTTTTGAGATCGCAAAAAAAGTACAAAAAGTGTACGGTGTAGATACTTCAAAAGGGATGCTTGATAAACTAGAGGAGAAAAATACTCCAGAGGTTTCTATAGAAGCTATTCATCAAGATATAGTTGAAAACCCTTTAGATATGAAGTTTCACGGACTTATCAGTTCAATGACACTGCATCATGTTGAAGATCTTACAAAGTTTTTTCAAACTGTAAAAGAGAATTTACATGAAGGTGGTTTTTTAGCTATTGCCGATTTAGAGAGTGAAGACGGAACATTTCACTCAGACAATACGGGAGTATATCACTTTGGATTTGAAAAAGATGCTCTTTGTAAAATTGTAGAGAATTGCGGTTTTAAAAATGTTTCATTTGAGAACATTAACACTATCAATAAACCACATAGAGATTTCGGAGTATTTCTTTTAAGTGCAGAAGCTTAGAACTATTCTAAGCTGCCTTCAGGTGGTGGAGGTGTCGTACCGCTATTTAAAGCTTCTTCGTCATGAAGAAGCTTTAATTTTAAAACATGTTTCTCTGTAATAACCGTTTTAAACTCCCCTTCAAACACTTTTACATCTAATACATGTCCCGTTACATAAACGTTTCTTTTACGTCCCTCTTTATGTCTAACACGTGCTACAATATTTACTTCATCATGCAGTTTTACCGGAGATAAGAACTGACAATCTGATGCTACTAAAACTACATTTCTTTCATTTACAGCAAGCATAGCGGCATAATCTGCAGCAGAAAAGATAAAACCACCGTGAATTAGCCCAACGTTATCAGCTAACATATCTATGGTAGTTGTAAGTCTTACCTCAACATAACCCTCTTCGAGTTTAACTACTTCACCACTTAAATCTTCATTGATCCTGTCGTGTGTTTTTGCAACAACCTGGTCATCCCTATAATCTTCTATCTCTAAATCTGTTTCGTGTTCTTGTAATTCTTCAGCCATTATTTCTTATCCTTTATCAATCGTACATATACTCTTTGTGGTGCGGGGTAACCTTCAACGGTTTTTGTTTTATCATCTGGGTCTAAAAAGTCTTCTAAAGACTGCCCTTCTATCCATTCAGTTTTTCTTTGTTCACCCTCATCCGTGATCGAAGTTTCCAACACTTCAAATTCTGAAAAGCCGGCTCTTAGACACCAGTTTCGAAGAGCCTTAATCGTAGGAACAAAGTAGATATTTGGTATCTTTGAGTAACTCGATTCCGGACAGAGTGCCATCTCATCTTCCCCGTCTATATAAAAAGTATCGAGTATCACCTCACCTTTTTTCTCTAATCCGCGATACAACGACTTTAACATAGCAACCGGATCACTACGATGGTATAAAACCCCCAAACAAAAGATCGTGTCAAACTTCTCTTCATAAAACTCTAAATGCTCAACACCCAGAAGTTCATAAACAATATCACTCTTTATAAAATGGTTTATAAAATCAAATTGTGTTTTATAAAGCGGTGAAGGATCAAACCCTACAAGTAACTCAGGCTCCTCTTCCAACATTTTGAACATATAGTAACCATTGTTACACCCTATATCGGCAACTTTTTTCCCTTTTAAATCAAAATGTTTACGAATAAGGTTATATTTTACATTGCTTTTCCACTCTGAGTCTATAAAAGTATCACCAACTGCAAAGGGTCCTTTTCTCCAAGGCATTAACATTTTTGCAGTGTTATATATAGCCTCTTGGTCAAAATCACCGCTGATCTTAACCACGTCTCCAAAAGTGACATCGCAAGGTACATCATCAAGTTGAGCCAAAGCATCCCTAAGAGGTGCAATGTTTTTCCAACTCATCCACTTTTTTCTATCTTCTTTAATCTTTTGTATGTCCATTTAAGCTCAATAGTTTAAAATTTTTATATAATTGTAACTAAAAAAGGATCGGTTTTATATGACTTTAGAGAAAAAGGCTACAGTTGTTTCAACTTCCGTTGCAGGACTACTCGTACTACTAAAAATGACAGTTGGAGTTCTAAGCGGTTCTATCGCAGTTCTTGCATCGGCAATCGATAGCTTTTTAGATCTTACGGTTTCACTATTTAACTATTTTGCACTACACAATGCGGAGAAAAATCCTGATGAGAGTTTCCATTTCGGAAGAAGTAAAATAGAACCGCTTGCAGCTGTTATAGAGGGAAGTGTTATCTCTTTTTCGGCATTTTTCATCCTTTATGAAGCTTTAGAGAAAATCATCCATCCACATGAGATGCAATATATGATGGAGTCCTTCTACGTTATGCTTGCATCAATTATCATTACTGCTCTGCTTGTGGCTTTTTTAATCTATGTAGCCAAAAAAACAAACAATATGGTAATCCGTGCAGATGCCCTGCACTATAAAACAGACCTTCTTTCTAACGGTGCTGTACTTTTTGCATTAGCTGCTGTTAGCTATACGGGTGAACAACTAATTGATCCTATTTTAGGTATTGCAATCGCAGCATATATGATTTACTCTGCATTTCCAATAATAAAAGAAGGAGTGTTAATGCTTCTTGATATTGCATTACCTGCAGAAGATATAGAGAAAATCGATAAAGTGATCAAAAGTGAACCTATTATTACAAACTATCACTATCTAAAAACCAGAGAATCTGGTTCACATATCTTTATCTCTTACCACGCCGTTTTTAACGTTAGTATCTCTTTATATGATGCACACCTTGTAGCCGATAAGGTAGAAGCCAAAATCCTTGCACTTTTTCCAGATAAAAAAGTACATGTGCTGACACATATGGATCCGTATGATGATTCTGAGATCAATGAAGATGAAGAGCAGTGGTAGAAACTACTTTATCTTTTTAGCTTTGTAGTTTCTATTTGCGATTGCTTCTAAAAATACCGTAGCGTAAGAACCTTTAGGAAGTGAAAAGCTGATATTTAAAATATCGAAATTATTTTTATAGTCCAGCTTGATATCTTTTGGAAAAACTACCGCTTCTCTGCGGTACCCTTTCTCATATAAAAACTGATCGTCGTATTTTTCCTCGATCTTTCTCGCATCGCTTCGTGCACGGAACACATCACGCCCACATAAAAGACCCGTAGGGACTACCTTTTGAGCTTTAAAATCTTTCTCTTGTTTTGTTTTAGGTGTGAAGAATTTCCCTTTAGTATCCATATACACATCACCCTCTAAAAGAGCAAATTCACCATTATTGTTTTCTCTGCTGAAAAGCACTCTCTCTTTGAGCCAGTCGTTGAAAAACTGACTTTGATAGATAGAGATTAGAAAGTTTTTGAGTTTTGCGTCATTTATATGCAGCTCCCCTGCGATCATAGCTTTAGCTTGTTCAAGCGAGTCCTCATCACGTCCAAATCTTTGATATCCGAAGTAGTTTGGCAAACCGTTTTTTACAATTTTTCTCGCACGCTTTTCTATCTGCCCTGCTTCGATCTGACTCACTCCGAAAAGATTGATCGTAAAACTGTTTCCTTTGAGATCACCCATACGAATCGAGTGTGTATGGTGAGTTGAACCGATGATCGTTATTTGAGGGTGTTTAAACTTTTTAAGTGCTTTCTCATACTTTGCTTCAATCGAAATATACTGCGTCGTTGTCGCATGTTTATCTTTTAAACCAGCATATCCTATCTTTTGTGCGTCAATATCTAAAAACTTTGCAAACTCTGCGATCATATCCCAAGTTGTAAGCTCCACTTTTTTTACGCGAAGGATTAAAAAATTCCCTTTACCTTTAAAATTCAACCCTATCTCATCTACGATAAAGTCCTCTTTATTTTGTTCAAATTTAAAATAAAGGGTCTCTTTATCTTCTAAATATTCTCTTTGCATTACTTTCCAATTATTATAATTCTAAACGTTGTAGTTCTCTGTTTGCTACTGCAATATCTTTTTTGATTGCATCTCGCAACTCATCCATACTCTCAAACTTTTTATTCTCTCTAATGTAAGCTATGAAACTGATCTCCGCTTTCTCTTCACAGACTACTTTGCCGTCAAGTATATGTGATTCGATCGCAAAACTTCCATCAGTACTTACACGATGCCCAATAAAACTCACAGATGGGTGAAAATGTTCCTCATCATCTATACGTGTAGTTGTCACATATACACCCTCTTTTGGGACTAAAAACTCTTTAGCTTCAAGGTTGATCGTAGCTACCAACTCTTTTGCTCCGATCCCCTGACCTGTGATCTTTTTCCCACAAATTGTATAGTTATATCCAAGAAACTCATTTGCCCCTTTGATATCTCCAATAGCGAGTTTTTGACGGATTTTATGGGAATGTACCGCATCATTATGATGTTTCACTTCCTTTACGATCACAACTTCTCCATCTTCATTCTCTTTGAGAAAAAGCTCTTTTAAGTCTTCATAAGAGTATCTTCTATCTTTTCCGAAATGAAAATCATACCCGACAACAATCTTTTGCAGTTTTGGAAAATCTTTTTTCAGCAGTTCGACAAACCCCGCTCCGTCTAGATGACGGATATCTTCTAAATTATAATAATGAAGATGTTTGTCAGTATGTCTTTGTCTAAAATGAGAAGGTGTCAGATTTGCATACCCTGTATTGATCACTACAATTACACCGTTTTGATCTAAGTGATGAAAAAGTTCCTGATGCCCAATGTGCATCCCGTCAAATCCACCTATAGCAACACTAGTGCTATTTTGTAAAATAGTAGCAGTATTCAAGATTACCCTCTTTTCCTGTTGTTTTTGAAGGCGCTTTGCTCTGCAAAGTCCAACCTTTTAATTTACATGCATCTTCAAATCTAATCATACCATTTTCTATAGCTTTTTGATCAAGCACAACACCGTTTTTATCACGTTTTGCTTCACGTCCAACCTCAAACTGCGGCTTAAAAAGTAAAATAATATCTTTTGATGCAAGTCTGTCGATATCATCTAAAATGTAAAGCAGTGAGATAAAGGCCACATCACTAACAATCAACTCGAACGGCGATGCACTTTCAAACTTTCTAATATCACAGTTTTCATAAACATGCACTCTTTCATCACTACACAGCGAGTGATGAAGCTGATCAGAACCTACATCTACACAAGTTACTTCCTTCGCTCCCGCTTCAAGAAGTACCTGTGTAAATCCTCCTGTAGATGAGCCGATATCCAGTGCTACTTTGCCACTTGGTTCATAATGAATTTCATCAATAAAATCTTTGAGCTTATGTGCAGCACGAGAAACATATGCTTTATGCTCTTTTACAATCACATTCATTGAATCCTCAACTTTAAAAGCGGGCTTTTTTATCTCTTTGTCATCAACTAAAACCAGTCCCTCTTTTATGATCGACTGTGCTTTATTACGGGTTTCTGCAAGTCCCTGTTCAACTAAATAACTATCTAGTCTCAAACCATTTCTCTCATCTCATCTTCAGTAAGAGTAGCAACTCCAAGGCTTACAGCTTTATCATATTTACTTCCTGCATCTTCGCCGTAGATCACAAAGTCGGTCTTTTTACTTACCGAGCCTGAAACTTTAGCACCGAGATTTTCAAGCATCTCTTTAATCGCTCCGCGAGACTCACTCATAGTTCCAGTCAGTACTACAGTTTTTGCTTTAAAAGGATTCTCATGAGCTTCTTCTCTAAGTTCAGGCTCAAGTGGCTCGATCACCTCCAACAACTCTTTAATAGTCTCTTCGTTTACACGCAAGAACTCTAAAAAGCTCTCAGCCATCTCTTCACCGATTCCATCAATCTCTAAAAGATCTTCTTTATGAATCTCTAAAAATTTAAGCCCGAACTTTGCCGCGATCATTTTTGAAGCCACTTCACCGATATGCTCAATTCCCAGAGAATTAATGAAACGCCACAACTCGCTTCCTTTTGCATTTGCGATCGCATCTAAAAGATTTTGTGCTTTTTTCTCTTTAAACCCTTCAAGCTCTAAGAGTTGCTCTTTTGTCAGACTAAAAAGATCAAGTACAGACTTTACTAAATGTTCATTAAAGAGCTGTTCTACTATCTTGTTTCCAAGCCCGTCGATATTTAAACAAGGTTTTGAAGCAAAATAGATGATCGAGTTCACAACCCTTGCATTACACTCGAGATTTTGACATTTAATAAGTACATCCTCTTGTAAGAGTTCACTACCACACACCGGACACTCCGTCGGACGATGTACCTCTACTTCATTTCCCGTTCTCTCGTGCTCTAAAACTTTAATAATTTTAGGAATTACATCCCCGCTTCGAAGAATAATAACCTTATCCCCTAAGCGGATATCTTTACGTGTGATCTCATCAAAATTATGAAGCGTTGCACGCTCTACAACTACCCCCTCTATATCTGTAGGCTCAACAACTGCAACCGGTGTTACCGCTCCTGTACGTCCGACTTGAAGTAAAATATCTTTGACCGTAGTGATTTTCTCAACTGCAGGGAATTTATATGCTACCGCCCAGCGTGGTACTTTTACAGTATAGCCCATATCGATCTGTGAAGAGATCTCATCAACTTTTATCACCATACCGTCAAGCATCATGGAGTAGCTGTCTCTATTTGCAACCATCTCTTTGTATATCTCTTGGATATCATCTTTGTTTTTGCAAACTGCACTTACAGGCGGTTTTCTAAATCCTAAAGAGTAGATATATTCCATCTTGTCATGAAGCAGTTTTTCGGGAAGTTCATTCTCCCCTAATCCATACGGTAAAAACACAAGATTTCTAGCAGCAGTAATACTAGGATCTAATTGACGCAGACTTCCCGCTGCAGCATTTCTAGGGTTTGCAAAAAGCGCTTCACCCTTTTTCAGACGCTCTTCGTTGATCTTCTCAAACTCATCTTTAAAGATAACAACCTCACCGCGGATCTCAATAAGCCCTTTATGCTCGATTGTTAAAGGGATCGAGCGGATTGTTTTTACGTTTTGGGTAATGAGTTCACCCTCTACACCGTCACCTCTTGTAATCCCTTTGATTAGTTCACCGTTTTCATAAACAAGATCAAGTGAAGCCCCGTCATATTTCGGCTCACAATAAAAGCTGATTCTGCTGTCAAGCTTATATGTCTTAGTCAGCCATTTGTCCAAATCGTCTTCATTAAAAATATCTTCCAAAGACCACATACGAGATATATGTTTCTCTTTTGTAAAACCGTCACTTACGATATCACCAACCCTTTGTGTAGGGGAATCTTTTAAAACTTCCTCTTTATGATTCTCTTCATACTCTAAAACTTCATGGTAAAGCTTATCGTACCCCTCATCCGTCATTATAGGATCGTCTAAAACATAGTAATGGTATGCCCACTTGTTTAATAATTTTACTGCTTCTATATATTCTTGATTATTCATGATGATATTTTATCAAAAGAAGCTAAACTTTTGTATGTAACCAGGTACGTCTGGAGTAGATATACCAAAAGATAATCCCTTTGATCAAAGTCTCAATATTCATAATGATAAAAATAGCTACAATTCCGTAACCCATCTCGTACGCTATGTATGAAGGCACTACTCGTAAAAACCAAAGCGATGCAACATTTACCCGCATTGTTATTTTTGTAGCCCCGGCTCCCCTTAGTGCAGATGAATAAACAAACATCAATGCCAATGGAATTTGTGCAAGTCCCACTAAAATAAGGTACTGAGATGCTACTACGATCGTAAGCATATCTTTGGTAAAAAACGAGACTAAATATTCAGGAAAAAGGATCATAATTATCCCGACACTTCCCATAAAACCATAAGCTATACGGCCTGAGATAATCCCCATATTGTAAGCTTTATCAAAATCTCTTGCCCCGATATTTTGACCCACAAGAGCCATAGCCGCGATCGCAAAACCAAATCCTGGCATAAATGCGATCCCCTCAATTCTAAGACCTACTTGATACCCTGCCAGCTCTGCTGTACCGTATGCCGTAATGATTGAGACAAAGATCAAAAAACTTGCACTTGAGATCCCTCGATCTAAAAAAGCGGAATATCCCACTTTAATGGCTCTCACTACATCTACTTTTCTAACAATAGGGAGAAAATCGAGTTTGGCATTGAGTTTTTTGATAAGTATATAGTAAGCTATAACATTGAACAGATAAGCGATAACTGTCGCTATTGCAGCCCCTTTTACACCCAATTCCGGTGCACCGAAATGCCCGAAGATCAGTACATAGTTTAAAAAAGCGTTGAGTGCTGCTGAGAGCAGTTTAATATAGAGTGAACTTTTCGTATCTCCAGCAGCAGAGAGTGCATTGTAAAGAAGGTTATCTATAAAGATTAAAATGATCCCTAAAGAGAGGATGCTGAAATACTCTTCACCCGCTTGAATAACATCAGGAGTTGATCCCATCGCACTATAAAAAGTCGCACTGCCAAAATAGCCGATAATCGTTACAAAAAAACCGAGTATAGTTGCAAAAATAACAAGCCCATAGAGTAAAGAAGAGGCTCTGTTTTTTCTACCGCTTCCTATAAAACGAGATATTAGAGCATTTCCACCCACTACGTAAAGCGTTATGATCGCATTGATAAGCATCATAAACTGCATACTAATACCAACAGCTGCAAGAGCAGCTGTACTCACCGCCCCAACCATTAACATATCGATGAGAACCTGCAGTATATCTACTAAATGTTTCAGTGCTGCCGGAATGGCAAGGGAGAATACTTTTTTAGTATCTTGTGAAATCAGTTGTATAATTTTGCTACCTCTTGCATCTCTTGCATCAATTCATCTTTTGTCTCGAAAGTTAAAACAACTCTATTTTTCTCTTCATCACCTATTTGTGTAGAATCAAATACAAGTACATAATGGAGTGTTTTTACTTTATCACCGTAAAGCTCGATCCACTCCAAACTCATCTCGGCAACTTCCCCTTGCATATCTACAACTACAGCGGGGTAAAGTCTTACCAAGTTTGTTAAATCTATATCCCCTACACTCGATTTATATATCAATCCTCTTCCTTCTCTAATGTTTTTCTTAGTACTCCGATTTTCATTTTGTAAAATGCTAGAAGCCCGAAGACAACTCCTATTGTTATAGAGATAATTCCCCAAAAATCATCTCTCTCATAGGCCATAACAACCCAGCACAAGTCAGCAAATAAGTAGACAATAACAGCTTGGAATATTTTTCCTTTAAAGGTTAGAAATGCACCGATATTAAGAAAAATTCCACCTAATACTGCAAAACTCATATATTTATCTCTTTTATCTTCTTTGTTTTAATAACATAGGCATAATAAAAAGCCCCAACGATAAATCCAAGTCCCATAATGTTTGCTATATTTTCAAGCGATATATCTGCCGTTGCCAAATACCCGATCATATACGAAGTAAATGCCGCAGAGCTTAAAAAAAGCATATCGTTATATGCAACTATTCTACCATAATATTTTTCTTCAATATTTTTTTGCAGAAGCGTATAGCTGTATGACCAAAGTGTCGTTGTAAAAAAGCCTACGATCACACTTGCAACCAAGCTTAGATAAAAATACTCCATCACATACGACCATAAGAGCACGGCCAATGCTTGTGCTATAAAGATATATATCAGTCGTTTGTTGTTTACAAACTTTCCAAGAACTACAGGTCCTACCACCAAGCCGACTGCACGGGCTGAGTGAAGCAGTCCCAAAGCCAAAGAGGTTGCAATAATCCCTGCATAATATTTATCTACCATAAGTGCTACAAGCGCATCAAAAGCAGTAAGCCCTACAAAAGCATGTACAACCATAAGATGAAAAGCTTTCGGTGTGCGTTTGAGATATCTGAAAGTATCCCGCATCATCTCTGAGAGTTTCTCTTTTTGCGTAAGTAGATCAACTTCAATTTTCAAAGTACTCAACAAATAAAAGGCAACAACAAAGAAAAGTGCATCGAGTATAAACGCGATTTTAATCCCTAAAAGATAAACTACAAATCCACTTATAGCCATTCCTAAAGTATAAGATAACGACCAGATAATAGAGTGTAGTTCATTCGCTTTTTGTAAAACTTTTGCATCAAGAATTTTAGGGAGTAGTGACATCTCAGTCGTAAAGTAAAATGATGCAGCTGCCATCTTTACAAAGATAAGTACATATAACAATAACAAATGATTGTGGGTCGTTACCATTACTAAAAATGCAGTAGCTATTATCTCTAAAGCTATCAGTGAAAGCATCAGTTTTTTCGGTTTAACCATATCTATGATTGCACCCGAAAACGGAGCTTGAACAACACCCGCTAAAAAATGGAGCATTGCCACAAAAGATACAACTTCGGCAGAAACTTCCATTTTAAGTAAAAGTGTGTAGATAGCGACATTGCTAAACCATGCACCGAAATAGGAAATTAGCTGAATAAAGGAGAGTCTTCGTAAGATTTTTTCCTGTTTTAAAAGTTGTATATAACTGTTCATAAATGGAAGGTTATCATATAAATTGTAAATTTTTTGTTTTTTTTCTAAACATTTTTTTTCTATAGTCGATCTAGTTGCTACTATATTAATTGTGAATACAAAAGGAGTAAGGCATGGACGGCATAGCAAATGTTGCTAAACAGCAACAGACTCAGATGGGTGCACAAGAGCTTCAAGGACGAAGCATAGAGCAAAATCAATCGACACAATTACAACAACAAGATATTGTCAAAGAGGTGCAACAAGACACTGTTGATTCAGCAAAAAAACTCAACTCAAAAGAGGATGTTGAAAAACTTGTAAAACAGCTGAATGAGGCGTTAGCACCTATTAGTACAAATATCAAATTTGGAGTTGATTCCCAAGATATATTTTATGTTTCAGTTATAGAAGCAAAAAGCAATAGAATGATACGAAGATTTCCGGCTGAAGACGCACAAATTGTTTTACCGAAAATGCAAGAAGTAAATGGGATTTTATTCGATTCAAAAGGATAAAATTCCGCCTTCTTTCTACCTGTTTCATTGAACCTTTCTATCTATTTTTCTACTATAAGCAAATTCTCACTTACAATTAGATACAATCTGCACTATTATTTTATCACCAAAAGGTTTTTTACATGAAAAAAAGTGTGAACAAAGTTGTTTTAGCTTACTCTGGTGGGCTTGATACGAGTATTATTTTAAAATGGCTTCAAGACGAATATAATGCAGAAGTTATTACTTTTACTGCTGATCTTGGGCAGGGTGAAGAGGTTGAACCTGCACGTGAAAAAGCACTTAAAATGGGTATTAAACCAGAGAATATTTTCATTCTGGATATTAGAGAAGAGTTTGTAAAAGATTTCGTTTTCCCAATGTTTAGAGCAAATACTATTTATGAAGGTGAGTACCTTTTAGGAACTTCTATCGCAAGACCGTTAATTTCTAAAAAACAGATTGAAATTGCAGAGAAAATGGGTGCAGATGCAGTAAGTCACGGTGCTACAGGTAAAGGAAACGATCAAGTACGTTTTGAACTTGGTTATTTAGGATTAAATCCTGATATTACAGTAATTGCTCCATGGAGAGAGTGGGACCTAAACTCTCGTGAAAAACTTTTAGCATACGCAAAAGAGCATGGTATTGAGATCGCACAAAAACATATGGATGAAAATGGAAACCCGCAAGTAAGCCCATATTCAATGGATGCTAACTTACTTCACATCTCTTACGAAGGTCTTCACCTAGAAGATCCAAATGCAGAGCCGGAAGATTCTATGTGGTTATGGACTGCGTCTCCGGAAGAGGCTCCAGATGAAGCTGAGTATATTACAATCTCTTACAAGAACGGTGATCCTATCGCAATCAACGGTGAAGAGATGTCTCCTGCAACACTTCTAAAAACACTAAACGATTACGGTAACAAGCACGGTATCGGTCGTATCGATATTGTTGAGAACAGATATGTTGGTATGAAAGCTCGCGGATGTTATGAAACTCCGGGTGGAACTATTATGTTAAAAGCTCACCGTGCTATCGAATCTATTACTGTGGATCGTGAAGCAGCTCACCTAAAAGATGAGATCATGCCTAAATATGCAAAACTTATCTATAACGGTATGTGGTTCTCTCCAGAGCGTGAAGCACTACAAGCACTAATTGACAATACACAAAAACATGTTGAAGGTGACGTAAGATTAAAACTTTACAAAGGGAATGTAATTGTTGTTGGTAGAACATCACCAAAAACACTATTCTCTGAAGCACACTCAACTTTTGAAGCTGATGATGTATATAACCAAAAAGATGCAGAAGGTTTCATTAGACTAAATGCACTTCGTTTTATCATCGAAGGTAAAGCAAGAAGAAATAAATAAAACAACTTACGGAAAGGAATAAACATGAGTATAGTTAGAATCGATATGAATTCTCCGGAATTTATCGCAGAGATGGAAAAAACAATCAAATTTACAGATAAAGTTAATGCTCAATTTGGTTGGGTTTATAACCCTCAAGAAGAAGTAAATGAAGGTGTGCAAATGGGTCTTGCACGTAATAAAATGATGTACGGAAAAAGATTCTGTCCATGTTTTATGGTTGAAGAAGTTGACGGAAAAGCAAGAAGTGTAGATGATCGTATCTGTCCTTGTAAACCGGCAATTGAAAAAGAGATCCCTGAAGATGGAAAATGTCACTGTGGAATTTTCTGTACACCTGAATTTGCAGCTCAACAAAGAATCGAACTGGGAATGGAGGAAGCTGCTCACACTCACTCGAGAGGCCTAACGGCTGAAGAATGTGAAGCACTGGTTAATAAAAGTGAATTAGATGGTGATGAACTAGTTGCACTTTTAGAAGCTCGTGATCTTGGTATGGTTAATTTTAAAATTGTTGACGTACGTGAACATATGGAATGGCAAATGGGTCACATCAAAGGTGCTGACAAATTAGTTCCAACAAGTAGCTTTTTCCAAACTTTAGATGAAGCAAAACTTGATAAAAATGAAAACATCATCCTTTACTGCCATGTTGGTAGCCGTTCAGCTCACGTTGCTAGAATTTTAACAGACATGGGATATACAAAAATAGGAAACTTAACACACGGTATCGTTTCATACCCTGGTGACATAGAAAGATAATCGGATGAAAGTATTACTTATCAAAGATGTAAAAAGCTTAGGAAAAGCGGGTGAAGTAAAAGAAGTAAAAGACGGTTACGGTAAAAACTTTCTTGTAGGGAAAGGGTTTGCAAAACCGGCTACACCTGAGATCTTAGCTGAACATGAAGCTGAACAAAAAAGATTAGCTGCTGAAGAAGCTGCAGAGATCGCACGTCTTAAAGAGATGGCTGTAAAACTTGATAAAGCAGAGATCATCATAACAAAGAAAATGGGTGAAAACGGTCACCTTTTTGGAGCCGTTACAAAAGATGAGATTGCTGATGCACTTCTTAAACAGCACTCTATCGAAATTGACAAAAAACACATTACAGACAAAACTGCGATCAAGAGTGTTGGTGAGCACTCACTTGATCTAAAGCTTGGTCACGGTATCCATGCTACATTACATGTAGATGTTCAAGGGGAATAACTAAACAATGTTTGATGCTACAACAATACTTGCCTATAAAGGAAAAGATAAAGCTGTTATCGGTGGTGACGGTCAAGTAACTTTTGGCGACAGTGTATTAAAAGGGAATGCGACAAAAATTCGTACACTCCATCATGGTAAAATTCTTGCCGGTTTTGCCGGAAGTACTGCTGATGCCTTTAACCTTTTTGATATGTTTGAAGAGTTTTTAGAGAATAAAAAAGGTGATATTTTAAAATCTGTTATTGAGTTCTCTAAAGCTTGGAGAAAAGACAAAGTTCTACGTCGTTTAGAAGCGATGATGATCGTTTTAAATACTGAACATATCTTCATTTTAACAGGAAACGGTGATGTTGTTGAACCTGAAGACGGTGAGATCGCTTCTATTGGAAGCGGTGGCAACTATGCCATCTCAGCTGCTCGTGCACTTAAAAAACATTCAGATCTTGATGAAGAGGAACTAGTAAAAGAATCTTTATCAATTGCTGCTGATCTATGTATCTATACAAACCACAATATTAAAACACTCATTCTAGAGGATAATAAATAATGGATATGACTCCTAAACAGATAGTCGAATATCTTGACAACTATGTTATTGGTCAAAAAAACGCGAAAAAAACTATTGCTTTAGCACTTCGTACAAGATACAGAAGAATGCAACTTGATGGTGAAATGCGTCAAGAGATTAAACCGAAAAATATTCTGATGATCGGTTCAACCGGTGTTGGGAAAACTGAAATTTCCCGCAGACTTGCAAAAATGATGAAAGTTCCTTTTATCAAAGTAGAAGCTTCAAAATACACTGAAGTAGGATTTGTCGGTCGTGACGTTGAATCTATGATCAGAGATCTGGTAGTAAATTCAATCAGTATTGTTAAAGCAGAACAAGAATCAGAGAATAAAGAAAAAATTGAAAACTATGTCCTTAACCGCATAGTTGAAAAACTCTTACCACCACTTCCAGAGGGTGCAAGTGAATCAAAAAAAGATGATTACCAAAGACTTTTAGAAGCTATGGAAAAAAGAGTTGAATCAGGTGAGATGGATGATAAAACAATAGAAATCGAACTTGACACTGCCTCACTTCAAGTAGAGTTTGCAGATACAAATCTACCACCGGAAATGATTAAAGCACAAGAATCGATTACTAAACTTTTTACATCGATCAATAAAGAGGAAAAGAAGAAAGAGCTCAAAGTAAAAGATGCAAAAATTTTACTTCGTCAGGAAGCTTCTTCAAAACTTTTAGATATGAATGCAGTTAATGCTGAAGCTCTTCGCCGTGCCGAAAACGGTGGAATTATTTTCTTAGACGAGATCGATAAAATTGCTCTTAATGAAAAGTCGCAAGGAAGAAACGATCCTTCTAAAGAGGGTGTGCAACGTGATCTGCTTCCAATCGTAGAGGGCAGCAGCGTTTCAACAAAATACGGGACTATTAATACTGACCATATTCTTTTTATTGCTGCAGGTGCTTTTCATGTAAGTAAACCGAGTGATCTTATCCCTGAACTTCAAGGACGTTTTCCTTTAAGAGTTGAATTAGAGAGTTTAGATGAAGATACACTTTATCAAATACTGACACAGACACAAAACTCACTTCTTAAACAATACCAGGCACTTCTCGGTGTAGAAGATATGGAACTGATTTTTGAAGATGAAGCTATTAAAGCAATTGCAAAACTTTCACACCGTGCTAATGAAACTGCAGAGGATATCGGAGCAAGACGTCTTCACACTGTTTTAGAGAGAATTCTCGAAGATATCAGTTTTGAAGCAGATCAATACGCAGGAAAAGAGTTTAGAGTAACTAGTGACCTAGTGCATGAAAAACTTGACATCGTTGTAGAAGACGATGATCTTTCTCGATATATTCTTTAAAGGAAACAGATGACAAAAGCGGGCTTTGTTTCACTCATCGGTAGACCGAATGCGGGTAAAAGTACCTTAATGAATTCACTTTTAGGTGAAAAAATAGCGATGGTAAGTCAAAAAGCCAACGCTACAAGAAAGCGTTCCAATGCTATAGTTATGCATGGTGATACGCAAATAATCTTTATTGACACACCCGGTTTACACGAAAAAGAGAAGATCTTAAATCAGTATATGCTGGATGAAGCATTAAAAGCGATGGGAGATTGTGATCTAATAGTGTATCTTGCACCTGTAACAGATTCGTTAGAACATTATGAAAAATTCTTAACACTCAACAAAAAAAACATTAAACATATTGTAGCTCTGAGTAAAATAGATCAAGTATCACAAGAGAAACTTTTTAAAAAGATTGCTCAGTACAATCAATTTGCAGATAAATTTGAAGCTCTCATCCCTGTTGCTATTCCTCGTCAGGTTGGTCATAAAGATCTACTAGATACAATTAGTAAAAACTTGCCGGAATCACCTTTCTTATTTGACCCGGAAGATCTTACAAGTGAACTTGTTCGTGATATCTATGCCGGTTTTATCCGTGAAGCTATTTTTGAGAATATCAGTGACGAAGTCCCTTATGAATCAGATGTAATTATAGACAAGATCTATGAAAATGAGGGTATCGATAAAATCTATGCAACAATCATCTTAGAGAAAAATTCTCAAAAAGGGATTATTATAGGTAAAGGTGGAGAGGCTATCAAGCGTATCGGTAAAGCAGCACGTGCAAAGATCGAAAAACTGAGCGGTCAACAAGCCTATTTAAACCTTCAAGTTGTAGTGAAAAAGGGATGGTCTAAAAATAAAAACTTTTTAAAAGAAATAGGATATGACGATGAAAAATAGATCTTTTTTTAGTGCTATTGTACTATTAATACTTTCTATTAATACCTTTGCATCTGATACTGACATTGTAACTAACTATAGAATTCATGGTATACAAGATATACAAAAAAGACTTGATGAAAAACTTGCTACAACACAATACTGGAAAGAGTATTTAGAAAATAAAGATACAAAATTCGGTTATTTAGAATCATACTGCAATGTACTCACTTGTAATAAAAAGAATTCAAAACTTTATATCTATATGAAAGATAAAAATTCCTCTACATATAAACTACAAAAAGAGTATGGTGCTTTTACAGGAAAAGCAAAAGGTGATAAAGTTAAAGAGGGAGATTTAAGAACTCCTGTTGGGATCTATAGATTAACAAAAAAAATAGATAAAGTTGATCCTTTTTATGGTCCATTGGCATTTGTAACATCATACCCAAATACATATGATAAGTATCGTAACAAGACAGGTCAAGGGATATGGATCCACGGGCTACCTATTGATCAGGAACGTGATGAGTTTACAAAAGGTTGTATAGCAATAAACAACCAAAATATTGAATGTTTAGATAAACATATAGATATAAAAAAAACAATACTACTTATTGATGAGTCTGATGTAAAAACAGATATACAAAAAAAGAACTTATCAATCATACTTTCTCAACTCTATGCATGGAGACTGGCATGGATATATAATGATTTAGAAAACTATCTAAATTTTTATGATCCTAGTTTTAAACGTTTTGATGGAATGGATAAAGAAAGATTTACAAAGTACAAAACTAGAATATTTAATAAACAAGAGGATAAAACAATTATTTTTACAAATTTAAATGTTATCCCTTATCCAGATACACAAAATGTTTACCAGATAACTTTTAAAGAAGATTACAAATCAAGCTCTTTCTCTTTTACTGGAGATAAGACACTAATTATAAAACTACAAGATCAAAAAATATCTATTATTACAGAGAGATAGATGAAACAGCTTTTTATCATCTATCTTTTGAGCTTTTCTTTTCTCTTTGGCTCAAATATACAACTTATAAAACAAGAGAATCCCGACTCAAATGCGACACTCTTAGTAATTGGCGGTATTCACGGGAATGAACCCGGTGGCTACTTCGCAGCTTCTTTGCTTGCTACACACTATAAAATAACTTCCCAAAATTTATGGATTGTACCAAACCTCAATCAAGAAAGTATTATCAATAACTCACGCGGTATTAATGGAGATATGAATAGAAAATTCTCATATATTCGTCCACATGATAAAGATACAGAGATAGTTAAAGAGATCAAAAAAATAATCTTGTCGCAAAATGTTTCTCTAGTACTAAACTTACACGATGGCCATGGGTTTTATAGAAAAGAGGATAAAGGAAGTATTTTTAATCCTAATGCATGGGGACAGACGTGTGTTATAGATCAATGTCAACTTAAACAAAATCAGCCTTTTGGTAATCTTAACGAGATAGCTATGCAGGTTAAAAACAACGTCAACCGAAAGTTACTAGCAAAGCATCATCGGTTTGATGTTAAAAATACAAAAACAAAATATGAAGATGAAGCTATGCAGCTTTCCCTTACCTACTTTGCAGTAACACATAACAAACCCGCATTTGCTATTGAAACAAGTAAAAACTTATCTTCTCTAGCACAAAAAGTATTTTATCAGCTCCTAGCAATTGAAGAATATATGAAAATAATGGGCATAACCTATCAAAGAAACTTTGAACTCACTATAGAGAATATAGAAAAAATCATTCAAAACTATGGTGTTTTAGCAATAAATAACAACTTTTTGTTAGATTTAAATAATATAAAAAAAATTTTAAGGTTTATTCCGATAAAATCAAGGAGTAACGATTTTAGTTTTTCCCATCCATTGGGAAAGATTAAAAGCTCAAAAGGGGTTTATCAAGTTTATATAGGTAACAAACTTATCACTAAACTTAAACCACAGTACTTTAAGGTTTGCCAAGAGAGTCCAGAAGGTTTTGAGGTTATAATAGATGGAAAGTCATCTTTTATTAAAAAAACTTCAAAATTTTTTGTATCT
This sequence comes from Sulfurimonas marina, assembly GCF_014905095.1. Taxonomy (NCBI): domain Bacteria; kingdom Pseudomonadati; phylum Campylobacterota; class Epsilonproteobacteria; order Campylobacterales; family Sulfurimonadaceae; genus Sulfurimonas; species Sulfurimonas marina. Next base: position 743,453 of record NZ_CP041165.1, on the reverse strand, counting down.
GACGATTTTAAGGTTGTAAAGATTAAAGGATATCGTGTAAATGTTATTGGTTACTCATCTAAACACAAAAAAGATGAAACTGATATCGTTATTACTAAAAAAGATATGAATAAGCTTTATTCTATCGATAAAAGTAATAATATTTACAGGATAGAATTTTATAAAAAAGATGAATTTTGTGCCATGATACTGGCACAATTTAGATAGGATTATAGTTTATGAGCACATCAGAACAACACACTTTCTCAAGTGTATTATCAGTTAATCCATATAAGGAAACTTACTTTAAAGGAGTTTCTAGTTTTCTAAGTGAAGAGAAAGCACCAGAATACTCGAAAGAGCAGTTGGTAATCTCTTACTTAAATACAAAAGAGTTCATCAATGCGCAAATTGAAATTAGTAAAAATATACCTGATGAAGATTTATATGATGCATTAAGCAACAAAGCGTATGATGAGTTAGCGCTTGATCAAGCTGTTGAGTATAAAATTCAGTATGTTGAGTCTTTTAGCAGTTTAGATGAGGAAAATCGTCACTTTCATGTTTTCATTGTTGATCCGCTAGATATAACAAACACATTTGCACCTGTTGTTGAGAGTGTTAAGTATATTGATGTAATTATTCCTGTTCCACTACTTATAAAATCTTTATATGTTAAAGAGATTGTTAACAATACAGGTGTCCATGGTTACATTTATTTTCAAGAAAATGATGCATTCTTAACAATATACTCAGAAAAAGAGTTTATATATACAAAATCTATAAAGTATTCATTTGTAGATATGCATGAAAGATTCTGTGAGCTCTATGGAGAGAGAATCGATTATGATGAATTCCTAAAGTTCTTTACACAGACAAATCTTAAAGAGTCAGAGAGTGAATATAAAACTTATATTATTAAACTCTATAAAGAGCTTTTTGCAAATATCAATGATATATTAACATATACAAAAAGAGCTTTCGAAATTGACAAAATTGATCATATCTATATAGGTTCTCAAATCCAAACAGTTACACAACTTGATGAGATGATAGAAGCTGAACTGAATATCCAGTCAAGTCAATTTAACTTTGATTACGGTTTTGAAAACAATGATACATATGTAGATCAACTTCATGCATTAATGCATCTATATTCAAACCTTTCACAAGAAGATAGATACAAATGTAACTTTACAGAGTATAAACGCCCTCCTCGTTTTATCCAAAGAGATAGTGGTAGACTGATCACAGTTATTGCTGCTTCTTTAGCACTAGCTTTTGCATATCCAATTACTTATTGGGTTTTAACATATGCTCAAAGTTTACAAAAAGATCTTTTACAGCAAAAGTACAATGAACTGCATAACACAAGAGTTACAAGAGAAGCAACTATTAAGAATAGACTAGCTGATAAAGAGAAATCTCTGCAACTATTAACAAAAGAGGAAACTGAATATAATGAGAAAAAGAATACCTTAATTAAGATACATGAAGTAAAAGTTGATTATCCAATGAAAGCTAAACTTTTAGCTACTTTTACAAAGGAGATGTCTAAGTTTTATGTTAAAGCAACTAAAACTTATTATCATGAAAAGGATTCTAAACAAATATTGACTATTGATTTGGCTGCAAAAACAGATAGACGTATCACTAGACTAGTTGAACATTTGACAAAAGTCTATGAGGGTAAATATACATTTGAATTAGAGGAAATTTTATTAAATACTGATTCTAAAATGTATCTTAGTGAACTAAAGGTGAAACTGCCATGAAGATAAATATTGAAGATTACTTACATAAAATAGACACTGCTTTTAAAGATAAGCCAAAAAGAGACATACAGATGATCTACGTAATGTTAGTTGTTGGTATTTTTGCTTTTTCTTATCTTTTATTTTGGGATAGTTCTTTTAAAGGCTTTGAGAAAACAAGAGCTAAGGTTGTGAGTTTAGAAAAGAAGATTAATACGGATGAAATGTATTTACAAAGAAATCCTGAATCGATTATTGTTAACCTTAATAATGAAATTAAAAGAATTGATCAAAAAACAGCACTTACAAAAGAGAGTAATAACTATATTAAAAGTAAAATTGAGACTATCTCTTTTTTAATATATGATGAACAACGTTGGGGTGAATATCTGGACTCTATTACAACTAATGCACAAAAGTACAATATGAAACTTAGTGAATTCACTAATAAGTACGCAAAAACAGGAAAGTCTTTTGGTCATGTATTAGATATATCTGTAAAAGGGACAGGAAGTTATACTAATAGCTTAAAGTTTATTAATGCACTGGAACAGAGTGAATTAGTAGTTGATTTACATGACTTTAGTATAACAGCCGAAGATAGAAAGCTCTATTCAGATTTAAATCTATCAGTTTGGGGGATTGCATACTAATGAAAAAGTCAATAATTACAGTCATCTCATTGTTTGTATCAACTGGACTTGCAGCAGATAATGTAATGATGAATACAAGTGAACTATCATGGGTAGATGAGCAAGTTGAAGCGATTAAACCTGCCCGTGTTGGAGCTAGAAATTCTTATCTTGGTTCGATGACAAATCCATTTGTTTTTTTAAAAAAAGGGAAAAAAGGGAAAACAATCAGTAGATCACGTTCATATAGAACTCCTACAAGAACCTCTACTCGAACAAGTTCTGAGATTTCAGCAAAAAGTTCTAAGGGGAAACTAGCCTTAGAAGCCATTATTAATAAATCTGCTTTAATTGGTGGTAAATGGTATAAAGAGGGACAGAGTGTTGGTGGTTATAAAATAGAAAGAGTGAACGATAAAGTAGTATTCTTGAAACAAGGTAAAAAGAGTATTGTGTTATCAACAAAAAGTAAACATAAAAGTTTAAAATTTAATAATAATTAGGGATTGGACATGAAACATATAAAAACATCAATTTGCGCAGCTTTATTAACAGCAGCATTATCAACAAGTAGTTTTGCTGATTGTTCGTATGAACTTTTTAGTATTAGCTCAGCTAAAAATACTAAAATAATGGATTTTGTTGAACAATTAAGTGATGAGTGTGGATTTAGTATAGTAGTTACCGATCCCTATGCAGAAAAGTTTCTAGAGACAAGTCTCAACAAAACAAATCTAAAAAACTTAACTATTGATGAAGTTTTAAATATCATACTTCATGAAAACAATCTTTCATATACACTTGAAAATAATCTGTTAAAAATCTCTTATCTAACGACGGAAGTTTTTAATATAGATTATATTCTGTCCCAAAGAAAAAGTAGTGGTAGTACAGATGTTACTTTAAGCTCTTCTTCTGCATCTTCAAGTTCAACAGGAACTACAAGTACGTCAACGAGTGGTTCTGGGGGCACATCTGCTACTGCTGATACAGGTATTAAAATCGAAAGTAGTGATGAAGTTAAATTTTGGGATCAATTAGATGAAGAATTTGTAAAAGTACTTAATCGTCCACATGACAAGTATCAAGCATCACATCCTGTTATTAATAAAAATGCCGGATTAATTACTGTCACTGCAACAAATAAACAGATGAAGCGTTTTAAATCATATTTAAAAAAGCTTCAAGACAAAGTACAACTACAAGTTTTAATTGATGTACAACTCTTAGCTGTTACAATGAATAAAGGGAAAACTACCGGTATAGACTGGAAACAACTTTATGCACTTCAAAATGTTGAATTAGGTGTACATCACCTTAATAACCGAAATGTTTCTGCATGGGATAGTGTAGATGGTACAAAACTCAATATTGAAGAGTCTGCTATTCCTGGTCCAGGTGTTGCAGACACAATTAAAGGAGCAGCAAGTTTAGTTAGTATTAAAGCTGGTGGTACTTTAAATGAAGTAGTTAAATTTTTACAAACACAAGGTGATGTTAATTCAATCTCGAATCCAAAAGTTTTAACACTAAATAACCAGCCGGCTTTAATTACTGCTGGTACTGAATTTTTCTATAAAATCAAATCAGCAACTAGTACAACAACCACTTCTACTACTACTGCTGAAGATGAGCAAGTTAATTCTGTTTTTGCTGGTGTACTTTTAACAATTACACCTGAGATTTCTAATGACAACACAATAACATTAAAAATCAATCCATCTTTATCAGAAACTACACAAGATATATCGATGACACCAAATACTGGTAGAGAGATGCCACCTGATTTAAATCGTCGTCAATTATCTTCAGTTGTCACTGTAAAAGATGGAAATAGAATTATTCTTGGTGGTCTAATTAATACAAAAAATACTCAGGAGTCTAATAAAGTTCCTATTTTAGGTGATATTCCTGTTATTAACTATCTTTTTAAATATGAAGAAACAATTAAACAAACTCAAGAGTTAGTTATTATTATTGAACCGCATATTATCCATAAAGATAAACAAAATATTTCTTTATCAGATTTAGGGTATGAAGGTTTAAGTAATGAGCTTTTAACTGCTCCAAGAACTTCAGCTATTACTAAAACAGGTAATTCTACAAAAAAATCTTCATCATCAAATGATGTAAAATAGTTAAGGTTTTAGATATATGAGTAGTATCTATGTTAAGTCAAGAAATGTTTTTCTAGATACTGTCAATGCAAATGATTACATACAACTTGATAGAGTCTCAACAATTTACCAATCATTAAAAGACTCTATCAAAAAACCTCTTAAAATGATTTTACTATTTGGTAAACCAGGCACTGGTAAAAGTATGTTTTTAACAAAACTTTATAAAGACCTCCTTGAATCACAAAATATCTATTTATATCAAACACCTATTATAGATGAAAGTGAATTTTATAAAACTCTTGCTCAAGATATTTTTGATACAAAATATAACGGTGAATTAAACTTTACTCAGTTTATGAAAATAGTAGCTTCAAAAGAGCTGAAGCATGTCCCTGTAGTATTATTGGATGAAGCACAACTTTATTCTGAAACTTTAATGGAAAAGATCAGACTTCTTTCTGATAGTAGAACTATAAAGTTTGTTATAACACTGCATAAGACAGAAAAAGAAGATTTAATTGCAAAGGAACATTTTCAAACTAGAATATGGGAAACTATTGAGCTTGAAAATGCTTCAAATGTAGAATTAAAAATTTATATTCAAAAAAAGCTGATGAAAGCCAACTGTTTTGACAGTGCAAATATGTTTACTCAAAAAGCAGTAAATAAAATTAGTTCATTAACTCATGGTAACTATAGAGATACAAATAAACTCATTTATGCCTTATTTGACATATATAGCACTTATGAAAAAAACAATCAACTTCAAGATATAAAAACAGACCAAATCTCTAATAAACTCATTGAAATGGCTGCAATTCATACAGGACTAATAGATGCTTAATACAAGAGATTTAGAAAGAAGGTGGTTAAAGTATAAAATCAAATCTTTTTTACCTCATACTGTAATTACAGTAAGTATTGTGATTATTACAATATCTGTTAGTGTATATATCTCTTCTGATCATCAAGAAAAATTAGCATCAAAAGAGCAAAAAAACATAACTAATACAACAGGTAAAACAATAGTTGACCCTATAAATGAAATAAAACCTAAAGTACAACAAACCATACCTGCAATAACTAGTGTTATAGATACAAAAGTTGAACCTATTGTGCAAATAGTTCCAAAAGAGAATAAAAAAGTTGTACTACAACCATCTTTAGACTTTATAAAAAATATGCAAGAGTCAACTGGTGGTTATTATAAAAGCACACCTCAAGAGCAGACGTTTAATACATCTTATGTTACTGAAAGTCCTAAAAAGAAAGTTATAAAGAAAAAAACAGAAACAACTACTGTAAACGTTGAAAAAATTGATATTGAAGAGAGTAATAGTGTTTCTAAAGAAGAAAATAAAATTGTTATAGCTAGAAAAACCAGTTTACAAGATATTAAGGATGCTGAAACAAGATTCAAGAAAAACAACAGTCCTGCCTTGAGTCTATTTTTAGCAAAACAGTATTATTCTCTTGGTGATTATTCAAAATCTTATAACTATGCGCTAGTAACAAATCAGCTTGATAAAGAGAATGAAGACAGTTGGCTTATTTTTTCAAAATCACTTGTTAAACTAGGTAAGGTACAGTTAGCAAAAAAAGCGTTAAAAGAATATATTAAATTTTCACACTCTAGTAATGCTGAACTTTTACTAGATGATATTACAACGGGAGAATTTAGATGAAAATACTTTTAATTATGTTTTTATCAATAAATATTTTTGCAAGTGTAAAGCAAGATATTTTAAATTTATATCAAAATCAAAAGTATGAGTCTGCGTGTAATATTGGTTTTAGTAATTTTAGAAATCACAATAGAGATGAAGAGTTTTTATCACTTTATGCTTTTTCATGTTTAAAAGCAGATTATATAGACAGGTTAGCTTTACCTATTGCTAAATTAAAGTTTTCAGCTGAATCAAGAGCTAACTCCGCTTATTTTTCGATAATACTAATGCAAAAAAAACTTTTGTATCATGCACTTGTAGATGATTACGAACTTTCAGAACTTAATCTTCCAACAACAGATTATATTCTTTCAAAAGTTTTTGAATTTTATGTAAATCTTGGTAAACATGATAGAAGAACACTCTATATTTTTGATGATCCAGATAATAAAAAAGTTTCTTACAAACTTTACTTACAAAAAGATTATAAAACATCAAAAATGGTCATAGAAGAGTATTATGATACGATGCTTGTAAAGCGTCATATATATTGGTAGAGGCTGAATATGGATAGAATTACAACCGACTTACTTGCCAACGGTTCAATAATGAAAGGGCAAGTAGATAGATTACTTGCAAAGGGTGTTAGTGAAAACTTAGTCCTTAGAGATATCACCCTTTCAGGGTTTATGACAATGGATAGACTTGTTCGTTTCATTGTCCAACAAGTGAGAGATGGAGTTTATGATCTTTCAATTATAGACAACTATGATTATATTCAAGAGTCTGTAGTCCTTGAAAAGTTAGCTCATGAACTTGACCTTATATTTGTGGATCTTGATTCAATTGATATGGATTATTATCTTACAGAACAAGTTTCACTCTCTCAACTACAAAAACATAATGCCATACCAATTTCACAAGATGAGATGAGTGTAACAATTGCTATTAGCGATCCTTTAAATATTGAAGCACAAGAAGCTATGCAAAGACTTTTTCCTCGTAAAGTTGTTAAAATTGCTCTTGCAACAAAAAAGCAGATCTCTTCATATCTTTATAAAATCGGTCTAAAAGATAGCGTTAAAGGGCTTGTTAAAAGAATTCGTGAAGAGTTGAACTCTATTAGTTCTTTAGAAGAGCAACAAGAAGCATCTTCGATCTTACAACTTATTGATGTTATTTTAAAAACCTGTATTAATGGTCGTGCAAGTGATATTCATATTGAACCTACTGAGAAAAACTGTGTAGTTCGTGGTCGTGTAGATGGTAGACTTTCTGAGATGTTTATTTTTGAAAAAGATATCTATCCACCATTAGCATCAAGACTAAAACTCCTTTCAAACTTAGATATTGCAGAAAAACGTAAACCTCAAGATGGTCGTTTTTCAACAGCTGTTGGTTCAAGAGAATACGATTTCCGTATATCAACATTACCAATTCTGTATGGTGAATCGATTGTTATGAGGGTTTTAGATAAACAAAAAGCTCTTGTACGACTTGAAGATGCAGGTATGGATCCTGTAAGTTATAATAAACTAATTAAAGGACTTAAAGCTCCATATGGAATTATTCTCGTTACAGGACCGACAGGTTCCGGTAAAACGACAACACTTTACGGTGCATTAAATGAATTAAGAAATGTAGAGGATAAAGTAATTACAGTTGAGGACCCGGTTGAGTATAGAATGAACCTTATCCAACAAGTTCAAGTAAATGCTAAAGTTGGTCTGAGTTTCGCCGATGCTCTTCGTTCAATCCTTCGTCAAGACCCTGATAAAATCATGATTGGGGAGATTCGTGACCAGGAAACACTGGAGATCGCTATTAAAGCTGCACTTACTGGTCACTTGGTTATCTCTACACTTCACACAAATGACTCAATTAGTGCTATTCCTCGTATGGCAGATATGGGAATCGAGCATTACCTCATCAGTGGTGCTTTAGTTGCTATCCAAGCACAAAGGCTAGTAAGAAAAATATGTCCACATTGTAAAATTGAAGATGAACTTTCCGCTTCTGTACTTGAGGAGATTGATGGAGTTGTACCTCAAGGAACAAGATTTTTTAAAGGGCAAGGTTGTAGAGAGTGTAATGATTCTGGCTATATAGGTAGGGAGATGATTGCTGAAGTTTTAAACATCTCAGAAGAAATCTCAACACTTATTGCAAAAGGGGCGTCAAAAGATGCTATACTTGAACAAGCAAAAAAAGAGGGATTTGTTAATATTTTCCAAAATGGTATACAAAAAGCTATTGATGGCATTACAAGTATTGAAGAAGTATTAAAGGTGGCAAAAGAATGAAGTACTTTGAAGCAACAGTATTAAAACACGGGAAAAAAGAGATTATAGGTTTATATGCAGAAGACAAGAAAGAGGCTATGAACTATGCTAAACTGAAGTTTACCGGTATTATTATAAAAATTTCGGAAGCTGATGAACCATTTGAAGATAAGTTTAGAAGACTTAAAAATGATTTTCTAAAAAACTATAGAAAAAAGAAAATCAAACCAGATTCTTTAATAGCTGCAATTCGTCAACTTGCCGTTATGACAAATGCTGGTATCTCTATCCATGACTCCCTTTCAGAAATTGCCAATGCTACTGCAGATGAAGCTTTAGAAACTGTTTTTTCAAAAGTAGCTGATGATATTAACTCTGGACAATCTTTATCAAAATCTATGCAGAACTTCCGTTTCGAATTAGGTAACCTTACCATTGCAATGGTACAACTTGGTGAAAAAACAGGTAATTTAGATGAAGCACTTTATGCATTAGCAGATATGCTTGAGGAGATTCGTTCTAATGTTGTCAAATTTAAAAAAGCGATGGCATATCCTAGAAATGTAATGATTGCGATGGCAATTGCATTTACTATCCTTATCTCATATGTTGTTCCTAAATTTAAAGAGATGTTTGAACAATTACATGCAGAACTACCATTACCAACACAAATTTTATTAAAACTTGAATATTTATTTAATAATTTTGGTCCATATATTCTACTTGGTCTATTTATTGGATTTGTTATATTTAGATATATGGTTAATAACTATGAACATATACGATTTAAATGGCATAAATTATTATTACGTACATATTTAGTTAAAAACCTTATTATGTTTTCAACATTAAGTAGATTTACACTTGTTTTTTCTGAACTAGTACGTGCAGGTATCCCTATTGCTGAGGCACTCGACACTGCAATTAGTATGATTGATAATCTTCCACTTAAACAAAAACTTTTATCAGTAAGAGTAACTGTTGAAAAGGGGGGTGCACTCAATAAAGGTCTTGAAGAAACTGGTCTATTTGAAAATATGATTATACAAATGGTTAGAGCCGGTGAAGATAGTGGTACATTAGATTCTATGATTAAAAAAGTAGCTGAATATTATAAAATGCGTTTTGATGCTATTATTGAAGGTCTAAGTGAAGCAATTGAGCCTATTATGCTCTTTATGATTGCCGGCATGGTAATACTTCTTGCTCTAGGTATCTTTTTACCAATGTGGGATATGGGAAGAGCTGTATCAGGAGGATAGAACTTTTACTACTCTTTTTAATTTTTCTAAGAGAGTCTTTAGATTCTCTTGAGAAGCTTTCAAAATATATTCTGCATCTGTCGTAAAATTTTTATCTACAATCTTAATATCTGCAGTTTCACACTCATACTCCAGCAGTCTTATATCTGCATAATCAACAGAAACTTTTTGTGTAAACTCTTTTTCATAAGGAGATAATTCTGCTTCGTTAATAACTTGATTTACAGCATCACTATACGCCCGAACCAATCCACCTGTTCCTAGCTTTGTTCCACCAAAATATCTCACAACAATAACAGCAATATTTATTAGTTCTTGTCCTTGGAGTACCATTAAAGAAGGCTTTCCAGATGTCCCTTTTGGTTCGCCGTCATCACTTGAGTGTTCAACCACTTGATCGTATTCATTTAAATAACGAAACGCCGTTACAAAATGTCTTGCTTTGGGATGTTCAACTTTGAGTTGTTCTAATGTAGTTTCATAAAGTTCGTAGGGAATAAGGTGAGCAATAAACTTTGATTGCTTCACCTCTAATGTGGAAGTAAAATGTTTTTGTATATACTGCATTAAGCGATATTTGTATATACCTTTTGAACATCTTCATCATCTTCAAGTCTTTCCAGAATCTTGTCGATATCAGCTTGTTGCTCTTCAGTTAATTCAACAGGAGTATTTGCCATACGCTCTAAAGTCGCTTTTGAAAGTTCAACACCCATACCTTCTAACGCTTCATTCATAGTACCGAAACTTGTATAATCAGCAGTAGCTAATACTACACCCTCTTCCTCTTCAAGTTCTTCTAAACCAGCATCAATTAGTTCCAGTTCTAATTCTTCAAGATCCATATCTTCTTTCATAGAAAACTCAAAAATTGCTTTACGAGAAAACATAAACTCCAGTGAACCGTTAGTTAAAAGTTCACCGTTATTTTTATTAAAGATTGATTTTACATTGGCAACAGTTCTTGTATTGTTATCTGTTGCACATTCAATAAAAATTAAAACACCATGTGGTGCTTTTCCTTCAAAATTAACCTCTTTCATATCTGCAAGGTCTTTTGCACTTGCACGTTTAATCGCCGCTTCAATATTATCTTTTGGCATATTTTCAGATTTTGCATTCAAAATAGCCGTACGTAGTTTTGGATTTAGGTCAGGATCGCTACCACCCTCTTTAGCTGCCATCGTAATAACTTTACCAAGTTTAGGAAACAATTTTGACATTGCTCCCCAACGTTTTAGTTTTGATGCTTTTCTATATTCAAAGGCTCTACCCATTTCTTTCCTTTTTTAAATCCAAATTATTTTTTGAAATTATATCAAATAATGTATAATATCACCTAAGGAATACGTATGAATTTTGCTTTTAAATTTAAATATCGTTTTTTTAATGCTTTTAGGGAACTTTTTGTCCATCATCATGGATCGTTAGAATTTCGGGCAAAAGTTTTTGCCCTACTTATTGCAGCGAATGAACAGGCACCGGATGAGAGTTTTGTAATTGTAAAAGATCTAGGGATGGATATTTATGAACAAGATGAGGCCCGTGCAAATCTTCTCATGCTGACAACAAGAGAGATTGTACAAAAAGTACAGAACAACAATGGCTTAGATATTGACAAACTTGTTTATCATATTCAAAAAGAGTTACACATTGTCCCAAGATATGCGAAAAAAATTGACATCAAAGCCCTTAAACCATTAGTAATTTTAACAAAAGATGAAGATACTCTGAGCTACCAAGAGAGAATATTAGAATTTCTCAGTAATTTAAAACAACAATACAAAGAAGAACATTAAAGGATATTTTATGGATATACAAACTAAAGCATTACATGTAGGATACGACAAAGATACGCAAGGAACCATGGCTGTTCCGATCTATCAAACAACAGCATATGAATTTCGTGATGTTGAGCATGCTGCTGATCTTTTTGCTTTAAAAGAACTCGGTAATATCTATACACGCCTAAACAATCCTACAACCGATGTTTTTGAAAAACGTTTTGCCGAACTTGAAGGTGGAGCTGCTGCGATCGCAACATCTAGTGGTATGAGCGCTATTTTTTACGCTTTTGCAAATGCTGCTGAAGCGGGAGATAACATTGTTTGTGCTAAACAACTTTACGGTGGCAGTTTAACACAAACAGCACATACTCTCAAACGTTTCGGTATAGAAGCACGTTTTTTCAATGTCCATAATCCAGAAGAGATCGAAGCCCTTGTCGATGACAAAACTAAAGTGATATTTTTCGAGTCTTTAACAAATCCAAGTATAGATGTAGCCGATATTGAAGCGATTGTTGCTATTGCAAACAAACACAATATTTTAACTGTTGTGGATAATACTGTTGCAACACCGATTCTTTGTCAACCACTTTCATATGGTGTAGATGTTGTAGTACATAGTGCTTCAAAATATACAACGGGTCAAGGACTCGCTATCGGGGGTATTATGGTTGAAAGTAAAAATATCCTGGAAAAACTAAAAGACAATTCAAGATACTACCATTTTAATGAACCGGATGAATCATACCACGGTTTAGTCTATACTGATGTTGGACTACCTCCGTTTTCACTACGTGCAAGACTCTCGCTACTACGTGATCTTGGAGCTGTATCTTCACCTTTTAACTCATGGCTATTTATTCAAGGGATGGAAACACTAGCAATTAGAATGAAAGAGCACTCTAACAATGCACAAAAGCTAGCAGAGTTTTTAGAGTCACATCCAAAAGTAAAAAAAGTGAACTATCCAGGACTAAAAAGCAATCCTAACTATGAGATGGCACAAAAATATTTCAAAGATGGACGTTCTAGCGGACTACTCAGTTTTGAAGTAGGTTCTTTAGAGGAAGCTACAAAAATAGTAAATGCTACAGAACTTTATTCGTTAGTAGTAAACATTGGTGATAGCAAATCGATTATCACTCACCCTGCTTCAACGACACACCAACAACTTAGCGCTGAAGAGTTAATTGCTTGCGGTGTACCGTCAGGACTTATCCGTATCAGTTGTGGACTTGAGAATGCAGATGATTTAATAGCAGACATGAAGCAGGCGTTAGAGGTTTAATTAAGTGACTTTTGATAGAATTACAGAAACAATTTTTTAAAGAGCGCAAAATTTGAGTTTAAACCTACAAACACATACGGAACATTTTACTAACCCTTTATACTTAGAAAGTGGCCGTATTTTAGAACCTTATGACATAACATACGAGACATATGGAACTCTTAATGAAGAGAAAACAAATGTAATTGTAGTTTGTCACGCGCTTACAGGTTCACACCATGCTGCCGGAATTTATGAAGGTGAAAGTAAAGCCGGTTGGTGGGATGGACTTATCGGTCCAGATAAAGCGATCGATACTAACAAATATTTTGTAATTTGCTCAAACGTGATCGGGAGTTGTTTTGGCTCAACAGGACCGATAAGTACACAACATCCTCACCACGAACCATACCGTTATAAGTTTCCGGTAATCAGCGTAAAAGATATGGTCAAAGCACAAAGAATCTTATTTGATCGCCTTGATATCCATAGAGTTGAAGCAATAATCGGTGGGAGTATGGGTGGTATGCAAGCTCTTCAGTTTGCTATTCACTACCCTAACTTTGCAAACAAGGTAATAGCTCTTGCAACGACTCATGCTACACAGCCATGGGCTATTGCTTTTAATAAAGTCGCCCAAGAAGCTATTTTAAAAGATCCCGAATTTCAACAAGGGTATTACGATCCGGAAGTTATCAAAGAACAAGGTCTTTCAGGTATGGCTGTAGGACGTATGGCCGGGCATATCAGCTTTTTATCTCATGAATCAATGAATAAAAAATTTGGCCGTGACTATAAACGTACAGATGGTCTTTATGAGCTTTTTGGAAAGTTTCAAGTTGAATCGTACTTAGAGTACAACGGCTATAACTTTACAAAGTGGTTTGACCCGCTCTCGTACCTTTACATCACAAAAGCGATTAATATCTACGATCTATCCCGTGGATTTGATTCCCTTAGTGATGCCCTTGATAAAGTGAGTGCAGACCTTCATCTGATCAGCTTTAAAAATGATCTTTTATTTAGAGATTTTGAGATGAAAGAGATTGCAGATGAGATGACAAAACTGGGCAAAAAGAATTTTGACTACTTTTGTGTTGAGAGTGATTACGGGCACGATGCATTTTTAGTTGAACTAGAAAAATTTGATAGATATATAACAGAGGTTTTAGATGGATAACGAACAACAAAGCTTTGAACTTAAATTGGAAAATGCAAAAAAAACTCTTGAAAAACTTATGAACCCCGAGATTACATTAGAGGATAGTGTAAAAGAGTATGAAGCAGGTATGAAAGAGTTAAGTGAAGCACAAAAGATGCTTGAAGATGCACAAATCAAGATCCAAGAGATCAAAAACAAATAATGAAAGCTGCCGTTTTACAACTAAGCTCGCAAGGACTTAGTTCTACAAAACTTTTAAACTACATCAGAATTGCCAATAAAAAGGGGGTAAAACTCCTTTTACTCGGTGAATATATATTAAATCCTTTCTTCAAAGAACTTTGCGATATGTCTGTAAGCATGATCAAAGAGCAATCTGAACAACAGATCAAGATCTTAAAAGATCTCTCAAGTACTTATGAGATCACAATTATTGCTCCGATTGTCTTGGTAAAGAAAAAACAGCTCTACAAAACAATCGCAAAATTTGCACCGAATTCCACTTCCTATTATCAACAACAGATACTTATCAACTATTCTCATTGGAATGAAGAGAAGTTTTTTGCAAATGAGATAGAGACAATAAAAGCTCCATTAACATTTAAAGTGGAAAACCTCAAGTTTGCTGTTATAAGTGGATTTGAACTTCATTTTGATGAGATATTTAAAAAAATAAAAAATAAAAATATTGACTGTATCTTGATGCCTAGTGTATCTACATTTGAATCGTATGAGCGCTGGAAAGCACTTATTCAGACACGTGCTTTTACAAATAACTGTTATGTTTTACGAGCTAATAGGATTGGAGAATACCAAGAAAAAGATTTCACATGGAAATTTTACGGAGATTCTGTTTTAGCATCCCCGGATGGTGAGATACTGACTCACTTGGGGAACAAAGAGGAACTAATGCTTGTAAAACTCTCCCACAAAGAAGTGGTTGCCTCTCGTAGAATGTGGGGTTTTCGTGATGCGGTCAAACGAAGAGAAGTTAAGATATAACTTTTTATGATATAATCACTTTTTTATGATAAAGGCTCAATTATGATGAAATACTTCCATCGCCAAGTACAACTATGGGGTGAAGAGACACAACAAAATCTACAATCAAAAAGAATCGCTATTATAGGTTCGGGAGGTCTTGGTTCCTCTTTAGCATTTGCACTAGGTGCAAGCGGTATTGGAGAGATCCATATGGTTGATTTTGATGAAGTAAGTTTACATAATATCCATAGACAAATCGCTTTTAAAACGGGTGATGAAGGAAAAAACAAAGCCCAAATCAACGCACAAATAATAGAGCAAAGATGCCCTTTCACAAAAGCTATTGCACATGATTGCGATTTTGCCGGCTGGGCAGCTAAAAATATAGAAGTGGACCTCATTATAGATGCGACGGATAACCTCCCTACTCGCGGAGAGATTAACACATATGCAAAAGAGAAAAATCTTCCATGGGTTTACGGAAGTGTTGAAGCGTTTCACGGACAGGTTTGTTTTATAGATGAGTCTTCATTTTCCGATGCATTCAAAATTATCCAAAAAACACCTGCAGGGATTGCAGCTCCAATAGTGATGCATATAGCTTCCCTTCAAGCAAATTTAGCACTACGCTTTTTAGCGGGCCTTTCAGTAAAAAAAGATATGTTATACTATCTTTACTTTAATGATGAAGGTGAGTTAATAACACAAAAGTTCACCCTGCCAAAATAAATTTTAAAAAGGCTCTTCTATGCCATTTACACCCAAAACTCCATATCTTACAGTTGACGGTATCGTTGAAATTTATAACGGTCTATCGGAGTTTCAAGGTATAGTTCTTATAAAGCGTAAATATGAACCTATCGGTTTAGCGATACCGGGTGGCTTTGTCGATATTGGTGAAACGGTAGAGGAGGCAGTAGTTCGCGAGATGAAAGAGGAGATCTCTTTGGATGTTGAGATCGATAAACTTTTAGGTGTATACTCAGACCCTGCAAGAGACAAAAGGTTTCACACCGTATCTATTGTTTTTGTATGCAAAGCTTACGGTATCCCTCAAGGTGCAGATGATGCAAAAGAAGCACATATCTATAAACTAGATGAACTACAACTAGATCAACTTGTCTTTGATCATGGGCAAATTTTAAAAGATTATCTCAAAGAGCATCATCATGAATAAAGAGACAGACACCCTTAAAGGTTTAACATCTCAAGAGGTTCAAGAAAAACTTGAACACTACGGCTACAATCAGCTAAATGAGAAAGAAGAGAGCTGGTATAAAAGACTGTTTAAAAGATTTTGGGGGCCTATCCCATGGATGATTGAAATCGCCGCCCTCCTCTCCTACTTTGCCCACAAATACGAAGACTTTATCATCATTATGATTTTACTATTTGTCAATGCCTTTGTTGACTTTTTTCAAGAATCAAAAGCGTTAAGTGCCATTTCCGTACTGAAACAAAAACTTCAACATCATGCCCTTGTTTTTCGTGATGATCATTGGCAGACAGTAGAAGCAAAAGAGTTGGTTCCCGATGATCTTATCAAAGTAAAGATCGGCGATATTGCTCCAGCTGATTTAAAACTGCTTGATAATGAGGAGTTTTTACTTGTCGATCAGTCTGCTTTAACCGGGGAATCTTTACCTGTAACAAAAAAAGGCGGTGAAGAGATCTATGCAAATGCAGTCATCAAACAAGGAGAGATGTTAGCAAGAGTAACCAATACCGGCTCAAACACCTACTTTGGTAAAACTGTTGGTTTAGTCGCTAAAGCACAACATGAACAAAAAAGCCATTTTCAAAAAATGGTTTTAAATGTAGGAAACTTTTTAATTGCCCTAACGATAGTGATGATCTTAGTCATCTTAGGTGTTGGATATTTTAGAGATGAGAGTATGAGTGAACTATTGATCTTTTCACTTGTACTTACCATCTCTGCTATCCCAGTTGCAATGCCTGCTGTTTTAACAGTAACTATGGCAGTCGGAGCCAGAGTTTTAGCAAAAAAGAAAGCGATTGTCAGCAGACTCTCGGCTATTGAAGAGTTAGCTGGCATGGATATACTATGCTCCGATAAAACAGGAACTCTTACCAAAAATGAGATGAGCCTCTCTCAACCATTTACTCTCCACGGTTTTACGGCAAATGAACTCTACTATTATGCAGCATTGGCAAGTATTAAAGAGAATGAAGACCCAATAGAAAAACCTATCTTTGCATATATTGATGATCATCACCTCAACGATAAGTTATATAATGCAGAGTTCATTAAACATATCCCTTTTGATCCCGTAAGAAAACGTATAGAAGCGACATATAAAATTGACGATAATACAATCAACATTATCAAAGGGGCGCCACAGGTCATCCTATCTTTAAGCGATATCTCCGGACATGCCAGAGACGCAGTAGAGGAACAGATACACCAGTATGCGTTAAAAGGTTTTAGAACATTAGGTGTTGCTTTTAAAAATAACGAGGATGAGAAATATACCTTTGTTGGAATGGTTCCTCTCTACGATCCACCACGTGATGACTCATTGGATGCTATAGCCCAAGCACTCGATCAAGGAATAACAGTTAAAATAGTTACAGGGGACAATATTGCCGTAGCACAATACATATCTTCAATACTTAGAATAGGTGAAGATATAGAAAACATCCGCGATCTAAAAGGTGAAAGTACAAAAGAGTACCTTTATCTATCTGAGCTTTTATCTCGATCGTTTATAAAAGTTCTTGAACCGAAAATATCAAATGCAAAGTTAGAGCACTTAGTACAAACTGTTGTCAATGACGTCAAAGATCAACTCCATCATCAGCTTCCTGCAGGAACAGTACAAAAACACGAATCCGAGATCATATCGCTCATTGAAAGTGCAAACGGCTTTGCTGAAGTTTTCCCTGAAGATAAGTACTTTATAGTTGAAGAGCTTCAAAAAGCAAACCATATTGTGGGAATGACAGGTGATGGTGTAAACGATGCGCCGGCACTTAAAAAAGCAGATTGTGGGATTGCCGTAAGTAATGCAACAGATGCTGCAAGAGCCGCTGCAGATATTGTCCTTACTGTACCTGGACTTAGTGTAATTGTAGATGCAATAAAACAGGCAAGAATCACTTTTGAAAGGATGAAAAGCTACACTATCTTTAGAATAGCAGAAACGATAAGAATTATACTTTTTATGACTTTAGCTATCGTTGCTTTTCAATTTTATCCCGTTACTGCCTTGATGATCATAGTGCTTGCCCTGCTTAATGATATACCAATTTTAGCAATAGCCTATGACAATACCAAGATTCAAAAAAAACCGATTCGTTGGGATATGAAAGAGTTACTAGTCCTATCTTCTTGGCTAGGGATCGCAGGTGTACTCTCTTCATTTTTACTGTTTTGGTATACAGTAACGGTTTTAAAACTTCCATTAGAACTGGTGCAAAGTATCTTTTTTGCAAAGCTGGTTGTTGCCGGACACGGGACAATATACAATACCCGTACAGATACATGGTTTTTTAAAAAACCCTACCCTTCATTAACGCTCTTTGGTGCTACGTTCTTAAGTAGAATTGTAGGAACCATCATAGCTGTATACGGCTTTGGACTCATGGAACCTATAGGATGGGAATGGGCTTTAGGTATGTGGGCATATGCAATGGCATGGTTTGTATTTAACGATATGGTAAAACTATCAGTACTCGATTTTTACCGTAAAAAGACTTTCCATAGTTCTCACACTTAACTATTTAAACTGTACGACGCTGTTACGACCTTTATTTTTAGCTTCATACAATGCTTTATCTGCACGTAACATTAAGTCATCTATTTTCTTGTCATTTGTAAAGTCAAGTGTGCTAACACCTGCACTTACTGTAAAAAAGAGAGCAGTATCCTCTGTTACGACTGCAAGTTCTTCTGTTCTTGTTCTAATCTGCTGAGCCAATATAGTTGCCGATTCCAAGTCTGTATTTGGACAAAATAGAATGAATTCTTCTCCACCTATTCTAGCTGCTATATCTGACTCCCTAACATGTCGAAGTTGTTCTGCAAAAGCTTTTAATACTTCATCTCCAACTGCATGCCCGTAAGTATCGTTAATATTTTTAAAGTTATCAAGGTCAAACATAATGAGACTCAGTGGTTGAGATTCTCTCTTAGCCAGTTGTATAAACTTGCTGCTCTCGTTAAAAAGTGCCCTTCTATTGTGCAATCCTGTCAATGAATCCTTATTTGCAAGTTTTTCAAGCTTATCTTTTGCTATCTGTAACTCTTGTGTTCGACTCTGAACCTTTTGATCTAATTCTTTGTTTGTCAGTTCAATAAACTCCAGTTTTTCCGTTTCTAATACTTTAATGCGGTAAGCCAAGGCTAAAGCAAAAAAGATCATCTCACCAAATGACCCTACTATAATGCCGTAACGGGTAAAAATATTAAACTCTAAAAGACCGTAAGCTGCAAGTGCAAAGAGTGTCCCCATAGATAAAAAACAAAATTGTGCTATTAAAAAATACTTAGCAATTTTGTTTCCGATCTTATAACTTTCATATCCTACAAAAAGTAAAAGAGGCAAGATAAAAGTTGAAAATGTATTCATAACAAACAAGCTACGAGCAGGATCAAACAACATACTAATTGAAAAAACTATATACAGATAGGCAACTACTTTTAGCAATTTTGCATATTGAGGTAACTGATGCTTTAGGTCTAAAAGAGAACGGGTAAAAAGCATTAAAAAAGCTTGAAAAAGCGGTATTGCCATCGAAAAAGCATAAAAACTAAATGTGGATTGAAAACTATCAAACGGAAAGACACCTATAGAGATCATCTGCCAGATAGCAAAACCACTGATAAAAAAGATGTAATAGAGATAGGAAATATCTCGAATAAAGAAAAAGATCCCTAAGTTATATAATACTAAGGCAAGAACAGCACCCAAGAAAAAGATATGAAACAACTTTACTAAATAGGAAAAATCATCAACACCCTCTTCATCAAAAAGGTGTATAGCTGTAAACATAGGATATTTTGAAAACATTCTTATGTAGACGGTTTTCTTCTCTTGAGGATTTAGCTCTATTGCCATCGTAGGTTTGACTATATCTTTTCGCTGACTTTGAGTTAAATACCATACTCCATAATGAAACTCAGTAAAACTGTTATCTGCATTGATAATGTACCCATCTACTTTATTTAGGTATGTCTCTGTGAAAAAAATGAAGTAGTTAAGTTTCTCTATTGAACTATTTTTTACCGTGAAACGGATCCAAAAAGCAGAGTCACTGTACCCCTTGCTAATATTACTTGTATATGATTGAAAAGTTGTTAAATTCTGAACATCAGAAAATGTCATCCCCCTTGATTTATCTTCATAGATCTCTAAAGGAAAATTACTAATCTTTTGCCCATTAGCAGTAATAGAAATATCTTGTGCATATATACTTATGATCGTAAAAAGAAGCAAAAAGAAAATACGCATTACCACTCTTTCTGAATTATATAGTAGTTATATACTTGATTATAGTAGGATTGAACTTAAAATTTTCTGCCCTATAAATAATCTTCAATATCATTTTTCAAAGGAACGGAATATGTATAAAGATAATTATTACTGCAAGGAGCGAAAAATGTATAGTAATTGTTCAGAAGAATATAATATGGTTGAGTTTGAAGATGAAAGAGTAAATCATTTTCTACATCATTTTGACGAATGCGATCTTGATACTTTAGAGTATAACTTTGAGTTTGATTGTATAGAATCTAGTACTGATTTTATCGAGGAGATTATATGGGAATAAACAAAAACATATAGTACTCTTTTCTTCAGGTTGATATAAAGGAGTACCTTTTCTTGAAGTTTTAACTCTTAAAAAGAGTGTTGAAATAAGAAACCTACATATTTTCCTTCAGTTGAAGACTCTTTAACTACAGGAGATAATATATACTGATCCGTCACATAAGCACCAAGTGCTGAACCTACAATATGCCACCCAGCATCTAACAACTGCCCTTTAGCATTTCTATACTCTGCATAATCTATAGCCTGTTGTATAACTACAATAATACTGCTACCGACAAATCCTATCATAGCTCTGTCTTCACGATACTCAGGGTAAAAACCATCAACAACAGCAACGATCCCACCAGCTGTAACTACTCCACCTACCGCATGACTAAATTCGCTATTGAAACTATCAGTAGCTTTTAGTTGTGTTATTAATAAAAATGAAGAAATAAAAATAAGTATTTTTTTCATGGAAAGCCTTTTTTCCAGAATTATACTCATCCTAACTAATAAGAAATTAAATTTTGAACTTCTAAGTCTTTTATTTAACCATCCAGTTAACAGACTTATTCTTTTTTAATTTTTTTAACTTCAATCTATCTAATGTACTGAGCTTTACCTTTTTCATTGTTGTGTCCTTTTTATTTTATGACATCACCATTTTAAAAAATATTCATTACTTAATTATTACAAAACATCTTTGCACCTTGACTGCTAACACTCCGCTAACGTAAATAACTTATACTTTCTCCACCAAATAAAGGAGAAAATTATGAAAAAAGTTTTAATGACACTAATGATTCTTGGAGCTATGGCTTCTAATGCATTTGCTCACCATATGGCGGAGTATGATGATGCTGGAATCTATATTCCAGAGTGGTCACCGCATTTATTGATGGAGTTCTAAGTTATAGACCTAGCGTCTTTTAAAATTTCATGGGGGATACTGCCATAAGTAGTATCTTCCTTATTCCCTCGAAAAACTTCTACATCTCGATACTTTACTTTTCTATTGCCGTAAAAAAAGCTAATTTATTAGATAACTAATTGCACATTTTGGCACAAATATGACACATCTGAATTTTTTATGTTGAAAAAATATTTATTTTATGGATTTTTAGTAGTGGTGGTGGACAGAGAGGGATTCGAACCCTCGGTACAGTTACCCATACGCATCCTTAGCAGGGATGTGGTTTCAGCCAGCTCACCCATCTGTCCTTTGGAGGTCGACATTATAATAAGGTTTATATAATATTTTGCTTAAAACTCGAAAGTTTTAAGCATTAAAGTTGTTCTAGTATTTTTTCAACTACTTCAGCAGGATTTTCGGCTTTATAGATCGGACGTCCAACTACTATGAAATCCACTCCGGCACGTTGTGCGTAAGCTACATCTGCGACACGTTTTTGGTCACCTGCATCTTCACCAAATGGACGGATTCCAGGTGTTAGTGTCATAAACTCTTTTGAAGTGATGTTTTTGATCGATGCACTCTCAAATGCAGAACAAACAACACCGTCAAGTCCACATTCATAAGCATCTTTTGCAAACTGGTCAGCTTTTGTCGCAATAGAGTTTTCATATACTGCTTGAAATTCATCTTCAGCAAATGAAGTTAATGCCGTTACTGCGAGTACGATCGGACGTTCATTATAAGATGAAAGTCTATCCATTACCTCTTTCATAGCACGACGCCCTGCACTTGCATGAACGTTAAACATATCAACACCCAGCCCCATAATCGACTCGGCAGCATCTGCCATAGTATTTGGGATATCGTAAAGCTTTAAATCTAAAAAGATTTTAAAATTTGGGTTGATATCTTTGAGTGCTTTTAAAAACTCTTCACCGTCACGAATGTAAGTTCTAAGCCCTACTTTGAGCCAAACATTGTAATTTTTGATTTTTTCAACTAAAGCGAGATTCTCTTCTTTAGAAGGAAGGTCTAGTGCTACACATAATTCCATTATTATTCTCATCGTCATAAATTTTATAAAATTATAACACTTTGGAGTTTTGTTACGCCTTATTTTGCTACAACCAATTAAGGATAGATTACTATAATGTCATCTATATATTTAAAACAAGGCTTCCAGATAACAATGAAACTTCTATATCAAAACAGCGATTTTGCAATTGTCTCAAAGCCTGCAGGAATGAATTTTCACTCGGAAGACGAGGCAGGTTTTGTTGTACTTGCCTCTGAGATGCTCGGATGTAAACTTTTTCCTGTTCACCGTTTAGACAAAATGACATCTGGACTTGTGATCCTTGCAAAAAGTAGTGAAGTTGCAAATAGTTTTTTAAAGCTCTTTGAATCACGCGAAATTGAAAAATATTATCTCGCTATCAGCCTTAGAAAACCTAAAAAAAAGATGGGAAAAGTTGTCGGCGATATGCAAAAGTCAAGACGCGGAAGCTGGAAACTACTTCATACTAAAGAAAATCCAGCGATCACCCGTTTCATCTCAGCCTCTTTAAATCCGGGTGAGAAACTTTTCTTGGTAAAACCATATACAGGAAAAACACATCAGATCAGAGTAGCTCTGAAATCTGTCGGCTCACCAATTGCAGGAGATGAGAGATATGCAGCTGCCGAAGAAGCTAAGAAACTCGATCGCGGCTACCTACACGCATATGCTTTGAGATTTGTTTTTAAGGGAGAATCTTATAGTTTCAAGCTACCTCCCGATGAAGGGGAGCTATTTTTAACTAAAGAGTGCAAAGAGCAGATAGAGTTATGGGATAACCCCGAAGAGTTATTTAAATAGTCGTTTTCAATCTTTTTGATAACTCTTGTTTTTGTTCAGGAGTTAAAACATTGTACATATTTTCTCGGAGTTGACTCCAACTATTTTTTCTTTCCATTTTGTGTCTCATTAACATTGCTCTGAGTTTATCTCTTTGCATACTATTTAGTTCTAAGTTCATCATCTCTGCTATAATTTTTTGATCATTTTTAGTTTGACAGCTTTTTTGATTTCCACATCCACCTTGTGAACTACAACATGTTGAAGATCCGAATACAGAAGATGTTAAAAATATGGTTAGAGCTAAAGCGATTATTTTATTCATGAAACTATTCCTTTACAAAATAGTACACAAAAAATTGTAAATAAGAGAGGGAAAAAGAGGAGTTTGGTTAAGTCTTATTTAGACTTAACCATAGTTTCGATTTTTTCAACTACTGAAGGATCTTCAAGTGTTGAGATATCTTGAGTGATCTCTTCACCTTTAGCAATTGAGCGAAGGATACGACGCATAATTTTTCCAGAACGAGTTTTTGGAAGTCCCGGAGCAAATACGATATCGTCACATACTGCGATGTTACCAATCTCTTGTTTAATGTGAGAGTTGATGATTTTCATCTCTTCAATTTCATCAGCTACACCGTTATCAGATTTTAATACAACATAAGCGAAGATACCCTCACCCTTAATCTCGTGTGGTTTACCAACAACAGCAACCTCTGCAACATTCCAGTGTTTTTTGATCGCAGCTTCAACTTCTGCAGTACCCATTCTGTGACCACTTACGTTGATAACGTCATCCGTACGACCAGTGATCGTAATATAACCGTCTTCATCGTAGATAGCACCGTCACCAGTAAAGTAAACAGCTTTGTCGTCTTTTTTAACGTCACCGAAGTAAGATTTGATAAATCTTTCAGGGTCACCCCATACACCACGGATCATTGATGGCCAAGGACGAGTTACACACATATAACCTTTTTCATTTACACCAACTTTTTTACCAGTTTCAGGATCTAAGATCTCACCCATAATACCCGGTAGTGGTAATGTAGCACAAGCCGGTTTAATAGGAGTAGCACCCGGTAATGGAGAAACGATGTGACCACCTGTTTCAGTTTGCCAGTAAGTATCCACGATAGCACACTTAGATTGACCAACTTCTTCATAGTACCATTTCCATGCCGGTGGATCGATTGGCTCACCAACTGTTCCAAGAACTTTAAGAGATGAGATGTCATATTTTTTAGGCTCATCTTCACCAGTTTTGTGTAATACACGGATAGCTGTAGGAGCTGTATAGAATTGGTTAATTTTATACTCTTCAACCATTTTCCATGGACGACCAGCATCAGGGTATGTAATAACCCCCTCAAACATTACAGTTGTCGCACCCATTGCAAGTGGACCGTAAACAATGTAAGTATGACCTGTAATCCAACCGATATCTGCTGTACACCAGTAAGTATCGTTCTCTTTTACGTCAAATACCCATTCCATAGTCATTTGTGCCCAAAGAATGTATCCAGCAGAGTTATGTTGTACACCTTTTGGTTTACCAGTTGAACCTGATGTATAAAGTAAAAATAATGGGTCTTCAGCATCCATAGGCTCAGCTTCACATACAGCAGACTTGTCTTTGATAAGTTCATTATAAGAGTAGTCACGTCCAGCAACCCATTCAACATCTTCGTTGTTTCTTTCAACAACTAGAACTTTCTCAACTACCTCACACCCTTCAAGAGCAGCATCAACAACAGGTTTTAGCATATACGGCTTAGTTTTTCTAAACGCACCGTCAGCTGTAATTACAACTTTTGCTTCAGCATCTTCGATTCTATCACGTAGAGCCTCTGCAGAGAAACCACCAAATACGATCGAGTGGATTGCACCAAGTCTAGCACAAGCCAGCATAGCAAATGCAGCTTCTGGAATCATCGGCATGTAGATAACAACACGGTCACCTTTTTTAACGCCAAAGTCTTCTTTTAAAAGATTTGCAAATTTATTTACTTGATAGTAAAGTTCAAGATAAGTGATGATTTGTTTGTCACCTCTATCACCCTCAAAAATGATAGCAGCTTTATTTTTACGAGACTCTAAATGGCGGTCAATACATTGGCTAGCAACGTTCAGTTTACCACCATTGAACCATTTTACAAATGGGAAGTTTGATTCATCTAGTACCTCATTAAAAGGTTCCATCCAATCCAGTTTCTCTTCTGCATAACGTCCCCAAAAACCTTCATAGTTTTCCATAGCCTCATCTTGAAGTGCTTGGTACTCACACATGTTTTTTATTCTTGCCGTTTTAGCGAACTCTTTGTTTGGTTTAAAAACCGGTTTAGTTTGAATCTCTGACATTTACAGTCTCCTTTATTTAGTTTGTTAATTTTAAATAAATCATTGCAGTCATGATCGCGTCATTAACTGCATTATGGGCTCCCATACTTGGTAAATCATAGTTTTGCATGATTGTATCGAAGCGTAAATCAATATTTCCTTGAGGTATTAAAGTAATTGTTTTATCAAAATATAATTCAGAAATCTCAACCATCTCGTTTGGTAGTTCTATACCTAAAAGCGGTCTTGTGTATCTGTTTATCATAGCGACATCAAACTCTAAATAATACCCAACTAATTTTGAACTTCCTATAAATTTTAAAAACTCTTTTATGGCTTCATCGCTCTCTTTAGCGTTGACTAAATCACAGGGACGAATACCATGAATTTCTATACTTTTTGCATCTATCTCCTTAGAATTTTTCAAGTAAACTTCAAATGTTTGCGATGTTAATATTTTATTGTTTTTTACTTTTACCGCGCCTATTGAAAGTATCTCATCTTTTTTTGGATCAAGCCCTGTAGTTTCAGTGTCGATAACAACAACTTCATCGTCGTTACTTTCACAAAATAAAAATGCAAAATCTTTATCTTTTAAGCGTTTAAAGTCTCTATATTTTTTAAAAGATCGCACTAAAGAGGTAAACATCAGCTCACCATCTCCAAATGAAAGTGGAATGAGATAAATTTTTTAAATTTGTTAACTATTTTCAAACTATCTTTTAACAGATCTTTTTGTACTTTGTCTAAAGAGTTTGGATCAAGGAAGTTATCCTCTTCCAAGTTTTTTGCATTTAGCATTGTTTTTAATCTAATAGAAGATAGTGTGTCAAAACTCTCAATCAGTTCAGATGCAAAATTTTTATCTATCACGCCTTTATTGTTTAATTGTTTAATTCTCTCTACTGTATTCGTATCTCTAATATGGTACTGCAACGACAAACATCGTATACCGTGTACCAATGCAAACAACCCTCCTTTCTTAATATCAAGTTTATTCGCATGATTTTTTTGCACAACAAAATTTGAAAATACCGATAATGGTGTTTCAAAATGGATTACCGCTTTTGCCATATGGGCAAGTACGTCGTCTCTTGCTTCAAATCTATGTCCTAAAAACTCTGTAAGCTGATCTAAAAGATCACAATTTCCCGCAACACATTTTGCATCTACAAAAATACTCATATTTTGTAAAGTAGCTTCATCTAAAGAGGAAGACCATGTATCTATTTGTTCTTTATATGCGTTTAGATCTTTTCTCCAAAAAGGGTTGCTAACCATCACATCCCCTTTACACGGAGGAAAACCTATACGAAGCAAATAAGAATTTAGTTTTAACATAGGCTCTTCAAACAGTTCAGCTTCAACATTTGAATCGATAATCAAAGCATTATCCTGATCACTTTTAAGCCCTTGTTCTTCACGCCCTTCACTTCCCATAACGATTAATGCACATTTTTCCCTTAACTCTTCTTCAACGCACATTTCAAAAACTTTTTTGTATATCTTTTCATTGAGAGCAGATACAAGTTTTGTAATGTAACGAACCTTTACACCTTTAGTTGTAAGAGCTAAGATGAGATTGCGTAAGTCTTTTTGAATATCTGTAAGATCCTCGATCGAGTTAGCACGATCGATCTGTACAGCTACAAGGTGTGAATGGTTTGCAAAGAAGCTTAATAGATCAAGTTGCTCCAGCACACCTACTATAGTGTTGTTCTCTTTTACTATGACACGTCTTACCTCTTCATGTGTCATAACCAAAAGAACGTTGAATAAAAAATCGTTTATATCTACACATACCATTTTCGATGATGCTATTGAGCGTATCGGCGCATCTACAGTTACGTCACCAAGAAGCACCTGCTCTTTTAAATCTGCATCAGTAACTACACGAGAAAGCTCTTCAACAATGATAATACTAGATTGTAATTTTTTTTGTTTTTGGAGTGCGTCGTGGATCGAAATATCTGGAGTAACTATGCATGCAGTATGGAGGTATATATCTGAAACTTTGGAAACTAAAAATGGGGTAAATTCACTGCTGCTATGATACTCTTTGAGTTGTTTATGGCGTGAGATAAAGTCTTGTAGAAAGTAGCCTTGGATCTTTTTGTTTTGCATGAGATCGAGGAAGTCCTCTTTTTTGATCTCATAGCATATGAGATCCTCGGTGACAACGAAGCGGGAGTTGGTTTTATTATAGATCAAGGAGTCGGCATCAAAGCTATCCCCCTTATTATAAATATTGTACAGTTCATTATCTATGTATTCTGCGACCTGCCCTTTTATAATAATATAAAAAGCGATACTCTCTAAATCCCGAGAGATTAGTAAGGTTTCTTTTGGATAATATGCAATATCTATCTTGGACATCAAATTGTCAAGTTCAAAGGAACTTAACAATTCGAAAGGATGGATAGACTCGATTAAACGTCTTTGATCTAATATACTCATTTTTTAATGCTCTACTGCACCCTCTGCACCAATTCCAGTTTGGCTTCTAATATATTGCGCTTCGAACATCTCTTGTTCATTTTTCGCATTTTCAGAATTATCTGTGATTGAGAAGAACCAGATACCAACAAACGATACTAACACTGAGAAAAGTGCCGGATATTTATATGGGAAAATTGCTTCTGCATTTCCTAAGATTTGTACCCAAACAATCGGACCAAGGATAACTAGGATAACTGCCGTAGCAAGACCTAAACTACCACCGATTACCGCACCGCGAGTTGTTAATTTTCTCCAGTACATTGAAAGGAAAAGTACAGGGAAGTTAGCCGATGCTGCAATAGCAAAAGCAAGACCCACAACGAATGCGATGTTTTGTTTCTCAAACGCGATACCCATAATGATAGCTACGATTCCAAGAACGATAGTTGCAATTTTAGAAACTCTCATCTCTTTCATAGAATCAACTTCACCTTTTTTAAACACAGATGCGTAAAGGTCGTGTGAAATTGCCGAAGCACCTGCAAGTGTTAAACCTGAAACAACCGCTAAGATAGTAGCGAATGCAACTGCCGAGATAAATCCTAAGAAGAAATCTCCGCCTACCGCATGACTTAAGTGAATTGCCGCCATGTTGTTACCGCCAAGGATCGGGCTTCCACCAGAGATCGCTTGTTTTGCTAAATCTAAATATTGTGGATTTTGGAATACCATTACAATCGCACCGAAACCGATGATGAACGTAAGAATATAGAAATATCCAATAAATCCAGTTGCAAAGAAAACAGATTTACGTGCTTCTTTTGCATCACTTACAGTAAAAAATCTCATTAAGATATGTGGTAAACCAGCTGTACCAAACATTAATGCGATCGCAAGTGAAATAGCTGAAATAGGATCACTTACAAGACCACCCGGACTCATAATAGCCTCACCTTTTACTTCAACAGCTTTTGCAAATAACGAACCAAATGAGAAATCGTAATGTGCCATAACAGCGATTGCCATAAATGTAGCACCAGATAATAATAGGAACGCTTTAATGATCTGTACCCAAGTAGTTGCAAGCATACCACCGAATGTTACGTAAAGTACCATTAGTACACCAACAAGAATTACCGCTACTTCATAGTTAAGACCGAATAAAAGCTGAATTAACTTTCCAGAACCAACCATTTGTGCGATCAGGTAAAGAATAACTGTTGCAATTGAACCAAATGCCGCCAATGTACGGATAGGTGTTTGACGTAATCTGTACGACGCAACGTCTGCAAACGTATATTTACCAAGATTTCTTAAAGGCTCAGCAATTAAGAAAAGGATGATTGGCCAACCAACTAAAAAACCGATAGAGTAGATAAGTCCATCGTATCCTTTTAAGTAAACAAGACCTGAAATCCCTAGGAAAGATGCCGCTGACATATAGTCACCCGCGATCGCCATACCGTTTTGAAAACCAGTAATTCCACCACCTGCAGTATAGAAATCTTTTGCAGATTTTGTACGTTTAGCAGCCCAGTAAGTAATACCTAAAGTACCACTTACAAAGATTAAGAACATTACGATTGCAGAAACATTTAAACCTTGTTTTGCTACCTCACCTTCAATTGCACCGCTTGCAAATACAGCGATAGACCCTAAAATTAAAAATAAAAAAGCTCTATTCATTACTTATCCCCTTTAACAGAGTTTTTCACTCTGTTTGCAAGTTCATCAAACTCACCGTTTGCTCTTACTGTGTAAATACCTGTAAGTATAAATGCAATCACAATTACAGTGATTCCAACAGGAATACCGATAGTTGTTACGCTATCACTACTTAACGGTTGTCCAAGTAATGACGGTTCAAATGCTATTGTTAAAATAAATGCAAAGTAAACTATTAACATTACAATTGTTAAAACGATTGCAAAAGATGTTCTTTTCTTTACCAATGTTTGGTAGTCCGGATTAGACTTAATCTGTTCAATTAATTCTTTATTCATCTTCTCTCCTTTTTTCTAGAAATTATAGTTTACTATAAATCTATATTCATTCCAACCAACAGTACCTATAAAATCTCTTGGAAAGTTTCCACGTAAACGTAACTGAAGGTTTTTCACTGCTTCTGGATAGTAAATAGCATCAAAACCGCTTTCAGTAGCTGTACGTGCAGTACCGTATCCACTATTGTCATCCATATCAAAAGATGCATAGTATGCAGTTGTTGATAAATTTACACCCATATCTTTAAAACTATATGTTCCAGCAACTTTTGTCGCTTTTGTTCCAGCTAAAAATTGGTGACGAGTTACCATACCTTGTGTATAAGCAGGCATACCACCCCATGGAGTGATAATAGATTTTAGTAATGCATTACCATTGGATTCTGTTGTTTGTGAATATGCAGCATATACATTAAATCCACCGAATTTAACACCGGCTTTTGCAGCACCATACATAGATGAAACTTCACCAAGTAGTTTATCGCCTATAGCATCTTCTCTAATAAACTGTGCTGCAACATATGGAGAATAACCATCAAGTTTCACACCATAATTAGCATCAGCATAGATAGCATTTAAAATATCATGAGCATAGTAATCCCATACTTGTACTTTAAGGTTTTCAACACCTGTATAAACAGCTGCAGCTACAGTTACACCTGCAGTTTTTTCATCGATAGCATATGTACCCATATTTACAAAACTACCAGCTTGGTTACGCGTATCTACAGCTGAGTAACCTGCCGTTACAGCTAAAAGTGCATTTGCTTCGTCTGCCGATGCATCATATACACGACCAAATGTACCCTGAGCAAACTTTGTAATATGTCCAGCTACGATTGTAGTATCTTTAATATCTGTATTTGTAACAATATATGCTTCAAACAAGTTTGGTAATGTTCTAGCATCATCACTGCCAGCTAAAGGAGTATCAAGTTTTTGACGACCACCTTTAAATGTAGTATTTCCACGAGTATATTGTAAATATGCTTCACCTAAAAGGTCATAACTACCATCATTAGGACCAAATATAGCTGGTTCTGCAACATCTGTCCATGTATCTAGTCTATTTACTGTATAAAATGCTGCACCGAAACTTAATCCTGTATAATCAGCTGTTTCATACTTTAGATGTCCACCTAAAGATAGACCACTACGATGTAAATCTTTATTTACATAATCACGATCGATTGCAAACATACGAATCTGTCCCCTTGCTTTCCCCTCAGAAAACATAGTGCTAAGATTCTCAGCCGCATCTAAACTTACACTTGAAAGAAGTCCAAGACTTACAAGTGATGTTGTTACTACTTTTTTCATTTAGTTTCTCCCCGTTAAACTATTCAACTCTAATGCTAAAGAAGAAAAATAGCATGAACGTAGCAAAAGGAAAATATTGGGAGATTTTTGGTTTTGTTTTTGTAGGTGTGTAAAAAAGTAACTAGTTTTTTTCGATCATGTAACCCATACCGCGAACATTTGTGACTATATCCTCTTTAAGAATCTTTTTTAGTCTGTTTACCTCGGCACGAATCGTAGCATTGTCAACTATTGTATCACTCCAAACATACTCTTGAAACTGTTCAAAGTCCACTACCAAGCCCCTGTTTCTCGCCAGTAGATCGATAATCTGAGTTTGTTTCTTTGTAAGTGTTTGCGGTTCTTGTTGAAAAAACAACGTTTTGTGTTTCTGATCGTAACTATAGTTTTTCGAAAGTACAAGATGTACATTCGGTGTTTTGGATGTTGCAACTATTCTATCAATTCTCAGTGCTAATTCTTTTAGATGGAAAGGTTTTTTAAGATAATCGTAACACCCTAAGTTGTATGCACGGGATATATCTTCTATATCTACCAGTGCACTTATATAGATAGTAGGGACATGAATCTTTAAAGCATGTAACTGTTCAAGAATAGTGAGTCCGTCAATTTGAGGGACGTTAATATCTAGGATGAAAAGGTCATAGCTGTTTTTCTGCATAGCATCAAATGCTTCCTGTCCGTCAAAAAAAGGCTCTACGACATGACCGAATGATTCTAAATACTCACAGATAGATTCATTTAACATCACCTCATCTTCTAATAAGAGTATTTTCATTATTCACCCATCACTTTAAATCTGAACTTAAAAGTATTTTGTTTTTCGTTTGAATCAATTACGATCTCAACTCCCTCTTCATCACATATATTTTTCACCAGCCTCAAACCTATTCCAAACCCTTTTTCACTTGCTATACTTTTGTTCTCTTCTCTGTAATACTCATCAAAGATCTTATCTACATCTTTTATAGGTTGAGAATGACTGCCTATAGAAAACTCCACATACTGAATCGTTTTAGTAAGTTTTATATCGACAACCTCGTTTTGAAAAGTATACTTGATCGCATTTGTAATAGAGTTATCTATAATACGTTGCAGTTTTGTCTTATTAAAAAAGATATACACATCTTCCACTTCACTCACGAATGAAAATGAAACTTTGGATAGGTGTGCGACTTCGGTAAAGAACTCTACCCTGCTTTTTACAAACTTATTTATGTCGATCGAAGCTTTCGGATAATCAACATGCTCTTTTTTTACCAGATAACTCAGATCATCATAGATATTAAAGATATTTTTTGCCGCTGCTTCCACTTTAGAGAGGTGTCTGTCTTTCTCATGTTCCATCTCATAAAGTTCTAAAGATGTAAGTATAACACTAAGTGGCGTATTTGTTTCATGTACCGTGTAACGTAAGAACTCTTTTTGTGCATTTAGGATGCGTTCTAAGTCTTGCGTTTTTGCTTTTACTTTATCTTCAAGGTTCAGATTTAGCTCTTTAAGTGATCTCTTTTGTTCATTGATAGTATCTACCATCTCATTCACATGCGTTCCCATTGTTTTAAACTCTTTAAAAAGAATCGTATTGGGATTAAGCACCTGATCGGTATGTGCGGCATCTTTAAAAAATGCCAGAAACGATTCCATATCGCGTTGCAGCAAGGTGTTAAAAATTTTATAAAATCCCAGCATGATCGCAAAAAGTATAAAAGCGAGGGTTGCAATTGCCAAGGTATTTTTGATCAAAAGTGATTTTAACTTCTCTTGAGCCAGTTCATAGTTGTATTCTTGTTCTATTCCCACAACTTGATCGTGGTGTTGTTTTGAAAGTGTTTTTTCGTAATCGTGGTAATTTTCTTTGATCAGCAAATATGCAAATACAATTGTAAAAAGCAATATAACCAGAGTTGTAATAATATTTGCTTGACGAATTGTTATGGCATTAAAGCGAAGTATCAGGTAGTTCTGAAACTTAATTAATAGTTCTTTCATAAAAGAATTATACAAAATTTATCAACTTTCACTATAATTTCAAAAAAATAAAAAGGCAATAATATGTTCGGAAGACAACTAAAAGAGTACGACTTAACAAACGTTAATGAGTTCCAATGGGCAAAAGTATCTACAAATAAAGGTGATATCTGGATCAAACTTTACCCAGAAGAGACACCAAACACTGTTGCAAACTTTGCACACTTAGCAAGTACAGGTTTTTACAACAACTTAAACTTCCACAGAGTTATTCCAGGTTTCATGGCACAAGGTGGATGTCCACACGGAACTGGTACAGGTGGACCTGACTGGGCTATCGCTTGTGAAACTGACAAAAACACTCACAAACACGTAAAAGGAACATTATCTATGGCTCACGCTGGACCAAACACAGGTGGTAGCCAGTTCTTTATCTGTTTCGTTCCTTGTCCACACTTAGACGGTGTTCACACTGTGTTCGGTGGTATCGAAGAAGATGACACTGCATCTATGTCTGTTCTTGACGATATTCGTATGCAAGACGAGATCAACTCAATTGAGATCTTCAAAGAAAGAGCGTAAGCTTTACTTCTTTTTAATGGGGCTTTTATAGCTCCATTTTTCTCCTCTTAATAATTTTCTACTTAAAATATTTTTTAAAACAATTCATCATCTTTCTTTATTATAAGATTTCAACTATAATTTCATAAATAGTTTGAAAGGTAATAATGCTAGTTCATATCTGCTGTTCGGTTGACTCTCACTTTTTCTTAGAGAAGCTCCAACATGATTTCCCGGAGGAAAAGTTAACCGGTTTTTTTTACGATCCTAACATCCATCCATATTCAGAGTATCAGCTGCGCTACCTTGATGTTCAGCGTTCATGTAAAAAGCTTGGCATCGATCTGCTTGAAGGTGAATACGACTTTGAAAACTGGATCGATGCTGTACGCGGACTAGAAAAAGAGCCTGAAAAAGGTGCCCGTTGTGAGGTATGTTTTGACAAACGCTTCATCACAAGTGCAAAAAAAGCGCTTGAACTCGGCGAAAAAAAGATCACTACAACTTTACTTGTCAGCCCGCTAAAATCCCAAGAACAGCTCAAACGTGTAGGCGATGATTTTCATGAAAAACACGGTGTTGAATTTATTGCCGTAGATTACAGAAGCGGAGGCGGTACGCAGGATCAATCCCGCGTGACAAAAGAGGAACAGCTTTATCGTCAAGACTACTGCGGTTGTCTTTTTGGTTTAACAATGCAAAGAGAGCAACAAGACAAACTGATGGATGAGATGTTCTCTCCAATTTCGGGACAAACTCTGCCTGCTTCGATCGAAGAGCGCTTAGAGATGTACAGTTACCGTAACGAACTCGAAGACAAAAGTATAGAATATAAAATCATCAAACAAAAGTTTTTAAACTATAGACAGTTCAACTTCAAGCTTATCAGTGGTAAAAAAGATGTTCTTGATGCTTATGCCCTCTCCTACTCTACACTTCCTAGAAAAAAAGCACAAGGGCGCATAGAGTTTGCAGCTCACAACATCCACTACTTTAACCGTGAAGAGATAAAACTAATCACTTTGGAGTTTTTCAATAAGCAAAATTCTACTAACTATAAAAGTGTAAAAGAGCTTATCTACAACCCTTTATCGTATGAACAAGAGTTAACTTTTAGAAAAGAAATAAACAATACCGACTACGATCTGAGTCCTATCATAGTGGTTGAAAACATCCCCGATACAAAACTCACCATACAACTTGATGCGACAACTTATGAGGACACAAAAGAAAAGATAATAATTTTATAATGAATTTTTAGGTAAAATATCCAAAATTATTATCTAAGGCTATAAAACTATGATTATGGATGTTGTAGAGATTCAAAACATATTACCTCACCGTTACCCTTTCTTACTTGTTGACAGAATTACAGAGATCGTAAAAAACGAATCACTTGTAGGTTACAAAAACGTATCTATTTCTGAACCGGTATTTGAAGGACACTTTCCTGGTCACCCGATCTACCCAGGTGTTATGATCCTAGAAGGTATGGCACAAGCAGGCGGTGTTTTAGCTTTCAAAAGTATGGACGATTTAAGTGAAGAGGAAGTAAAAAACAAAGTTGTTTACTTCATGAGTATCGATAAAGCAAAATTTAGAAACCCTGTAAAACCTGGTGACAGACTTGAATACAGAATCTCTGTTATCAAACACAAAGGTGCTATCTGGTTACTAAAAGGTGAAGCTTATGTTGATGGTAAGTTAACAAGTGAAGCTGAACTAAAAGCTATGATCGTAGATAAATAAGGTTAAAAATTGAGTAATATTTCCAAACTAGCAATCATCGAAGATGGTGCAGTTATCGGTGAAAATGTTGAGATTGGACCATTTTGCCACGTATCTAGCGAAGCTGTAATCGGAGATGGTACAAAAATAGCACAAGGTGCTTGTATCTATGGTAAAACGACAATTGGAAAAAACAATGAGATTTTTTCACACGCTGTTATCGGTTCAATCCCTCAAGATTTAAAGTTCGAAGGTGAAGATGTTGAACTAATCATCGGTGATAACAATACAATTAGAGAGTTTACACTTTTCAATCCGGGGACAAAAGGTGGCGGTGGTAAAACTATCATTGGAAACCATAACCTTTTTATGGGGTATGTACACCTTGGTCACGATGTAATCATTGGTAACCACTGTATCTTGGCAAATGCTGCAACATTAGCTGGCCACGTAGAGTTAGGTGACTATGTAGTAGTTGGCGGTATGACACCTATCCATCAGTTTGTTCACATAGGTGACTATGCAATGGTTGGCGGAGCATCAGCACTTGCACAAGATGTACCTCCATTTTGTATGGCTGAAGGGAATCGTGCAAGTTTAAGAGGACTAAACCTTACAGGTCTTCGTCGCCATATTGAACGTGATGATATTAATGCACTTAAATCTGCATATCGTGAACTTTTTGAATCTGGGAAACCGTTAAAAGACACTGCAAGTGAATTACTTGAAAGTACAGAGAACCATTATGTTACAGATCTATGTAACTTTGTTATCAAAACAAAACGTGGTATTCCATTCGAAAGGAAAAATTAATTATGATTCATAGACATTGTAGCTTTTGTGATGCAAGTGAGAGTGAAACAAATCCACTTATTGCCGGAAACGGTGTATATATCTGTAAAAACTGTGTAATCTCTGCATATAAAATAATGTTCGGTGATGAAAAAGAGTCTCTAGAGCATGAACAAAGTGAAGAGCTTGTAGAGGCTGTAGAAAAACTAATGACACCAAAAGAGTTAGATAACTTCTTAGGTGATTACATCATTGGTCAAGAGCGTGCACGTAAACTTTTAAGTGTAGCCGTTTACAACCACTATAAAAGAATCTTCAAAACAACAAATGTTGAAGATGACGATACTGAAATCGCAAAATCAAACATCTTGCTT
Source organism: Sulfurimonas marina (assembly GCF_014905095.1). Taxonomy (NCBI): domain Bacteria; kingdom Pseudomonadati; phylum Campylobacterota; class Epsilonproteobacteria; order Campylobacterales; family Sulfurimonadaceae; genus Sulfurimonas; species Sulfurimonas marina. The sequence goes on along the minus strand of NZ_CP041165.1, from coordinate 706,496 downwards.
ATTGGACCGACAGGTAGCGGTAAAACATTAATGGCACAAACAATTGCCAGAGTTTTAAATGTTCCTATTGCTATCGCTGATGCTACAAGTTTAACAGAAGCAGGTTATGTTGGTGAAGATGTTGAAAATATCTTAACTAAACTAATCCAAGCAGCAGACGGCGATGTTGAACGTGCTCAAAAAGGGATCATCTTTTTAGATGAGATAGATAAAGTTTCACGTATGAGTGAAAACCGTTCGATTACTCGTGATGTTTCTGGTGAAGGTGTACAACAAGCACTTCTTAAAATCATCGAAGGTTCATCTGTAAACATTCCGCCAAAAGGTGGTAGAAAACATCCAAACCAAGAGTTTACAGCAGTGGATACGTCAAATATCCTCTTTATTTGTGGTGGTGCATTTGATGGACTTGAAGAGATACTCAAACGTAAACAAGGTGAGAATGTACTCGGTTTTGGACACGATAAAAAAACAAAAGATGAGAAAAAACCAACTTTTGATATGGTGGAACCTGACGATCTAGTTCAATACGGACTAATTCCTGAACTTATAGGTCGTCTTCCAATTATTGCATCGTTAAATGAGATCAGTGAAGATGATATGGTTCGTATTTTAACTGAGCCTAAAAACTCACTTATTAAACAATATATAAAACTTTTCTCAATCGATAATGTTGAACTTAACTTTGAAGATGATGCTCTTCGCGCTATTGCACAAAAAGCGATCAAACGTAAAACAGGTGCTCGCGGTCTTCGTGCCATTTTAGAAGAGGCTATGATCGATATCATGTACGAACTTCCTGAATATAGCGGGTATGAAGTACTTGTAACTAAAGAAGTTATCGAAAACGGTGAACAACCGGCATATATCAAAAAAACAACAGAAATATCAGCATAAGGTAAGAGAATGATTTTTAACAAATTTATTGGGCTTTTTTCAAACGATCTTTCAATCGACTTAGGAACTGCAAATACTATCGTTATAGCAAAGGGAAGAGGTATTATTATTAATGAGCCTTCAGTTGTTGCTGTAAAATCTGAGAAATATGGACAAAGCAGAGTTTTAGCTGTTGGACATGAAGCAAAAGAGATGGTTGGTAAAACTCCGGGGAACATCAGAGCTATCCGCCCTATGCGTGACGGTGTTATTGCAGACTTCGATATGACTGAAAAGATGATCAGAAAGTTTATCGAAAAAGCTCACGGAAGAAGTTCACTTATCTCTCCACGTATCATTATCTGTGTACCGTACGGACTTACTCAGGTTGAGAGAAAAGCTGTACGTGAATCTGCTATGAGTGCAGGTGCTAGAGAAGTTTACCTGATTGAAGAGCCAATGGCTGCAGCAATCGGTGCAGGTGTTGACATTCGTGAACCGCAAGGTAACTTAGTTGTTGACATCGGTGGCGGTACTACTGAAATCGGTGTTGTTTCACTAGGTGGTCTTGTACTTTCTAAGTCAATCCGTACTGCAGGTGATAAAATCGATCAAGGGATCATCAACTACGTAAGAAAAAAGTACAACTTACTTATCGGTGAGCGTGTAGCTGAAGAGATTAAAATCACTATCGGTACAGCGGTTACTTTAGATGAACCACTTTCAATGATCATCAACGGTCGTGACCAAGTTGAAGGGCTTTTAAGCTCAGTAGAACTTACATCTGACGATGCAAGAGATGCTATGAAAGAGCCTCTTAAAGAGATTGCAGAAGCACTTCGTGATGTCCTTGAAATCATGCCTCCGGACCTTGCAGGTGACATTGTAAATCACGGTATTATCTTAACAGGTGGTGGAGCACTTATCCGTCAACTAGACAAATATCTTTCAGATATTGTAAAAATTCCTGTTTTTGTAGCAGATGAGCCACTTTTAGCAGTTGCTCGCGGAACTGGTCGCGCATTAGAAGAGATCGATATCCTCCAAGAACTATTTGAGAATGAATAAATCTTCGATTGTATATTTTTTCATACTTATTGCACTCTTTGTGGGTGCATTAAACTACTCTTCAACTGTTCAAAAACCTTTTATTAGTTCACTCAACTTTATTAAAACATCTTACCACAATACAATCTCTTACATCGATAATAGTATAGACAGACACTTTTTTCAAGCGGATACGATTGATGAGTTAAAAGAGCAACTGCAACAATATGAGAACAACCATCTCGTTATGCAGGAACTTGCATCGGAGATCGATGACCTTTATAAAGCAAATGACTTTAATATGAGTGTAAATCCACAAGTACAACTTGTGCGTAGTATCTCTTACCAAAAACTTGGGAATCTTAACCGTTTATGGTTGGATGTTGAGGATTATAACAGTTCTAAGATCTATGGGCTTACTTATAAAGAGATGGTTGCAGGAATCGTCATTGAGCATGATTCTAAGCCTTTAGCACTTTTAAATAATGATATAAAAAGTGCTTACTCAGTCTATATCGGAGATGTAAAAGCTCCAGGTATTGCACATGGAAATAATGATGAATATATAGTAGTAAATTTCATCCCTGCATGGTTTATTATCAATGAGGGGGATGAAGTTGTAACATCAGGACTTGATAACATATTTTTCAAAGGTCTTAAAGTTGGAAAAGTTATCTCTATCAACCAATCTGAAGGGTATCAAACTGCAATTATTGACCCATATTACGATCCAAATGAACCAAACTATTTTTATATGATCAAGGTTGTAAAATGAGACACCTCTTCTTAGGCTTACTTTTATTTGTAAATATACTTTTTGCTGAAAAAGAAAAACAGAATGTAAGTATCGGCTTTGGTCCTTATGTACAGTCACAACCATATAAAAGTACATCAAATATTATTTTACCCTCACCTGTTATTTTCTTTGACAACTCACTCTTTTATGTAAGATGGTCAAGAGCAGGTATCTACTTTTTAGGTGATAAAGGTGAAGATTTTAAATGGGCATTTTCACTCACTGCACAGCCGAGAACTCTAGGATATAAACCAAGCGATTCTGAGATCCTCTCAGGGATGGATGAGAGAAAAAGCACTATTGAGGGCGGTTTGGCATTTAGTGCTAAATATAAAGACACTTATATAGAAAACATGCTTCTTCATGACCTACTCGGATACAATAAATCTTGGGTTAACAGAACAGAGATCGGGACAAAATACTCTGTAGCAAATATCAACTTTTATCCGAGTATTGTAATGTTATATATGAGTGATAAATTTGTAGATTACTATTACGGTGTAAAAGAGAATGAAGTAAATTTATCATTAAACAGACCTGCATATAAAGCTGGAAATGGTTTCGAATTTGGTGTTCAAACTTACATTGGATTTCCTATCGCAAAAAACTTTTCCGCACTTTTTAACTTCAGATACGATCTCCTTCCAAAAAGTGCCAAAAACTCACCTCTTGTGGCAGAAAATTACATCTATTCAGGTCTCGCATCTATTTTATACAACTTTGAGTACTAAAACTTCAAACCAGTTCATCAAATATTAAGTGCATATTGGCTATAATCTCTAAATTTTATATAGACTATTTTATGGGGTTAAAGAATGCCAAAACGCACCGACATTAAAACTATTTTACTTATAGGATCTGGACCGATCATTATCGGTCAGGCTTGTGAGTTTGACTACTCTGGAACACAAGCAGTTAAGACTCTTAAAGAGCTTGGGTATCGTGTAGTACTGATCAACTCAAATCCAGCAACTATTATGACTGACCCTGAGTTCGCAGATAGAACATACATTGAACCAATCAAAGAAGATATCATCGCAAAAATCATCAAAGATGAGAATGTTGATGCAGTACTGCCTACTATGGGTGGACAAACTGCGCTTAACGTTGCAATGAGTATGTATGAAAAAGGGATGCTTGAGGGTGTAGAATTTTTAGGTGCAGACCCTAAAGCGATCAGTAAAGGTGAGGATAGACACCTTTTTAATGAAGCTATGATTAAAATTGGTATGGATTTACCAAAAAGTAAAAATGCTTACAGTGTTGAAGAAGCAATTGAAGTAGCTAAAGAGATTGGATTTCCTGTAATCTCTAGAGCTTCATTTACACTTGCCGGTGGTGGTTCAGGTGTAGCATACAATATGGAAGAGTTTGAGAAGCTTGCTCAAGAAGGTATTTCAGCATCTCCAATCAATGAGATCGAAATTATGGAATCTATGCTTGGTTGGAAAGAGTATGAGATGGAAGTTATCCGTGACAAAGCGGACAACTGTATCATCGTATGTTCAATCGAAAACTTCGATCCAATGGGTGTACACACAGGTGATAGTATCACGGTAGCACCTGCACTTACACTTACAGATAAAGAGTACCAAAGAATGCGTGATGCTTCTTTCGCTATTTTACGTGAGATCGGTGTTGATACAGGTGGTTCAAACGTTCAGTTCTCAATTGACCCTAAAACTGGTCGTATGATCGTAATTGAAATGAACCCTCGTGTATCTCGTTCATCAGCACTTGCTTCAAAAGCAACTGGTTATCCGATCGCAAAAGTGGCAACACTTCTTGCAGTTGGTTTTACACTAGATGAGATCACAAATGACATTACAGGTACTCCGGCAGCATTTGAGCCAGTAATTGACTACGTTGTAACAAAAGTACCACGTTTTACGTTCGAGAAATTCCCAGAAGCACAAAGTACACTTTCAACTTCAATGAAGTCTGTTGGTGAAGCTATGGCAATCGGTCGTACATTTAAAGAATCTTTACAAAAAGCACTTTGTTCACTAGAAACTGGACTATGCGGTTTTGATCCTATTGATGCTGACGATGATTTTGTTAAACATGAAATCCGTCGTCCAAATGCAGACAGAATTCTTTACGTTGCAGAAGGTTTCCGTCGCGGTATGAGTGTTGAAGAGATGTTTGATACTTGTGCGATTGATCCATGGTTCTTATACCAACTTCAAGAACTGATTGAGTCTGAAAAAACTATGACTGATAAAGTTCTTTTTGAAGAAGAGGCTATGAGAATCGCTAAAGTTGACGGTTTCTCAGACAAAAGAATTGCTCAACTAGTTTCTCAAAACACTGATAACAAAGTTAGTGAAAACGATGTATTTGAAGCAAGAAAAAAACTTGGTATTAGACAAGAATACAATGAAGTTGATACTTGTGCAGCTGAATTTGAAGCATTAACACCGTATCTTTATTCGACAACAAACATTACAAAACTGCCTGCAACTACAAGAAAATCAGATAAGAAAAAAGTACTTATCCTTGGTGGTGGACCAAACAGAATCGGTCAAGGTATCGAGTTTGACTACTGTTGTGTTCACGCTGCATTTGCTCTTAAAGAGATGGATATTGAAACAATTATGTACAACTGTAATCCTGAAACAGTTTCAACTGACTATGATACATCAGATGTACTTTACTTTGAGCCAATTGATTTTGAACACGTTAGAGAAGTTATTGAGCATGAGAATCCAGATGGTATTATTGTACACTTCGGTGGACAAACACCACTTAAACTTGCTGATGGTCTTACAAAAATCGGTGCAAAAATCTCTGGTACACCTTCGGCTGTAATTGACTTGGCTGAAGATAGAGAACAGTTCTCTGACTTTGTAACCAAACACGGTCTTAAACAACCTGCTAACGGTTTAGCTAGTGCAAAAGAGCAAGCACCTGCAATTGCTGAAAAAATTGGTTATCCAGTTCTTGTTCGTCCATCATTCGTTCTCGGTGGTCGTGGTATGAAAATAGTTTATTCTGAAGCTGAATTAAACGAATATATGGAATTAGCTATTTCAGTTTCAAATGAAGCTCCGGTTCTAATTGACAAGTTCTTAGATCAAGCAATTGAGTTAGATGTTGACTGTATCTCTGACGGTAAAGAAGTTTATATCGGTTCTGTAATGCAACACATTGAAGAAGCTGGTATCCACTCTGGAGACTCTGCTTGTTCTTTACCACCTGTAAATTTATCAGAGGAAATGATCGAGAAAGTTGAAGCGCAAACAAAAACAATCGCACTTGGACTTGGTGTGTGTGGACTGATGAATGTTCAGTACGCTATCTACGAAGGTGAAATTTACTTAATTGAAGTAAATCCTAGAGCTTCTCGTACAGTTCCGTTTGTATCTAAAGCGACTGGTATGCCACTTGCAAAAGTAGCAACTCGTGTAATGATGGGTGAGACTTTAAGAAACTCACTTAACTACTATGACAAATACAACATTGTTGAAGAAGCAAACGGACTTCTTAGACCAAAACTTAAAGGGCATATCTCTGTTAAAGAAGCGGTATTCCCATTCCATAAACTTTACGGTGCAGACTTAGTTCTTTCTCCAGAGATGAAATCAACTGGTGAGGTTATGGGAATTAGTTCTAACTTCGGTATCTCATTTGCAAAAGCACAATTAAGTGCAGGAAATAAAATCCCGACTCAGGGGACATGTTTCTTATCTTTTGTAGATGCAGATAAAAAACAGGGTGCTGAGATTGCAAAAGGGCTTGTTCGCCATGGCTTTAAACTCGTAGCTACTAAAGGGACTCAACAAGTTCTTGAAGAAGCGGGAGTTGAGTGTGAAGTAGTTCTAAAAATTTCTGAGGGTCGTCCTAACATCGAAGATGCTATGAAAAATGATGAAATTGCAATGGCTATCAACACTTCAGATAATAACACAAGTAAAAAAGATGCAGTTGTAATTCGTCAAGAAGTTCTTAAAAGAAATATCCCGTATTTCACAACTTTAAGTGCTGCTCGTGCTGCAGTACTTGCACTTGACGAAATGAAAGATGATTCATGGTCAAAAGCAACAGCGCTTCAAGACTTTTTAGTTTAAATACAAAAGTTATACTGACACAAACCGACACTACCGTCGGTTTGTTATCTCAAGATTCTAATCGACTCGCTCATATCAAATCACGCCCAAATAATAAACCCTTTATAAAAGTCTACAACTCTTTAGAGAGTCTCAAGAAAGATGGAAAACGGGTTCCAAAAAAACAAAAAAAGTTGGTTCGCTTAGCAAAACAGACTACTTTTATTGTAAAAAATGAGGCGTTTAGAGTCGCTTCTTATCCTCTAAATTCAAATATTTTGCGACAACTCACTTGGACATTTTCCACTTCTGCAAATGAGAGCGGGAAAAACTTTGATCGGGAATTTTGTCAAGCAAAAGCTGATATAATAATAGAAGATCGAAACTCTTTAGAGGAAAAAACAGCCTCTAAACTGTTACGTATCAACAATAAAAAAATAAAGAGATTAAGATGAGTAAACTATTGCAAGCTTTGTTATCTGGAATGTTTTTTACATTTATTTTAGACTTTTTCCTCTTCTTAGGAATAAAACTTAATTACATAGATTATTATGAAATTGATCTATATTACAATATACTTTTTGCAGACAATCAAAGTGCAATACTTTTTTTTCTTTTTAGCCTTATTATCGGCTATATCACGCTTTATACAAATATAAAACTTGCTTTATACAGTGTCGGTTTTTTATTTGTACTGAGTTTTTCAACTTTGATTGCACCTATCGGTAAAAGTGTAGGAACATTTTTATTGGCAAAAGAGGATGTAACACTACAAACATCAAGGTTTTCATACCATGGAGATATTCTTTACAACGGAAGAGAGAAAGTTACATTTTTTGATAAAGAGCTCAATAAAATAATTATCTTAAACAAAAACAAAATAAAAGGAAAAATTTAATGAAACATATTTCATCTTTGGCCGGCGGTGTGGCACTTGGAAGTGCCGGAATACTTATGATGAGTGTCCTTAGTGGATGTTCACAACAACAAGAACAAGCACAAAATAAATTTTTAGTAATTGAACAACAAACTAACGGAAAATATATAGTTGTAGAGGAGATGCCGACAGATGGTCCATCTCGTGCAATTATACGCGAACGTAATGAAAATGGAAATGTTACAGAGCGCTTTATGAATGAAGCTGAAATGAAAGCACTTGCTGAACAAGAATATAATAAAGTACAAAACGGTACAAGTGAAACACTTCAAGATGGAGCCGGTAGTGCAGGAATGGGCTTAGCAGGAACTATCCTTGCAGTTGCAGCGGGTAGTCTGCTCGGAAATATGATTGGTAATGCTCTTATGAATAACAAAAGCTTTTCAAGAAATGCAGCTACAGCTAACAGAAGTGCTTACTCAAGATCAGCAACATCTAGTGCTACAAAATCGTCAAGTTCAAAAAAAAGCTTCTTCGGTTCATCATCTAAAACTTCTAGCTATAGTAAAACTAGCGGCGGATTTTTTGGAGGATAATTAATGGTACAACTTCAAAATGTACAACCGCTTGACGATACAAGCCTAGAAGAGCTTGGTTTCTCTTGGCATACTGATGTTGACGGTTCTAAATATGTAAGTGATAAACTTGTTGCAATTTCTCAAGAAGATGCAGAAAGTTACTATACAGCTGTTAATGAGATCTATGATATGTTTGTAGAAGCTGCTGAGTATGTAATTGAAAATGATCTCTTTTTTGAACTCGGTATTCCATTTAATTTAATAGATGTTATTAAAAAATCTTGGGAAAATGATGTACATTGGCATATCTACGGAAGATTTGATCTCGCAGGTGGAATTGACGGTAAGCCGATTAAATTAATTGAGTTTAATGCTGACACTCCAACTGCACTGTTTGAAACTGCACTGATTCAATGGGCCCTTTTAAAACAAAATAATCTTGATGAAGCAAAGCAGTTTAACAATGTCTATGAATCTATACAAGAGAATTTTAAGCGTCTAATTACACTTTTTGATGAACCTGAAAAGTTTGAAGAGTTTTATGATGGTTGGAAGATCCTTTTTTCATCGATAGAGGGGAATGACGAAGAGGAAGCTACTACTAAACTACTGCAGCAAATAGCAACAGATGCAGGGTTTGCAACATCTTTTGAATACCTTCAAAATGTAAAGTTTGATGAGAGTGGTATCTATGATGCAGATGAAAATAAATATGAGTACTGGTTTAAACTCTATCCGTGGGAAGATATAGCTATAGATGAACCGGAATTAGCTACTACACTTACATCAATTATGCTTAACCAAGAAGCTATTATATTAAATCCGGCATATACTCTAATCTTTCAGTCAAAAGGGATTATGAAAATATTGTGTGACCTTTTCCCTGATTCACCATATCTTCTAAAAACCTCTTTTGAACCATTAGGTGTTAAACAGGTTGAAAAACCGGTTTTTGGACGAGAGGGAGCAAATACAAGAGTTTTAGATAGTAATACAGAAGCTATTACACAAACAGAAGGACCTTATGGGAACTATAAAAAAGTTTACCAAGAATATGTTGAGTTCGCTCAAGACTCTCAAGGGGATAAATACCAAGCTGGAGTATTCTTTGCGTATGAGGCATGCGGCCTTAGCTTTAGAAAAGGTGGAGAGATACTTGACAATATGTCAAAATTTGTCGGACATATCATCAAATAATATACTTAATCCAGAGAAACTCTCTGGATAGTATTTACTTTTTACAAGCACCTACTGAAATGTTGTCCTTGTTTTTTTCTATAAACTTTTTACCAATACCTTTCACTTTTTCAAGTTCGCTAATATTTGTAAAACAATGAGCTTTTCTATAAGCAATAATTGAATCAGCTTTCTTTGAGCCTATCCCTTTTAACTGCATCAATTGAGACTTATCTGCATTGTTAATATCAACAGACGAAAATAAGAAACTAACCATAACTAGTAAACTAAGTAAAACCTTCATTTCATTCCTTTTAATTAAGATCGGTTTATTATAACTTAATTTACGAAATTTAACAAAAATAATTATTTATGTTAAATATTTTTTATCAATTTTTCTTTTAAGATCTTTTTTCCACTCTCAACACCCGGTTGATTGTAAGCATCAATATACATAAACTTCGCACATAATGATGTTAAAAGTTCATACTCATACATTAAAGCTGCAATTGCACTCTCACACATCCCGTCTATTGTAATCACATCACAAGGGATATCATTTACATTATTTATTGACTCTATTGTTGCATCAGCTTGTTTATTAATAAGTTTTGAAAACTCTAAATTATCAATATAATCTAATTCCTCTAAACCCTCTAGCTTAACAGGAGGAATTTTTAGATGGTTATAAAAATTTTCTACTTTTATAACTGTTACCGTTTTATCACGCTTACCTTCTATAATAAGCTGTAAAAATGAGTGTTGATCTATCGGTCCTATAATTCCGATAGGTGTTAAACCTTGTCTTGTGGAATTAATATCTACTTTTCCTAGAGATTCACCCCAAAGCTGGATATACCACTTGTTAAAACCTTCAAGTCTTGATGAGTAAGAGAACACTACATTGACGTTAAAACTGTTTTTATACTCAACTAAAAACCTTGCTTTGTTAATTAAACGCTTATAGAAGTTTCTTTTGTTAAAAAATGATTGGTGCACCATTTTTGCACCTTTTAAGAGATCGTCTATATTGATACCGACAATCGCCAATGGTAAAAGTCCAACAGCAGAGAAAACAGAAAATCTGCCACCTACATTTTTAGGAATCTCAAAACTTTTCATCCCGTTTGCATCAGCATATGTTTTTAGTTTTGAGTCATGCTCTGTAACTACAACACAGTTATTTTTATCGATAGATACAAGTGAATGGATATATTTAAAGATAGAGATAGTTTCAATAGTAGTACCAGATTTAGAGATAACAATAAAAAGAGTATCGTTGAGATCAACGTTTTCTAGTTTTGATTCTATGTCAATTGGATCGGTTGTTTCTAAAAAATAGAGTTTTTTAGTAAGCTCCTTAGAGTGTTTGAGGTACTTATAGATCGCATAAGTACCGAGTGTACTTCCCCCAATCCCAATCACTACAATATTTTTTTGTTTTACACCTTTAGCATACTCTTTATAAATACTAGGATCTTGCAGAGGAAGAGAATAATACCCTATCAATTCTTGTTCGTCTAATATATTATCAAAAATCTCTTCATCCGATATAGTGGGATTAAAATTGTGTCTATAATGCATCTTAGAGACCTTCTTTCTCTTTATTGTAAAAGTAGTTAGTAGCTTCGACAAAACCTTCTACACTTCCACAGTCAAACCTCTTTCCTTTAAATCTATATGCAATAACCATCCCTTTTTTAGCTTGTTCGCAAAGGGCATCTGTTATCTGTATCTCACCGTTTTTACCAGGCTTTGTATTTTGAATCATCTCAAAAATATCAGGTGTTAAAATATAGCGTCCTATTACAGCTTGATTTGAAGGTGCTTTATCATTATCTGGTTTTTCAACCATATTTGAAACCATAAAGACACCATCTTCAATCTCATTCCCTTCAATAACACCATATTTATGTACCTCTTCATTAGGTACCTCCATAGTAGCGACTATGCAACACTTATATTTATTGTAAAGGTCAACCATCTGTTTAAGAACTCCGTCACCATCAGGATTTACACAAAGATCATCTGCAAGAATAACTGCAAAAGGGTTTTGGAAACCTACTAGTACATTTCCTTTATAAATTGCATCACCCAAACCTTTCATCTCATTTTGACGAGTATATGTAAATGTACAATTTTTAATTATGTTACGAATCTCATCCAACATCTTCTCTTTAGATGAACCTTTGATCTGATGTTCTAATTCATAAGATATATCAAAATGATCTGTAATAGCACGTTTACCACGTCCTGTAATAATTGCCATTACATCACATCCAGCCTCCATAGCTTCCTCGACACCATACTGAATAAGCGGTTTTGTCAAGATTGGCAGCATCTCTTTTGGCATCGCTTTTGTCGCAGGTAAAAATCTTGTCCCGTAGCCTGCCGCCGGAAATAAACACTTTCTTATTTGATTCATATATACTACCTTTTTTCTAAATTTTTAGTTTAAATACTTTTGCACTTGGAGTGTTAATTACCATCTCATATAGCTCTTTATCATAGTTTTCCAGAACAAACAATTGTATGAATGTAGAGTTATATGTTGCTTCATCTACAATTAAAAACATGTTATATGATGCCATAAAAATAAGACTTATGTTTGATGTAAAATTAACCAATTTCGATTCTACATGTAATTTCTTATCTTGAGTATATGTAGTTTTTATAAATCTTCGAATAGGTAGGGTTTTATTTCCCAAAGTAAGTGTCAAGTTTGTTTTATTTAAAGAAATATTTTTTCCTAATAAAAGTTTCTCTCCACTATCCTTAAAATTGCTACTAGAATAAAAAAGAGGATGTTGCCCTTGTAAACCGTTCATTAAGTTAATATTCGAAAAATAAGTTACCGTTGGATAGATATTAATCATTCTAAACGGTAAATATAGATAAATATCTGTTGTTCTCTTTGGTAGTTTGATATCTTTTTCAAGCTCACTTAAAAAGAGATTTGTATTGTTAAATCCATAATCTATTGTCATTTGTTCAATATTTGAAAAGCGTGTTTGATTTTTATCACCTAAAAGTTTTTTCTCCGTATATTCTACATCTAAACGAGCCATCTTTGCAGCCACATCTTGAGGATTTGTTAATATAAAACTAACTGGGAAATTCACACTGCCACTATGTTTCGCACCATCAATAAGTGTCTGTGTATCTCCATAATATCTTATAGGGTACCCATAATCCCACCATGCTACAGTATAATCATTTGGAGATGTTAAACTATTTAGCTTCTCTAGTACCTTCACCTCAGCACTATTAAACACTGTTGGAATTTTATAGTTCTCTATATGTTTATAGTTTGGATATAAAATGGCCAATGTAAATGCAACTATAGAGAGATATTTTAATTTTTTTGTCGGCATTTTTGCAGCAAGTTCAGTAATTAAAAATGCTATACCAAATGCTAAAACAGGGACTGCATATACAGTAAACCTAAGCCCTCCAACATATGCTAAAAATCCAAGTCCTACAAGCGGTAATGAAAGAAGCATAATTCTGTGTTTAAAAAGCAGATATCCATATCCTAAAAAAGATACAATAAATACAATTACATTACCGCTTATACGATTAGCAAATGTTTCAAAAGGGATCTGTCCTGCTTCTCGAATTGTTTGTACAACAGTAAAAAAATGAAGTTGTAATCCTTTGTTTGCTACACTCACACTCTCTTTAAAAATATATCCTTTTAATTGTACCCATATAGGATTGAATCCCCCTGTTACAAAAAAAGTTGTAATAGCAGCTGCTAAAATATAATATACATATTTATCAAACTTTTCTTGTGTGAAGATATAAAACGATATTAATACTAAAGCAAGTCGTGTATAACCGTCTAGCCCCATCATAGCAAACATCATAATAGCAAGAAGTTTATAGTTAAAAATATTTTTTCGATCAAATACAAGTGTATATACAAGGATTAGACCAAAAAATGCAAACTCTAAAGAATAGCTTTGAGGATACCACCATCTATACACTAATATATCTAAGGCGGTTAAAAGCAGATAGATATTTTGGTCTGTCTTTACAGCCCAAATAATTGACCATAATAGAAACATAGGAAGAACAATATTTAGCATATCGGTATCATAATATCCTGCCATTGTACGGTTATAGTAACTCCATGCAATCGATGCTAAAAGTGCAGCTATTAGCCCCATTTCTAAATTTTTAAGTAGTTTTGCTATTAAAATAATAGGAATAACAATTAATGACGAGAGAAAAACAGGTAGATAAAAAATAATACTTTCAAAAGAGAATGGCAATATCTTAACAAAAAATGCAGTTAAAACTGCTGGTGCTTCTGTAACAGGGGTTTGATCAACATCTCTATAAGTTCCCCCAACTATATCTCTTGCACCTTCAGCCCATAAATAACCGTCATTTGTATTGATCATAAACTGTCCGTTAAAATGAAACGGTTCATACCCGTCAAACTGATATACCCAAATAAATCTCATAGCAATTGAGAATATATATGCTAAAACAATATAAAATATTGTTAACTTAGTCTCTTTTGATAATGTTTGCAATCTTATCCCTGTATGTAGAAATCTCTTGTATTCTATCATATTTGATAGCACCTTTGAGTAACAATTCATACTTTTTTACAAGTTCCTCTTTAATTTTTTCAATTTTTTCTTGTGTTTTTATTATTTGCAAAAGTTTTTCTAAAGTGATTATCCTAAACCTATCCATACCCCAATGTTTAAAGCTCAGCTGATCATCATGTCCTGCATATTTTGTTATAAGTTTTTTCTTAATTAAGACCACTTCATACTCTAATAAAATACGAAGCCAAAGATCGTAATCTTCACATACTTCTAAAGAAGTATCAAACAGACCTACCTTCTCAAACACTTGTTCATGAATAAGTACTGAAGATGGAGCAATATTACAATAAGACAAGTTTTCTGTAAAAATATCTTTTCCTATTTTTTGAAATTTTTTAGGAATCTTTATCTCTTGGTTATCTCTAATCCAAATCTCATCAGTATAACTCATCAATATTTCAGAATTTTGTTTGTGAAAATCAACTTGTCTTTGCAATTTTTCTTTCACAAAGAGATCGTCAGAATCTAAAAATGCGATCCATTCACACTTTGCATTTTTTATTCCTGTATTTCTTGCTGAAGAGACACCTTGGTTTTTTTGATAGATATACTTAATTTGTGGGAAGTCATTCTTTATTTGGGAAGTTTCATCGGCAGAGCCATCATCTACAACTATAATCTCTTTAGGCTGATATGTTTGTTCAAGAACAGAAGTTATTGCCCTTTTTAAAAAATTATAGCGGTTATAAGTTGGAATAACGACCGTTATATCCAACTACCAAACCTTAATCTCGTTATAGATACTGTCTCTCTCAACCGGTGTAAAACCGCTGTCTTTAATAAGCCCTACGAAATCATCAAGCTCAATCCCGTTTGCACTCTTCGCACCCGCAGCAGAGTTAATAGACTCTTTTTGGATAGTACCGTCAAGGTCATTTGCACCAAACTCTTGAGCAACAAGTGCCAAGTTCACCGTTGAAGTCACCCAGTACGCTTTTAAATTCGGTACATTGTCTAATACTAAACGAGAGATCGCCATAGTACGGAGCACTTCATCGGCAGTGATCGGATGCTCAATTTTCAGATAATTGTTTTCAGTCTGATATACAAGCGGAATAAAACAGTTAAATCCACCTGTTTGATCCTGCAGCTCACGAATACGCATCATATGATCGATTCTGTGTTCGCGATTTTCTACATGACCGAACAGCATAGTCACGTTTGATTTTTTACCGCGTTCATGCCATTTTTTATGGATTTCAATCCACTGATCGGAAGTTACTTTCCCTTTACAGATATAATCGCGTACCTTTTCATCAAAAATCTCGGCTCCACCACCAGGCATAGAGTCCACACCCGCTTCTACCATCATATCTAAGATCTCATCGTAAGTTTTACCATAATGGCGAGATAAAAAGTCAACTTCTGCGGCTGTCAATGCTTTTACATGAAGCTGTGGATATTTATCTTTAATCTTTCTAAAAATATCAAGGTACCACTCTATACCAGTATCCGGATTATGAGCTGAGACGATATGCACCTCTTTCACACCATCTTCAACGATCTTGTCTACGATTTCCATAATCTCTTCATGAGTCATAGTATAAGGGTTAGGATTTTTTCTATTTGCGGCATAAGCACAAAATTTACATACATCTGCACAAATATTTGTTGGATTTATATGACGGTTAATATTGAAGTATGTTTTATTGCCATGAAGTTCTTTACGTTTCTTATCTGCCATCTCACCGAGTATAAACAAATCTTCATCGTAAAGTTTTAGTGCTGTATCGAAATCTATTCTATCCATTTTTTTCCTTACCATTTTCTACTTTTTCTTCAAGTGTATTTCAAAATTTTTTTATTCTTTTAAGCCTATCTCGTGAGACTCAGACCGAAGGGAGGATTCGTCCTCTAAGAGATAGGGTTAAAAGAACTCCCGAGCAAGTATTTAAACTCCCGGAGCCTTCCACATTGAAGTCGTGATATTATCATCAACTAGCTTTAATTGTACTTCATAAGCACTTTGCCATTTTTCTTTTAGCTCGTCATAAACTTTTTTGTTCTCAAAATTCGGTGTCAAAGTTTTATCCCACTCTACTAACTTCTCAGACGCTTCCACCAAAGAGCTATAAATTCCCGCTCCAACACCTGCAGCCATAGCAGCACCAAGAGCAGTAGCTTCAGTCACTTTTGGGATTTTTACCGTATATCCCGTTACATCAGCGAGTATCTGTGACCAAAGAGACCCCTTACTCGCTCCACCTGCAAATACGATCTCTTTAAACTCAACACCGCTGAATTTTTTAATATTTTCCAAGTTAATGCTTGAAACTATCGCCGCATTTTCTTCTAATGATCGAAACATAGAGTACTTGTTTGATTTTTCACTATCAAGAGAAAGATTTAAAAAACTCGGAGATGCATGGTACCATTTTCCATATTTCATTTCATCTGAAAAGATAGGTAATATTCCATATGAACCCGCAGGGATCTCCATCGCTTTTTCTTCCATAATCGCATACACATCTTTTCTGCTTTTTTCAGCTTCCAGTTTTTCAAGATCGCAAAAAGCATCCCGAAACCATCGCATAATAAGCCCTGAAAAAAAAGTGATTCCCTCAGCTTGTGAAAGACCATTTACAACATGAGGATTGACACGTAATCCCATATCTTTAGGTGGTTTAACAGATGAACTAATGTTCACTACCTGCTGCCAAAAACTCCCGCCTAGAACTGCTACATCCCCCTTTTTCACTACGCCAAGTCCAGCTGTTCCAAGCTGCACATCACCCCCACCCATTACTACTTTAGTAGATTGGTCAAGTCGTGTTTGCTTTGAAGCTTCCAGTGTTACAGTGCCAACCACTTCACCAACTTCTAATACATGAGGAAAGATTGTATCTTTTAGACCAATTTCACTCGCCATATTGGCATCCCAAGTGCGATCTTGTAAACTAAAAATCCCTGTAGTCCCACCGTTACTTGGATCAGATGCGATCACACCTGAGAGTTTTGCAAGTATCCAATCTCCAATCATAGAGATAGAGGCAACTTTTTCATAAACTTCAGCTCTATTATTTTTCAGCCACAGAAGACGTGGCAAGGCACCGAGAGCAAAAGTTTGTCCACTTTCCTGGTAAAACTTCTCCTCTAAACCCTCGAAATTATTTTTCAGATACTCCACCTCTTTTGAAGCACGTGCATCAACATTTGCCACACCCCAAAGTTCATTACCTTCTTTATCATAAAGAACAATCCCCTCGCGCATACTTGTAGCACTAAGGGCTAATATATCTTTTGGATCAATAGATGAACAAGTGATCACATCTGAAATACACTCACACGTAAGCTGCCAGTTCGTTTGAAAATCAAAACTCATAGAGTTAGGTACACCTTCCTCTTCAAGATGTGTCCATTCTCTTTGAGAAACTGCGATCTGATTTCCTAAAGTATCAAAAAGTACTGCACGGACACTTCCTGTTCCGGCATCTATTGCAAGTAAGTATTTGTCCATATTATTATCCATTTTAGACTTTTTCCGTAATTTTTAGAATTATATTTAATAGGACAAATCCTCCCTTTGGTCTGAGCCTACGAAATACAATTCTAAAAACTACTACTGCTAGAGTTCTTAAATGATTACAATATAGCATTGAAAGAGATTTTTTTACAGACTCAGACCAACGGGAGGATTTGCTCTGTAAAAAAGTCTCTTTTAATGCGGCAAGAGTAAAAAAGCAAACTAGTTTTTTAGTTTAGCCTGCTCTAATTCCCAATACTCCATAGCAAAACTATCTTTTTCGCTAATGCTTACATAACCGCCTAACTTGTCAGCTTGTAATACCGCTTTCATAGTATGTTCAACTATATCATTAACGATATCAGCCTCTTTTTTCGTTGCTCCAAAAGAGATCACCGCTAAATTTTTGATAATCATATAATTTGGTGCAGGATTTAGCATCATCTCGCCATCTTCATAGCGCATATAATACTCTTCATACTCTTTTATGTAATTCTCAATTCCCGCTTCAAGATTTGTATCTTCCATCACAAGTGGGACACGTTTTGTACGAATTATATGCTCAGGTGTCAATACTCCACGAGATGCAAACTCTTTTAAATTCGGCTGTGAAGCGTAAAAAGATGCTAATGGTGATTGATTGATATTAAGATGAACTTCATACCCTTTGTATTTCGAAAATACTTTAGTAATTTTTGCAATATCACAACCACTGTGTTCGTAACTTCTTTGAATATCGAGTTCTGCATTTTCATCTAAAAATTCTTCCGCTTTTGTGACAGCTTCGATCATTTTATCGTAAGATTTTTTAGCATCGTTATCAAATGTAAAGATCCCGTGATTATGTAAAATAATCCCTTCAATCGAATCCCAGTCAAGTTCTTTTGTCATCTCATAAATCTGATGCGCTAACTCAAATCCTGGCATCACATAATCGACGATCAAAAAATTTGGATACAACTTTTCAATATACTCTTTACCTTTAACAGAGTTAGAGATAGTTACAACTGCATCTGCATGTGTGTGATCAACAAATTTGTAAGGGATAAGTGCATGTAAAATTGCCTCAACCGATGGGTTTGGCGCATCTTGATCCGTCATAGCTCTGCGTTGCAGGGTAACCATATCACTATCACTTAAACTCTCCAACTTCGCCATATCTAAAAGTGCGTCCATCTTAACAGGAGAAAAACCTTCTCTTTCAATATCCACAAGGTTCCAACCACTCCCTTTTACATATAACAGATCGTCCACTTTAACTGAAGTATTTCCACCGCCATGGAGTACAAGAGTGTCGTTTTTTCCTAAAAGGTTTGATGTATAAACTCTAAAATCTAAATCATCTTTACAATTTGAAGCGTTCTTTTCATTCCATAAATTTTTCATTTTTTATCCTAAAACCTCTAATTCATCTGTATATTTTTTTTCACAATACGGTTCATACGATGATTTGTACACAGCATAATGTGCAGAGGCTCTGTGCCCGTCAAGTGCTGCTTCATCCGCCCATGTTTCTATCGCCATAAATTTTCTTCTATTATTTTCATATTGTACGATCTCGTAAAAAACACAACCTTTTTCAGCTTTACTAGGTACTACCATTGCAGAGAGCAGTTCTTTCATTTTCTCTTCACAACCCTCTTTTGCTATAAATGTCACTCTTTTTGTAATTGCCATCTTTTTGTCCAATTTTTTAGATGATTATAGCAAAATTTGGTATATAATTAAAACCATGGATATATTATTACAGATTGAAAACATTATAGAAAACAATGGTTCAGACTTCGAACTTTCAAAACTTTTTAAACAGTACATAAAAGAATATAAGGACTCTTTAGATCAGCTTTTTGAAAAAAACCAAGGGAAAGATTTTCTTGTACGACATACAAAGAAACTTGATTCTATTATCGAACTAATGTACAAAACCGTACTCAGACGTACATTTGGAAACTATCTCCCTATGAAAAGTTCTATCCCTATTGCCGTTGTTGCACTGGGAAGTTACGGGCGGGAACAACTATGTGTCCACAGCGATATCGATCTTTTGATCGTCTATGAAGATGTTCATGGCTACAACACTGAACTTATCATTGAAAAACTTTTCTATTTGGCTCTTGATGCAGGGCTTAAACTCGGACACCGTGTACATGAGGTACAAGATCTTTTCAAAGCTTCAAATGAAGATATTACAATCAGAACTTCTTTAATGGAATCACGCTTTATCTGTGGTTCCTCTTTTACTTGGCATGCGACAACGCGCGAACTTCAGAAGATGAGACTCTACCAGCAAAAAGAGTTTATATTAAATAAGATAGAAGAAGCACAGGCTAGAAGAAAAAGGTTCTCAATCTCAATGGAACCGAATATCAAAGAGGGTGTCGGCGGACTTCGTGATTCACAGCTGATCTATTGGGTAGCTAAAACCATTTACGGAGTCGAATCTATAAAAGAGTTAAGCGGTGAGCTATTTACCGAGGAAGAGTATAGAGAGTATCGAATCGCTATTGAACTGCTTTTTAGAGTAAGAAGTGCCCTGCACCTTATAACAGGGAAACAAGAAGACACACTTAGACTTGAACATATACCACAAGTGACAAAACTTTTAGGATTTTCAAATCAGAAAAAACTTTCAACTAAAGTGCTTGAAGCAGGTTGGCGTGTCAATAACTTTACTCAAATATTTGTGAAAAAAATGGTACGTAGTTTTATCTACGATAAGCATAACATTACAGAGTTCCGAAAATGTAGAATTCAAAAAGGTATCTATAAACGTGAAGATAGAATTTTTGCATCATACAATCTCAAACCGAGACCTATAAATGAACTTTTAGAGTTACTCATTAATTTAGAGGATCAAGACTATAAATTTGATGCCGGTTTTTTAAATCAGTTTACCTATACTACTATTTCCCATCCACTCAGACAAAAAACATATACCCTGATTAAAAAGCTTTTGAAAAAAGAGCATATCTATTCATTTTTAAAACTTTTTTATGATGCGGGAATACTGCATGAACTGTTTCCTAATTTTAAAAAAGTACTGCATCTTCCGCAATTTGACGGCTATCATCATTACCCTGTAGATCTACACTCTGTAAAATGTATAGAAGCACTTGAAAATATTAAAGAGCCTTTTATCAAAGGTTTATATGATGCAATGGATGAAAAAGAGAAGTTTTTACTTAAAATAGTTGTCTTTTTACACGATAGCGGGAAAGGGAGAAAACAAGACCATAGTGAAGTGGGAGCGAAGCTTGTAGCACAATTTGCAAAAAAAATGCAGCTTGACGGAGAAGACACTTCACGTGCTATTACACTTGTGAAACACCATATACTTATGAGTTCCGTTGCTTTTAAAGACAATATCCATAATGAAAAAACACTTTATAAATTTATGTCAAATGTAGGTGATGAAAAGAACCTCAAACTTCTTTATGTGCTTACATATGCAGATATAAACGGAGTTGACGGAGTTGGAGGAAAAACATATACGGCTTTTAGTGCAAAACTCCTTTATGAACTCTACACGAGTGCTTTAGAGGTTGCACAGAACAAAGAGCGTATTACAGATGCGAAAAAACGTATTAGTATAGAGAAAAAGGTAAAAAATCTCGAAGAGTTTAAAACACTTCCAAGAGTGTTGCAAAATAAAATCCTGTCTGTTGTTTCTAACCTGTTTTTCTTTAAAAATACACCGCAAAATATTATAAAAATAGCACAGCAAGCACAAGAAACAAAAGAGTATACATATAATATTAAAAATGAGAACTCTTTAACTATCGAGATATTTAGAAGAATTCCTTTGAATGTAGGCTATTTACTCTCAACACTTTCACATCTTGATGTTGCTTCAATGGAGATTTTCACCCTTTTTGATAATGTCAAATATTTTAAAATTGATTTTAAATACAATGTTGATCCAACCATAATTGAAGATATAAAAACGATGGTTGAGGATGCTTTCGATATGTCTAAAGAGGTAAAACTACGCGATATAGAGATTAAAAAAAGTGATATTACTATCGATTTTGATCATTCTCTAACCGATGCTGAAATCAATATACAAACCAAAAATCAGATCGGACTTCTTGCCTACGTGATGCATAAATTTGAGCAACTAAACATTAATATCGTCAGTGCAAAAATACATTCGAGTAAATTTAAAGTTAGAGATAGTTTTTTAATGGAAAAACAAAATAATATATGTAATAATGCTGATGAAATTTACAAATTTTTAACAAAATAAGTTTTTTAGGGTTGTACATATGTGTGGAATAGTTGGATATATAGGAAAAAATAATACTAAAGAGATTTTATTAGACGGTTTAAGAGAACTTGAATACAGAGGGTATGACTCAGCAGGAATAGCAGTTTTAAGCGATGGTGAATTTAATAACTTCAAAGCGGTAGGCAAGCTTGTCAATCTTGAAGAGAAAACAAAAGATTTTAAGACGGAACATTTTGCAGTTGGAATTGGACACACAAGATGGGCTACACACGGGAAACCGACAGAGTTAAATGCACACCCCCATTTAGGTGAATGTTCTTATGTCGTTCATAACGGTATTATTGAAAATTACGCAGAGCTCAAAAAAGAGTTAGAAGCTGAAGGTGTAAACTTTTTAAGTCAAACAGATACGGAAGTGATCGTACACCAGTTTGAAAAAAACCTCAAAACTGCCTCATCAGAATTTGAAGCGTTTGAGACAACAATTTCACAGCTTCAGGGTGCTTATGCTATTTTGCTTGTAACAAAATCAAAAGAAGATACTATATTTTTTGCAAAACTAGGCTCACCTATGCTTGTAGGAAAAAATAAAGATCATGAAAAATATTTTGCATCTTCAGATACTCCTTTAATTGGCCATTGTGATGATGTAAACTATTTTGATGACGGTGATTATGGGTATGTAACACCTGATGAGATCAAGATTTTTAATAAGAATAAAGAAGAAAAACAACCCCATTTTACTAAACTACCAACAAATAAACTCTCAGCCCAAAAAGACGGCTATCGCTTTTTTATGGAAAAAGAGATCTATGAACAAAGTAATGTTATTACAGATACTTTACTTGGAAGACTTGGGACTGATGACATTATCTTTGAAGAGTTAGACCCGGAACTCTTTAATGGAATTAATGAAATCAAGCTCTGTGCTTGTGGAACAAGTTACCATGCTGCTCTTTCAGCATCATATCTTTTTGAGCGCTATGCAAGAGTGAAAACTTCTGTAGAGATAGCTAGTGAATTTAGATACCGTGAACCTATCATGACAAAAGACACTCTTTTTGTTGTAATCTCTCAAAGCGGTGAAACTGCAGACACGTTAGAAACATTAAAAATGGCGAAAAATGCCGGTTTAAAAACACTTACTATATGTAATGTTGACAACTCTTCTATGGTAAGACTTTCAGATGCAACAATTTTAACACGTGCCGGTGTTGAAAAAGGGGTTGCATCAACAAAAGCATTTGCTACACAAGTTACAATTTTTTGGATGCTCTCACTTCATTTGGCAAAACTTAGAAGCACTATGGATAATGGGGAGATAATAAAACAGATTGAGCTTATTCGTCAAATCCCTGGTGCAGTAAAAGTTCGCGACGAGATTCATGAAAAGATCAAAAGACTTTCAAAAAGGTATCTGCATGGACACGGATTCTTCTTTATAGGAAGAGATATTTTCTATCCATTAGCGCTTGAAGGTGCTTTAAAATTAAAAGAGATCTCATATCTTCATGCAGAAGGTTACCCAAGCGGAGAGATGAAACACGGTCCAATTGCCCTTGCAGACCCTGAACTTTTTACAATTGCGCTACTACCTGAACATATGTTATATGAAAAATCAAAAAGCAATGTTGAAGAACTCAGTGCACGAGATTCAACAATTTGTGCTATCAGTCCGTTACAATTTGAAAAGGCTGATGACTTTATTGCCACAAAAAACCACGAATCTTATATGTTAGAGTTTTTTGAGATGATGGTTGTGGTACAATTGCTTTCATTAGAGGTTTCTATAAGATTAGGTAATGATGTAGACATGCCTAGAAACCTCGCAAAAAGTGTTACAGTGGAGTAAATTGTATGGGAACAAAGTTTAAGTTATTATTTATAGTTACAATCATGTTGCTGGCATTAGCTATTGCTACAATAGTAAATGTATCTCTGAACTTCAGAGAATACAGTATTAAAGGTGCTACCGAAAAAGCCACTATGACAGCTGCTATTGTTAAAGACGGTTTGACTGCTCATATGGTAAACGATATGATGGATAAACGTCAATATTTCTTAGACCAAATCTCCAATAACCATAGTGAAGTAAAATCACTCTGGATTGTACGTTCACCTCAAGTAACAAAACAATATGGTGCAGGCTTCCAGAGTGAAACACTTCGTGACGATATAGATAAAGAGGTTTTACAAAGCGGTAAAATAGTTCAAACTATTCAAGAGGGAACGGATTCTATTATCTTAAGAGTTTCAGTTCCATATGTAGCAACCACATCTCAACCAAACTGTTTACAATGTCACAATGTACAAAGAGGTGAGACACTGGGTGCTATCAGTATGGAATTTGACATTACAAACATGCGTAATGCAGGTATGGTAACTATCCTAAAAATTCTTGCTATTAACCTTGGATTTATTGTAATCGTACTCTTTTTACTAAATCATTACGTATCTCCGTATATGAAACTTTTCTCAAGTATGCAAGAGGGTATTACAAAAGCTTACAGCGGTGACTTTACACACAAGTTTTTTACAAATGTAAAAGGGGATGCAAGACATATTGCAGAGCAGCTCAATACTCTATTTAGCAAAATGCAAGAAACATTTGGAAATATCAAGTACAATCTTTCTACATTTATCCCTCAAGGGTGTGTAGCTTCAAAAGATCCTCTGCAGGAAGCAAAATCTATTATAGGTGAGCTTTCTGATATATATAAGTTTAAAAAGACCATAGAGTTGGATATTGATAAAGAAACTGTATATAAAAGAATTATTGATGCTCTAGAGTATAAATTTGATATTCATGAATTTGCATTTTATCAGGTTAATCAATCTTCTCACGAGAGAAAGCTGATCTATTCATCAACTGATAAAGCGATGTGTAGTGATCATGTAAATCATAATGCGAACCTATGTCGTGCATTTAGAACACAATCAGATGTAATTTCTACAGAGTATATAGATCTTTGTCAAGCATGTCATAAACAAGATGGTTTTTATGTTTGTATCCCATTTAGTATTAATGATGAGTACAGTATTGTACTTAACATTGCTGCAAAAAATGAGAGTGAAGTAAGTCAAATAAATGCAATGACACCAAGTATTAAAAACTACTTTGAAGCTGCAAAACCTGTAATTGAAAGTAGAATTCTTACAGCTAAACTACGTGATACCTCTTTAAGAGATGGGATGACAGGTTTATACAATAGAAGATTTTTAGAAGAGTTTATCGATCAGGTAATCTCTCAAGCAAACCGTAAAGATGAAACATATACGGTACTAATGCTTGATGTTGACTTCTTTAAAATGGTAAATGACACATACGGACATGATCTAGGTGATAAAGTTATTGTAGAGCTTGCTAATGTTCTCAAAAAAAGTATTAGAGAAGCTGATTTAGCGATACGTTATGGTGGGGAAGAGTTTTTAATACTACTTCACAACGCAACGTCTGAAGGTGCTTTAAATGTTGCCCAAAAGATCCACCAGTCGTTTGCTGCACTTACTTTTGAAGTTGGTATGGGTGAAACAATGAAAAAAACAATTAGTATCGGTATTGCAAAATATCCTAGTGATGCTGACAGTATATGGAAAACAATCAAGTTTGCAGATACTGCCCTTTATGAAGCAAAAAATACAGGTAGAAATAAAATAGTAGAGTTCCAAGCAGATATGTTTAAAGGGGAAGATTTTTAATCTCTCTCCTCTCTCTTTCTCTAACTGCTTTAAAACAGTTTACCATCTCCCATAAACAAAAGTCATTTACTAACTTCCTACCCATACAAAGTATTACAGAAGTATTGTTTTAGAAAATTAAAAAGTTGTGATTTCAATATTTTGATTTATATATAAAAGAAGAAAAAAGTAGTAGCATGTAGCTGTCACCTTAGTGACAACCACATCCTGTTCCGCAGCTTCCGCCACTTGATTGTTGTGGTGCAGCTTGTGAAGCTCCGCCAGTTGAACATGCACTTACACCTGGAGGTGTAGTTGGTTGAACAGCAGCGTTATCTACACCGCCTTTTTCATTGATATCTTCAATGAAAGCCCAGATAGACTCAGCAGCTTTCATATAACGTTTTGCACTTTCACTCTCAGGTGCTACAAAACTTACAGGTTTCCCTTCATCACCACCAGTTCTAATAGCTGGCTCGATTGGTACTTCAGTAATTACTTCAGTATCGAACTCTTTTGCCATTGGCTCAGAAGTCCCTTTACCGAAAATATCGTACTCAACACCAGTATCAGGTGCAATGAATCCACTCATATTCTCAACGATTCCCGCTATTGGAATGTTAAGTTTTTTGAACATATCAAGTGAACGACGAGAGTCATCTAATGATACAGTCTGTGGAGTTGTTACAGTTAAACCGGCTGTTACAGGTACACTTTGCGCTAAAGTAAGCTGTGCATCACCTGTTCCCGGTGGCATATCGATAACTAATACATCCAGTTCTGACCATAAAATGTCACGTAAGAATTGCTCGATAGCCTTCATAATCATAGCACCACGCCAGATTAAAGACTGTCCCTCTTCCATAAGTGAACCCATAGACATCATCTCGATACCATAAGCTTTAATTGGAAGAACTTTATTCCCGTTTACTTCAGGTTTCACATCAGATACACCAAGCATACGAGGAACGTTTGGACCATAGATATCTGCATCTAAAAGGCCAACTTTTTTACCCATTTTTGCTAATGATACAGCAATGTTTACAGATGAAGTAGATTTACCCACACCACCTTTACCAGAACTTACCATTAGGAAGTTTTTCACTTGTGGAGCGATGTTTTTACCACGAGATGAAGACTCTCTTGGCATTACAGGCGCTTTAATGTTTACATTTACATTTGCTGCACCTGCTCTTTTTAGCTCTGTAGTAGCTTCATCAGTAATTTGTTGTGCTACTTCAGGAGCTGATGAAGTGATATCAACAGTAAAGCTAACATCACTTCCGTTAATTACAATATCTTTTACAAAACCAAAAGTCACGATATCCTTAGTAAAACCCGGATACATAACTTTTGAAAGTGCTGATTTTACAATTTCTTCAGTCATTCTATTTTCCTTTAATTTAATTTCATTAAATTTAAGGGAACCTTTTTATTCCCTTTTATACGCCAAAGGAAGTAATTCCTTTGCCTACGCTAACGCTGAGTTCTCCTCGGCGGAGAGCCCTCGGCACTTTGTGCCTTTGTGCCACGTTTGTGGCAGATATTTTAGTTACCTAGTGAGCTTCCGCTAATTTCGCTTCCTCAGCAATTTTTGCGATCGCTTCAGGATTATCCATAATATCTTGTGTGATTTTATAAGAACAGAATTTCGGTCCACACATTGAACAGAATTCTGCTTCTTTAAACACATCCTGAGGAAGAGTTTCATCGTGGTACTCACGAGCTCTTTCAGAGTCAAGCGCTAATTCAAACTGTTTTTCCCAGTCAAACGTATAACGTGCATCACTCATCTCATCATCAACATCTCTCGCACCTTTACGTCCGCGAGCAATATCAGCAGCATGAGCTGCAATTTTATAAGCGATAATACCTTCACGAACATCATCCGCATTTGGAAGACCTAAGTGCTCTTTTGGAGTTACATAACATAACATAGAAGCACCGTGCCATCCACCAACAGCAGCACCGATTGCAGATGAGATATGGTCATATCCAGCAGCAATATCAGTTACAAGCGGTCCAAGAATATAGAAAGGTGCCTCATGACAAAGCTCTCTTTGAATCTTCATATTACGTTCAATTTGGTTGAGTGGAACGTGTCCAGGACCCTCGATCATAACTTGAACATTTTTCTCCCAAGCACGAAGTGTAAGCTCACCAAGAACTTTTAACTCCCCTAACTGTGCATCATCAGAAGCATCAGCTAAACAACCCGGGCGAAGTGAATCACCAAGAGAAAGAGACACATCATATTTAGCACAGATATCTAAGATATCATCAAATGCTGTATAGAAAGGATTCTCTCTATGGTAGTGCATCATCCAAGCAGCCATAAGTGAACCACCGCGAGATACGATACCCATCTTACGTTTTGCAACTTTCGGCATAGTTTCAAGTAAGAAACCAGCGTGAATAGTAAAGTAAGATACACCTTGTTTTGCTTGACGCTCTAATACTTCAAGCATAACTTCAATTGAAAGGTCTTCAATCTTATTATTAACATCGTGTAAAATTTGATAGATAGGTACTGTTCCGATAGGAATCTTAGAGTTCTCAATAACCGCTTTTCTGATCTCATCAAGATCCCCACCAGTTGAGAGGTCCATTGCAGTATCTGCTTTATAGTGCTGTGATACTTGAACTTTTTCTATCTCACCCTGAACATCTGATGCTATTGCAGATGAACCTATGTTTGCATTGATCTTACATTTAGCTGCAAGACCGATAGCCATTGGTTCTAGTGCAGTGTGATTCACATTAGCCGGGATAATAAGCCTTCCACGAGCTATCTCACTACGAACTAGTTCAGGAGACAAGTCTTCGATTTTTGCGACATATTCCATCTCTTGTGTAATAATGCCTTTTTTAGCGTAATACATCTGTGTACGAACAGAATCATTCTCACGCTCTTTTACCCATGAAGATCTCATAACTTCTCCTAAAAATTTTTATATATAGTGGAAATATAGTCAAATAAAGTTAATTTAACCTAAAAAAAAATGTAAAAACCATCGAATAATCTTCTACTTTAAGATTTAAAAAGTTTTTGATCTGTATAATTTCGTAACACTTTTAAACATCAGGAGACTTTTTGTCTAACTTGACACTTGTATTACTTGCTGCTGGAAACTCGACCAGATTTGAGATGGAAGTTAAAAAGCAATGGCTGCGTATTGAAGATAAACCGTTATGGTACTATGTTGCACAAAATTTTGAAAAAACACAAAATTTTTCAAAGATAATTATCGTTGCTTCAGATGAAGATATTACATTTATGAAAAATTATGCTTCATACCATTTTGTAGTAGGTGGTACAACAAGACAACAATCACTAAAGAATGCGTTATCTCATGTTGATAGTGAATATGTTTTAGTAAGTGATATTGCTAGAGCATGTGTAAGTGAAGAACTTTTAAACAACATTATTAAGAATCATACTGACGCAGATTGTATTGTTCCCTATCTTAAAGCGACAGATACTATAGTATATGATAATGCTACTATAGATAGAGATAAAGTTAAACGCTTACAAACACCGCAACTCTCAAAAACAGAAGTTTTACGAAGTGCTCTTGAAACAGAAGAGGAGTTTACTGATGAAAGTAGTGCTATCGTTGCACACGGAGGTTCAAGAAAACTCATTTTAGGTGATGAACAAACACATAAGATCACTTATATTGAGGACTTGAACAAAATACCGTGTTTAGAAGCACCATCAAATGATATTTTAACTGGAAATGGGTTTGATGTTCATGCTTTTGATGATAAAGGTGAAATGTGGCTAGGCGGAGTAAAAATCGATTCCGATTTTGGATTCAAAGCACATAGTGATGGAGATGTAGCGATACATTCCCTTATAGATGCCCTGCTAGGTGCTGCCGGAATGGGAGATATCGGAATGATGTTTCCAGATAATGATGATCAATATAAAGGGATAGACTCTAAAGAGTTACTCAGAAGAGTTGTGACAAAAATAAATAATTTTGGCTATGTAATAGTCAATGTTGATCTCACTATTGCGGCACAAAAGCCACGTATAGGTTCATATAAAGATAAGATGAGAGAAACTCTTGCATCTGTTATGAAAATTGAAAAGTCTAAGATCAATGTAAAAGCGACAACGACTGAAAAGCTTGGATTTATAGGAAGAGCTGAAGGTGTTGGCGTTTGGTCAAATGCAAATTTAAAATATTTTAATTGGAAGATATAAAGTGAAGATATTAATTATAGAGAATGAAGTATATTTAGCACAAAGTATAGCGACAAAGCTAGGTGAACTTGGACATGTATGTGAAATGTGTACATCAACAAAAGATGCGATTCGTGGCAATAATTACGATGTAGTCCTTTTATCTACCAATATCAATGGTCAAGATTTTAACCCTGTTATTGAAACATTTAAAAACTCTATCGTTATTTTAATGGTTTCATACATTAGTAACGATACAGTTTCTAAACCGTTAAGTGCAGGAGCAAAAGATTATATTTTAAAACCTTTTATGATCGAAGAGCTTGTAAGAAAGATAGACCATTATCAAGATTATGAAAGATTGAAAAAGCGTAATTTAGCATATGAAAAATATCTTGACTATACATTTGCAAATGCTAAAAATGAAATCTCTTTGGAAAATGTGGAACTTCCGCTCTTTATCTCTTCAAATTTTCAAAAATATGCAGATGCTTTTGCATTTGAATATGCTAAACAACAGAACCTACCTATACATTTTGTAACACTTAGTGATCCAAAAGCGTTAACAGAGATCGAAAACCTCCCACAAAACAGTATAATTTATCTTATAGATTATCAGGCTTTGAAGAAAACTGATAAGAAAAACTTTTGTGAACTGATAGCGGATAAAAAAGCGATCATATCTTCAACAGATAAGATCGATGAAGTTGAGCACAGAATTATTGAGATAAAAAGTGAGAGTAACGTATTTGATAAGAATGAGATACTCCCAATTGAAGACTATGTAAAATATATAGTATTAAATTATCAAGATAAGTACCCTGACACTGAACTTTCTAAAAAACTAGGCATCAGTCGTAAAAGCTTATGGGAGAAACGTAAGAAATATGACATCATCAAGAAAAAATAAAACCCTATATATTGATAAAGAGGCTGCTTCAGCATTAGAGTTGGTAAAAGACGGTTTATTACTACCGGTTACAAAACTAATGAATGAAGCTGAATCTAAAGAGGTTCTGCGTACAGGACTTATTGATGGTAAAACTTTCCCTTTCCCATTTATTTTAGCTCCATCAGGGAAAAAAAATGAAGAGGTGATCAAGTCACTAAAAAAAGGTGAAGAGGTCCTAATACTTTGTGACGGTGAAGAGTATGCAACATTAATAGTTGAAGAGTTCTTTGCGATCGATCCAAAAGAGCGTGTTAAACAAATCTATGGTACAGATGATCCTTCACATCCTGGTGTTATGACTACATTTAAAAGACTTGGAAATTTTGCTTTATGCGGTGAGTATGAAATCATTAACAAAAAACCGAATGAATCTAAAGAGAGTATTGAAAAAGCAAAAGAGTTACTCGGTGCAAAACATGTAACTTCACTGGTTATGGGAGCTAACCCACTTCACCGTGCACATGAGAAACTGATTCGTCAAACATTAGAGAATACAGATCTTTTGGTTATATTCTTACTGAAGCCTTACGATAATGCAAACCTTAGTTTTGATATTAGAAAAGAGGCACTTGAGTACTTTATAAACAACTATCTTCCAAAAAGTAAGGTTATCATCGTACCTTTAGAAAACAGTTATATTTTTGCAGGCTATAATGAGATCATCATTGATGCTATTGTTGCAAAAAATTATGGATGTAATAGACTAACAATCGGGCGTAACCATGCCGGACTTGGAATGTTTTATGATTGTAATTCAAATAAATCTATTGTAGACAGAGTAATGGGAATCGATATAGATATTACTGTTGCAAGTGAATATGTTTACTGCGATCAATGTAGAACACTTGTAAGTAAAAACACATGTCCTCACGGACAGCATCACCAGATCTCTTACCATGCAGATTCGATTTTAGAGATACTTGAGTATGGACTTTTACCGCCTGCGGTACTTATAAGAAAAGAGATCTCTTCGTTTATATTATCGAAACTGTTTGTCAACCGATTTAAAAATCTTGAAAAACTCTACTACGATACATTCCCTGTAACAGGGCTTCTTGAAGAGCATACGGAAAAAGATTTTTATCTTGAACTGATGAAACTTTATCAAACAACTTCACTTACATAAGGAATTTAATGAATTGGTTTTTTTTAACCTTAGGTTACAGTGGACTCTCTCCTAAAGCACCCGGGACTGTCGGTACACTGGTATCACTCCCGTTAGGTATGCTCATACTTATCTATTTTGGAGCAAGTACACTCTTTTTAGCTACTCTTTTAATCTCAGTAATAGCAATTAAAGCGATTAACAGTTATGAGGAAAAATCGGGTATACATGACAATCAAAAGATTGTAATCGATGAACTTGCAGGGATGTGGTTTGCACTCTCAGTAGCACCGGCTATGAGTGTAGCTATGCCGGAAGTTATAAACCTTGAAAACGGTTTTCTAATCCAGTCACTACTTTCATTCGTACTCTTTAGATATTTCGATATTACAAAGCCTTCAATTATAGGTAAAATCGATAGAGAAGCAAAAGGCGGTATTGGAGTTATGGGTGATGATATTATCGCAGGATTCGCAGCAGGAATCACTTCTGCTCTGCTTTGGCAGGGATGGCTACAAGTAGCAACTCTTTTCTAGAGTTGTTACTTATATAAACATTGGATCGTCAGTCGGTTCGATCTCTTCAAAATCTTCTATAATTTGCTCAAACATCTTTTTTGTTTTTTCAGCTTTTACAACATTCTCTTCAAATACAGTTTTTGATGCAGGGAACGCTTCTGCAAGTTGATTATAGATTAAAATACGTCCGTTGATATGTTTATTGATCTCATCAAACGCTTGTCTTAAATAATCTTTTGACGTAGTATGTCTAAAAAGAGCTCTTACCATTTTTAAACGCTCTTTGATTGGAAGAGATTCATCAATCCCTTCTGCAACTCTTTTGATATCTAAACGTGAAAGATATACACCGCTAATTACAGGTGCTAACAGTTTTTCAGTTAATGCATCAACAAACTGTGGAACAGGTTCTTCATCCTCTTTATCTCCGATATCGGGATTTTGAGCACCATTTTGTTCAGGTTCAAGTGAACACTTCTCTTGTACAAACTTGTCAAATTCTGCTCTTAAATCAGCTAAATCTTCATGATTCATGTTTTTTCCTTTACTTAATTAAACTATACGCTTTTTTTGTTAATTTATCTAACAAATCATCATAACTTGTATATGAACCATTAAGTTCATCCGCACGTTTTTTAAGTGCCGAGAACTGCTTTGTATTTTTCATATCAAAATTATTTTTTCCAAGTTGCTTGATCATAGAGAGATCATTCATACTTGAAAAATCCAATACTGCATCAAAATCTGAAAAATCAACTTCTAAATCAGATGCAATTCTATTTATATCAGCATCACTAATATCAACCTCTTGTGTAAAAGCTAAAAGCTCTTCAAGACTATCGTTAAAATAGCTCACGTTAAATCCGCATGCTAAAAAAGAAAATGCTTTTGCATAATGGTTTGTACCGATAATTGCAATTTTTGAAGCATATAAATCTTTAAGATGTTCCGTTAGCACGCGCATAGAGAAAACATCACCTCTAAGTGTTTCACCTTCACGGTAGATAATGTCACACATTCCACTACGTTTTGCAATCGATGATGCATTATCGACTATCTCTACGACATCTGTAACATATTCGCTTGAGATTACGGCACCGTTTACATGAGATTGCTTCATATTACTCACAGTAAAATAAAGATCATCCTCGCGAATATTCATAGGGATCATCATCACATCATCGTTGTTCTCTTTGAACATCTTGTTGATGATTGCAGAAAATCTACTTACCCCTGCATGTTCACCGATATAACCAAACAATTTTGTTTGGTTAGATATTTTATTGTCATTATTCATCATAATTCTAATACTTCTCCGTAATTCCCCATAATTCTCGGGCTTCTTCATCTTCACATTTACATCTGTAACACAGTTTTTCATCACCTGTCGTACTAAAGATCACATTACATTCATTACATCTTTTTACATTAAAACCGATAAGGTTTACCACTTCAGGTTCAAAAAACTCTTTTACTTTATAAGAGCTTGAAAGTGTTATTGCATCAGGGGCACATACATCATGACATATATGACACTTAATACACAAAAATGGATCAAAGTCGATCTTAGAGTTTTTAACATCAGAACTCAGTGCACCCGTAGGACAAACTCTATAACACATTTGACATGCTGTACAAGCCTCTTCATCCATCAACTTCTGAGAAGTAAAACTAACTTCTGTTGCATCGATTATATGAAACTGTGAAGGTTTTGGCGCTCTTTTAATCGCAGTAAAAAAGATCTTTCTTTTTTCCGGAATGATTTTTTTCTTTAAAAGTGCAATATCTGTTTTTTGCAGATTATGCTCCACTAGTTCATCAGTTGCTTTTTGCACCTCATCTTCAAAAGACTTTCTTGCCTTAGCAACATTTTTCAGGTTTAACGAGTTTAAAAACTCTCTACGATCAGCTGTATTTTGTTCAGCATTTTCATACTTAACATCTTCCATGGAGATGAGGGCATCACTCTCCATCGCTTCTAGGATATATGTAGCTTCTTCAAAGTTTGCTTCTATCTGTGCCTTACATGTAGAGGCAATTTCACATTCACTACAATGCCCCATATCAAATACAAGTTCTTTTTTAAGCACTGCTAGAGAGATGATATGCTCAACACTCAGTGCTGCTATACATGGAACGTTTTTACGACACGATAAAAGAGGATCTTTTTCCTGTACAAAATCAAAGAAAAAATCCGTTGGAGAAAACTCATCTAATGTAAGTGCTTCACTTGGACATACTGCCCCGCAAGCTCCACACGTTACACATTCTGAAAAGTTGATCGCAGGAAGTGCCTTGCCCTTTTGTACAACTATAGCATTAGTCGGACATACCACTTCACATCTATCGCACTCACTATCTATACTCAGCGAGCGAACACATAAACCTGCATTTAAGTTAATCATACTATGCGTGCGTCTCTTTTGTTAAGTATTCGTTATCACTTAAGATAAACTCTAAAGCCATATCTGCAGCTTCATAATAAAGCGGTGTTCTTGATTCATACTTCATATTGATTAAGTACATCGGTGCCCATTTAATAAGGTGCTTGTTTAAAAAGTCATGCTGTACACGTCTAAGCTCAGCTACTGCTTCTTCATCACCCTCTTCAATCGCTTTTAGTTCTGCTTTTGCAAGATGATGCATAAACTCTAACTCTACACCGATATGATCAGATGAAACAGTACGTGCAGTTTCATAGTCAACCATAAAGTCATAAGCACTATACATATCAGTTACCGGGTTTGCACCGCCCGTTTCTATCATTTGATCTTCACGTGTGTAAAACGTTTCATAAGGGATCAAGTGTAAAATAGACAGGTTTACAAAATCAGGATTAATATGCTCATCCAGAAGCGTTTTTTCATCCATAGTATTGAATGGTTCCCACTCTTTTAAAACCGGGAAAAACTCTAAAATATTTTCATCATTTTTGATGATGTTAAGAGTCTCAAGATCTAATTCTTGTAGTAATATACGTGATAATAAAGCATAAATATTTATTCTTGCTTGTGTTTCTTCCATAAATTCTCTTTAGCTAATAAATTTTCGAATTGGAGATTTTATCATAAAATACTAAAATAAAGATTATTTATTTTTCTTGATATACAGAGAGCGATGGAAACGCGAATTCTAAGGAGTTTTCCTCAAGTATCTTCATAATTTTATGCATCACATCTTCTTTAGTTTTCAACCAATCTTCCCACATTACAGACTTAGAAAAACAATATATTAAGATATCTATACTCGAAGCTGAAAACTGATCCAAATAGACGAGTAGATTAGTTTTCACACCTTCTAAATCATCTTTAGAAACAAGCTTTGTCATATCCTCTTTTTTGTATTCATACTTTGTATTTGGCGTAGCTATATCTGGATGTGCTAACAGCATCTCTTTAATCTGTGCAACTGCCCTTTTAATATCATCTGATTTTGAACTGTACTTCACACCGATATTCATCTTTATTCGTCTTCCAACTTTACGCTTATTCCAGTTTTTAACATCCTTTGAAGCAAATGTGCCGTTTGGTATAGCGATAAGTGCATTGTCAAATGTTCTGAGCGTAGTAACTCTAAGACCAATCTCAACAACAACACCCTCTTTATTGTCTACAGCGATCCAGTCCCCTTGTGAGAACACATCTGAGAATAAAATCGATACAGTTCCAAAAAAGTTAGATATTGTATCTTTAGCTGCAAATGCTAATGCAAAACCACCGATACCTAGTCCTGAAAGAACAGTTGTTAAGTCAACTCCGGCAAAATAGAGTGCAAGCAAGATACCTATAATTAGGATTACGAAGTTAATAATCTTAATACTTACGTTAATTATGTCTTTTTTGATATTTTTACTTGTCGTATCTATAGAACGGAGTTTAATCGTTGCAACCCTGTTTACTATTATATAGAGGATGTAGGTTGCATAAAAACTATAGATAATATTAAACCCTCTTGTTAAATAATCAATCGAACTAAAATTATTATAAAGGTATATTAATAAGTTGATGTTGATAACAATAAAGAGACTATCGATAGGTTTAATAAGTTTTACAACAATACGTTCAGAGTACTCTTTCAAATATTCAATATGTAACATAATATTTCGCAGTGCAAATAAAGCAACTTTTCGTAAAGTATATACAAAAATGCTCAAAACAATCATCATGAATAGTTTAGTAACATCTAAACCATATTTTTCAAGTAGCTCATTTACAGGTTGAAAAAATTCTAAAGAGTCTAAAGTATATACCACTTCTATTAAATGATATTTCTCATATTTATTCAATCCGTACATTTTCTCTTTAAGACGGTAAAGATAAACTATAATATCTCTATTTAACTCTAAAAGTGCATAATACTCTTTAACATTTGCCTGAAGATCGACAACCACATTTGAATCTGCTGTCCAAGATAAATACTCTTTATAGTTGGTATCGTCAATTTTTAAGATCTCTGCTTGATTTTGATTAACCAGTGTAGTTAATTGATTTTCAAACGACTCAAGGTCTGGTTTATTTAAAGCGTACAGAATATCTTTTAACATTTTGCCTTGAGAGCGTAAGATCTGATACGATTTTAACCGTACTTCATCTCTGAGAACTGCTGTGCTATTTCCAGCACGCTTATTAATTGTAATGATCTTTTGTAATGAAAAAATCTTTTGCTCATATTTCGCGAACTCTTTTATATATTTGTTTCTATCAACCAGCAACGTTGTTAAAACATTGTTATAAAGTCTATTTTCATCTTGTAATACCTGTTGTATTTCCTCTTCAGATATATTGTGCTCATTCATTTTATAATAGTTTTGTAGTTGTGCATCTATAAAATTAGAATAAGATGTAGCAAATAAACTACTCGAAAAAATGACTAAAAATAAAAACAGTGTTTTCTTCATTCGCTCTACCTAGATCCCCTCTGCGATCATCGCATCAGCAACTTTTTTAAACCCTGCGATGTTAGCACCGTCAACATAGTTCCCCTCAACGCCGTAATCTTTAGCAGTAAGAGCTACCCTTTTACAGATCATCTGCATCGTATCTTTGAGTTTGTTATCCACTTTTTCAAAACTCCATTTACTCATTGAGGCGTTTTGACTCATCTCAAATTCACTTACAACTACTCCGCCGGCATTTGCAGCTTTTGCAGGAGCAAAACAAAGTTTATGTGACTGTAAAAGCTCTATAGCTTCGGGAGTCGAAGGCATATTTGCGCCTTCTGTAACACTTATACAACCATTTTCTATCAGGTTTTTAGCATCAACTGCAGTAAGTTCATTTTGTGTAGCACAAGGGAATGCCGCATAACAAGGGATATCCCAAACTGCATGACCACCTTCCGGATATTCATCAACAGGAATATATTTCGCTTCAGAGTGCGTTTCTAAATATTTTTCTAAAGAGAGACGTTTCTCCAATTTAATCTCTTTTAAAAGCTCTAGATCAACCCCTCTAGAATCGTAAATAGTTCCGCTTGAATCTGAACAACTTACAGGAACTGCACCGATGTCATATAGCTTCTCAATTGCGTGCAGTGCAACATTTCCTGCTCCGCTCACTGTACATATTTGACCTTTTAAAGGCTCTTTATTCTCCATCTCTAACATTGTTTCCGTAAAGTAAACTGCACCGTAACCCGTTGCTTCTGGACGCATTAAAGAACCTCCGAAAAAGAACGGTTTCCCTGTTAGTACACCTTCATATGTAGAGGTGATCTTTTTATACTCTCCAAAAAGATAACCAATTTCACGAGTACCTACACCGATATCTCCTGCCGGTACATCCATACGCGGTCCAATATATTTATGAAGCTCAATCATAAATGATTTACAAAACTTCATAATTTCAGAGTCGCTTTTTCCTTTTGGATCAAAGTCACTTCCACCTTTAGCTCCACCTATCGGTAAACCTGTTAAAGAGTTTTTTAAAATCTGCTCAAATCCCAAGAACTTTAAAACATCTTCATTCACCGTTGGATGAAAACGAAGTCCCCCTTTATAAGGCCCTAATGCATTATTAAATTGCACACGATAACCTGTGTTTACCCGAACTTGATTATTATCATCAAGCCATGTTACTTTAAACTGTATGATTCTATCTGGGACTACCAAACGTTCCAAAATTGCATGTTGTGAGTATCTGCCATCAGACTCCAATAACGGAGCTATAGAGTATATAACCTCCTCCATAGCTTGATAAAAGACATTATTTCCCGTACTGTTAGACTTTTTAAATTTGTTTATCTCTGTCTCAGCAAAGCTCATTATTCCACCCTTGAATTAGTAAATGTTTATTAATATTTTTTATGCTGGTAATTGTATCACAAAAGAGATTTTTTTTTGAAAATTAAAGCTCTTTTAATCTAAGAATCGACCTCTATGTGATAGAATAGCGACAATAAACGTAAAAAGGTGGAATTAATATGTTCAAAAGTTTAAGTATTAATCAGAAAATGAACTACCTTATTGCTATAGCAACATTTGCAATTTTAGCTGCAACAGCATTTGTATTTTTTGCTATGAGCGATATAGACAGTGACTATGAAAAACTACACAAGAGTTCTTTAAAAGCTGGTTTATTAACACTTAAAATAGAAAAAAACATGAACTATGTAAGTAGAACAGATAGAGCTGTTATGCTTGGAGGTGATCGTGAAAAAGATCTGGAAAAACTACGTACGACTATCGATAATATCAAAAAAGATTTTGAAGAACTAGATACACTTTTAGAAAATGACAGTTCTTATGAGTTATCTGTAAAAGCAAAAGATTCAACACTTTTATTTTTAAACAATGCATATAAGATGGTTTCTTCACTGACTCCTGAAGAGATTAAAAATTCTAAAGCTGAAATCTATGAAAAATATAGACAAAATTTAACACCTTATGCAGAAAAATCTAGAAAATATTTTAAAGAGCTTGCAAAACTCAGACAAGATGCATTAGATAAAGATTCAACAGATATGCAGACAAAAATATCTTTTTACAAATATTTTGTCTTTATCGCAGGGATTTTTGTCGGTTTAGTTGTACTGGTTGCAGCTGTATTTATAAGAAAATCGATCACTTCTGGTATAGAAACATTTACCGATTTAATTACATATTCGGCAAACGGTGATTTCTCACACAAGTGTAACATTGCTGCAGACGACAAAACAGAACTGGGTATTATGGGAAGTCATCTGGCTGAACTGTTAGATCATGTTGAGAAACTTATCAGTGAAATCAATATAACAATCACAAATGCATCAAAAGGTGATTTCTCAAAACCTATCTCTTCTGAAGGTCTTAAAGGTGAGTTTATTTTAGCTATAGACAGTGTTTCGCAAAGTATCGACTTTATGAAAGAACAGCACCAAAAAGGAAAACGTGATGCTCTGAACTCTAAACTAAGTGTGAAAAGTACTCAGGTTACAGAGTCATTAAGTCTTATCCAAACAAACCTACAAACAAATATAGAGAACTTAAAAGCTGTAACTTCATCAACGAAAAACGCATCTAATTTAGCAAATGATTCACGTGACAATATCACTGCAGTAGTTGAAGACTTACATACACTTCATCAACAAGTTACTACAAATAACGGAAGTATCGAAGAGTTAGCTTCTCAAACAAGCAGTATTACTACAGTTATTGACCTTATTACAGATATTGCAGATCAGACAAATCTTCTTGCACTTAATGCAGCTATTGAAGCTGCTCGTGCGGGGGAACACGGTCGTGGATTCGCAGTTGTTGCCGATGAAGTAAGAAAACTGGCTGAACGTACTCATAAAGCTACTAGCGAGATCTCAGTATCTATCAAATCTTTACAACAAGGTATGAATGAGATTCAGGAAAGCTCTGAAGCTATGAAAGTAACAGTAGATGAGTCAACTGAAAAAATCGAACAGTTTGAAGATACATTAGTAGAGTTAAGCTCTAACTCTTCAAAAATTGTTGATCAGTCTTACCATATGGAAAATAGTATCTTTATAGTACTTGCTAAAATCGATCATATCCTTTATAAAGCACGTGCTTACAACTCTCTAATGACACTGACCAAAACTCTGAACCCTACAACACATCATGAATGTAACTTAGGTAAATGGCATGATAATGAAGGAAAACGTAGATTTAACTATACGGCGTCTTACAAAAAATCTGAACCTGTTCATGCAATAGTTCACGATAAAGCGAATGTAAACCTTCACTATGTTGAGATGCCAAATCCAGAAAAAGCAGTGCTAGATCACGAACAAACTATTATAGAGAACTTTGAGAAAATGGAAAGTGCATCGCATGAACTATTTGATCTACTCGATAGCATGCTTATCGAAGCACATGGGAAAGATGTAAATGAGATAGAGGCGTAAACCTCAAATTTTTTCTCTATTCCCAGTCTTTATATTTTGACTGGGAATGCTTATCTTTTTTATAACGTCTGGCATTTTTACTTTTATCTAACTGATTTGAAGCATAGGTAATCTCTTCTTTAATTTTTTCAATATCTGCATCACTATCTTTATAGGCAATTATCTTTTTTACCAATGTTTGCAGATCTTGCAGTTCACCTTTATAAAGCTGTACCTCTTCAACTCGATTTAAAAGCTTGAGTCCGTTATCAACTTTTTTTACAAACTTCTCTTTTGATAAATCATCAGAGTTTGCAAGATATGAATTGATACTTTTATGAAATCGTTCCAATGCTCTTATATACCGTAGTCTATTTGCATTGTCTATCGCTTTTTTAGAGGCTGCCATTGTATTCCTATTTGTGTTAAGTAGTTATAATTATACAATTTTATTTTGGAGAAAAAAATTGAAAAGAATTTTCTTATTTATAGCTCTTCTTACACTCCCTTTATTTGCTGAGTACAAAAGTGAGTACATTACTAAAAAATTACTTGATTCTAAAACACCTATCGTAGATATCAGAACTCCACCTGAATGGAGAGAAACAGGTCTATTAAAAGGTGCTATTCCTATTATGTTTTTCGATCAGCGTGGGGGATATAATATAGACAAGTTTTTAAAAGAGCTCAATGCTAAAGTTGATACGTCAAAACCTTTTGCAATTATTTGCCATACGGGAAGCCGTACATCAATAGTAGGTCCATGGATGTCTCAAAAATTAGGCTATAAAGTGATCAACCTTCAAGGTGGGATGGATTATGCTACAAGAGGGTTAAAACTTATAACATATCCATATAAAAAATGAAAAACTTTTTTAAGTTCTTATTTCATTTTACACTGCGCGTAGTGATTACTTTTGCAGTGTTGGGTTTCCTTATCTTCTTATTATGGGGATTTTTGTATCTCATCTTTTATTAACAACTCAAGAAGAGGTCTCTTCTTGATGTTGTAATTCATCCAAATAATCAGACATAGGGTCATCAGGATCGTTATTTACAACCCCTGCAAGACCAATCACATTCAAATGCTCTTTATCTGCATATACTTTTGAAACGTTATCCCAATTTATATGTTCCCAAAAACCTTCAAGGTACTTTAGACGTTCATTTTTATAATCAAGATAATATGCATGTTCCCATACATCACAAGTTAGAAGCGGGGTTTGGGAATGAACGATAGGTGTGTTGGCATTGGACGTATTTACGATTCTTAAATGTTCATGCTGGTCCATGATCAACCATGTCCATCCCGAGCCGAAATTTCCAACTGCAGCATTTAAAAATTCCTCTTTAAACTTTTGCATACTGCCAAAAACATCAGATATCTTTTTAGCAAGTGGATCTGAAGGTGTTGTTTTTACGGGAGAAAGACAATTCCAATAAAAGTTATGGTTGAATATCTGTGCCGCATTATTAAAAACGGCACCCTCAGACTGCAAAATAATATGCTCTAAACTCATCGTTTCGTACTCAGTACCCTCGATCAAACTATTTAGCTTATTGACATATCCTGCATGATGTTTTTTATGATGGAAAAGAAGTGTTTGCTCCGATAAAAAAGGTTCTAGAGCATCTGATTTATACGGTAAAGCCGGTAGTGAATGTTTCATAATAGACCTCCACAATGTATCTCTTAGAATCATTATAGCCTATTTTGTACAAACTTCAAAAAAGGGGAGTAAACTCTCCCTATAGTAATGATTTTATAACGTTACTCACACCTTGGTGTAGGTTGTAGTTCGCTATTGGAAAATCAAGTGCTTCATTTTCTAAGTTCACACTATATTTACTCAAGTAAGTTCCAAGTGTTTCAAGATCGATTGGAATATATTTTTTACAATCCTCTTCACTTAGTTTTGTTCTAAGTAGTTGATTCGCTTCATTTGATTTTGCTATAGTAAATACCAACATCTTTAATGACACAAAGTCACTCCATTCTAAAAACAATTCAGGTGTTAAGACCTCTTTTTTTGCACCTTGCGGATCAAATAAAATCCCCTTATCTCTTAAAGGAATAAGTACCGATAAAACCGCACTTGTAAACGGTCCAACCTTCTCTTTCCAAAAAGGAGACTCATTTCTTGTATCTAACTCTGCAATGATCGCAGATACGATCTCCTCAAGTGTAGCTGCTTCAAATAATCTATATGTTTCCTCTTTCATATCAGCCTCATTTTTTTTGTAATAATACTATTTTTATATATAATTACCCAAAAATTTGGAGAATAATTTGATATTAAATAAAAGTTTTATAACCAACATCTCTGCAATAGTATTAATCGCATTATCATTTGCCCCGGGTTTAGAACCTCTTCTCTCTTCAGGTTTACTCTTTACGGGTCTTTTTGCACTCTCAGGTGCCGTTACCAATCAACTGGCAGTTCATATGCTTTTTGAAAAGGTACCTTTTCTCTATGGTTCAGGGGTAATTCCACTCCATTTTGAAGCATTCAAACTTGCTATAAAAGAGCTTTTAATGGAGCAGTTCTTTACAAAAGAGCAGTTAGAAAACTTTTTTCAAAATGAGGAAAAGAAGATTGATTTAACTCCAATCATTGAGGAGAGTGATTTTTCACCTGCATATGATGCACTCACAAAGACTGTAATGGACTCACCTTTTGGCGGTATGCTTGGTATGTTTGGAGGAGAAAAAGCCTTGGAGGGGCTTCGTGAACCTTTTACAAACAAACTAAAATCGGCAATAATTACGATTGTCTCTTCTGAGAGTTTTGCACAAACACTTGATAAACATCTTCAAAATTCATCGTTAAACGAAGATATTTTAAACTCTATTGAAATAGTGATCGATACAAGGCTCAATGAACTTACACCGCAAATGGTAAAAGAGCTTGTTCAAAAGCTGATACGTGAACATCTTGAGTGGCTTGTTGTATGGGGTGGAGTTTTTGGAGGAGTTATAGGGCTTATCAGTTCTTTTGTACTATAAAAGTTTATACAACTTTTATAGTCACTTCATCACCGATCGTTAAAATATCACCTTTAACAATCTTCGCTCTTTTTCTTGTTTCAAGCTCACCGTTTCTAAATACATACTCATGAGCTACGAGTTGTTTAGCTTCAGCTCCGCTGTCTACCAAGTCTAAAAGTTTGATCAGTTTATACAATTCTATATACTCATCCATTAAAACATATTCTATCAATTATTCTACCTTTTAAAATCTTTTTACATAACCGTGACAATACGGTTTTTTCCCTTTTCTGTCATAATAGTCTTGATGATACTTTTCAGCCTCATAAAACTCTTTTTTATCTCGAATAGTTGTAGCGACATCATACCCTTTTAACTCTAAAAGATTGATCAATTTTTGCACTATTTTTCTCTCCTTTTTATTTGAGACAAAAATAGCCGAACGGTACTGCTTGCCAATATCTGGTCCTTGCCCATCTTTTTGTGTCGGATCGTGGATCTCAAAAAATAGTCTTGCCAAGGTCTCATAGTCAACCTGAGTTGAATCATAAGTAACTTCTACGATCTCAAGATAGCCGCTATCTCCACGAGAAACGTCTCTATAGCTTGGATTGGGCTTTTCTCCACCCATATAACCGGACACTACACTAAGTACCCCTTTTTGTTTTTCAAGATAATACTCTACTCCCCAGAAACACCCTCCGGCAAAATATACT
Organism: Sulfurimonas marina; assembly: GCF_014905095.1. Taxonomy (NCBI): domain Bacteria; kingdom Pseudomonadati; phylum Campylobacterota; class Epsilonproteobacteria; order Campylobacterales; family Sulfurimonadaceae; genus Sulfurimonas; species Sulfurimonas marina. The sequence continues at coordinate 662,300 of NZ_CP041165.1, read as the reverse complement.
TTTTTGATCGTACTCTGAGTAGCTTTTTGAAAATCTAAAGAGATAGAATTAACACAATATCTTCTGTTTTTCTCTGTAAACCCTTCCCCTTCAAAAACATGTCCAAGATGTGCTCCACATCTTGCACATAAGATCTCCACTCTTCTACCGTCAGCATCTTTTACTTTTTTAACAGCTCCTTCGATCGCATCGTCAAAGCTTGGCCAACCGCATCCACTGTGAAACTTATCTGTAGAGTCAAAAAGTTTTGCACCGCATTGTTTGCAATAATATGTTCCATTTTGATCAAAATTATAATATTTTCCACTAAAAGGTCTCTCCGTACCCTTATAAATTATTATTGATTTTTCTTTTTGTGTTAAAGGTTTTAGTTGTAATTTCGGTAATTTTTCTACTTCGTTTGCAGCTGCAATACTTGTATATACTACCAATAAAAACGTCATAAAAAGGCGCATTATCAATCCTTTTGAGAATATATTATAATCTGTTAGTATCATTTTGTAACAAATTTTACACTTATTTAGATTAAGTATTGTAAATAAAAAAAAGTTATATTATAATTTTATAAATTGTGTTATCACATAATAATCATTTTTTTTTGATATAGGAAGTGTAAAGATGAATACTAAAGATAAAATACTAGTTGTTGAAGATGATGAAATAACTTCACTTAATCTCAACATATCTTTACAAAAGCATGGCTACAGTGTAGTCGGTGTATGTGATAACATTGAACAGGCAAAAATTAAAATTTCTACTCATCGTCCTAGTGTAGTTATTATTGATATCTCTCTACAAGAGAGCGATGATGGAATTGAACTTGCCAAATATATAAAAGAAAATTACAACATTCCATTTATCTACCTCACTTCTTACACGGATGATGAAATCATTACAAGAGCAAAGGTTACAGAACCTTATGGATATATAGTAAAACCTTTTGACCCAAATTCACTTCATGCTACCATTCAAATGGCTCTGTTTAAATTCCAGGTAGAGAATGAGAGAAAAAACGATATCGATACACTTAAAGTCGATAAAATGAATCTCGAAAAGATGCTTTATGCAAAACGCTCTTCTGATGAGCCTATTGTCCCTTTTGGAGACAACTATCACCTTGATATTAGTATCTGTGAAACATTTTATCAAGGCAAAAAATTAAAGCTTACAAAAAAAGAAAACGCATTTTTAAGACTTTTAGTTGCACAGCTCGGTTCTGTTGTAACGTTTGAACAAGCTGTTAACTATGTATGGGAAGATAAAGGTGCTACAGAAAACAGTGTCCGTACGCTTGTCTGGAGACTAAGAAACAAGCTTGAAACTGATATCATTAAAAATGCTTCCGGAATCGGCTATTATATTGAAGAGTAAAACAATTTTATAAAATTTTTATCGCTTCTATGGCTTCTTTTATTTTTATGAAATTCTCTTCATAATCATATGAAGCATCTTCCTTTTTTGCCATCTCTTCCATTTCACTTGCTGTCTTTTGTAAGAACTCTATTCTAAAGTTACCACTAGAACCTTTAATATTATGCGCTTTTTTTGCTATCGTATAAAAATCTTTGTCTTTTATAGCCTCTTGTAGTTCCGGGAGAACCTGCTGCATTTTACTAACAAAGAGATCGAGTAACATTGTTAATTCATCAATACTTAACATCAACTCTTTTGTCAGCGCTTTGGAGTCTAAACCAACTATCTTGACATCAGGTACCCTATTGCTTGTCTCTGATGATAAATGAGTATAATCGGGTTCTAAAAATGTATCAAAAAGATTTTCTAAATCTTTTAATACTATAGGTTTTCCTAAAAATGCATCATATCCATGGAGAAGCCCTTTTTCTCTTGCACCTTTTAAAACATTTGCCGTAAGTGCTGATATAGGTGTATGCTCTAAAGAGTTTTCTTTTTCAAACTCTCTTATCTTTTCAACCGCTTGCGTGCCATCCATTTTTGGCATCTGCTCATCCATCAAAATAAGGTCATAATGATTGATTTTGTACAACTCTATAGCATCAAGCCCATTATTTACAATATCAAACTCTAGTCCGTATTTTGAAAGTATTATTTTGATGAGTTCCTGATTAGCCTCATTATCCTCAGCTACTAAAATTTTCCCTTTAAAGTGTTTAGAGATTTTCTTTCTGTGTTCTAGGTATTCCTGAGGATATAAGAGCTCCTCAAAAGCGACTTTTAGTTTTTCACAATATAGAGGGAAAGAGATAGTATTTACATGCATATAATTATCATATATGTCACACTCTTGAGAAACGATACTAATAAACTTTTTATCAGACTTTATAATCTTACTCATCTCTTCTGAAATTAACTCTTCATGTAAAAATATACATATGTCGTATTCCAGGTCTAAAGAGTTAACTATAGCGATATCCATATTAAAAACCTCGGCATAGTTAATAAATGATTTGTGTTTATAGTTAAGAGAATAATTTTTTGCATATACAGCAATTTTAAAGTTTTTAAGTTTCTCCACCTCTTCAAAAAAGAGGTGCTGGTCAGTATGAATGTCAACCGGGATCTCCATCCAAAAACGACTTCCCTCGTCCATTTCCGATTCTACTCCGACATCTCCACCCATAAGCTCTGCTAACTGACATGATATGGAGAGTCCAAGTCCTGTTCCGTCACTTCTACTCTCTTTTGCAAACTGAGCCTGTCCAAAGGCTAAAAAGATATTCTCTTTATCCTCTTGAGAGATTCCTATACCGTTATCTTCAACAGAAATTTTTAAGACCTTGTCTCTACAGTTCGCTTCTATATGAATATGTCCGTCTACAGGTGTAAACTTAATAGCATTACTTAAAAAGTTAGAGAGTATTTGTTTTATTCTTAATATATCCCCTTCTAACTGAAGTGGTATTTTTGGATCTATAAATGAAGTGATCGTAATATTTTTCATCTTCGCACTTGCAACAAACAACTCCATTGTATGCGAGATCTCATCATGCAAAAAGAACACTTTTGGTTCAATATGGAACTCTCCACTTCTAAGTTTTGAAAAGTCCAAAATATCGTTAATAATACTTAAAAGGTTCTCTCCGCTGTTTAATATAATGTCTAAATAGTTTCTATGTTTTTTGGGAAGCTCATCCTCTAAGAGCAAATTTACAAAGCCGAGGACTGCGTTTAACGGTGTTCGTATCTCATGTGACATGTTCGATAAGAAATACTCTTTTGCCTGTGAAGCGACAAGAGCTTCTTGCCTTGCATCAACAAGTTTTTGAAAAATCACATCTGTATAGTATTTTAATATACCGCGGAAGTTTTGGTCAAAAATATAAGAGATTGAATCGAAAACCTCTTTCGAATTAATCTTAGCATCGTAAGAGAAATCGATCATTGAGCGTCTAAAGTGACTGCACAGCTCAAAAAGCTCATCAGCACTGATCTCTCTGTTTTTTAAGTAAGCTAAGAAATCCTGCATAACAGGACAGTTTCCTATTTGTACTTCTCCGGAGATTACACCCATAAAGTAGTCAAATACACCACTCCCGTATGTTTCAATAAAATAGTCTTTATCTATTTCGTGAAGTTGTAAAATCTCTGTAGGAGTTTCATATGCAACCCATTGTTGCAATATATTATACTTTGACTCAGAAAACTTGTCTTTACATTTATGTAGTGATTGAATATTTTCAGGCATATCCATTTCTTTAATATCTTTATTTTACGAAGATATAAGAAAGTGTCATCACTGCAGATAGTTTTACCATTGCGATAAATGCCGTTCCTAAAATATTACCTATTTGACAACTTGTACATGTTTTATATTTTAACCCTTCATATCTACCGTAAACGATGTATATAAGAGTAACTATCCCTATAAAATAAGATGTATATAGTTCATATTGCCAAACATCAGATAATATTTTCTTATCTTCTATAAAGAATGATATTAAAAAAACGAAAAAAAGTAAAGCGATAGTAATATTAATAAATTTTATAATTTTATCTTTGAAAAACGTTGTAGGACAATAGTTCTCATACCCTATATCAGAACCAAATTCCAAACTTTCTTCAAATCTTTTCTTTTCCTCTTTTGAGAGCTTATTTAAAAAAGTCGAACCAAAAGTATAGTCAATTTTTCTCTGCAGTGTAATTGCTAAATCATCTTCAGCTTTTAAAACTTGGTTTTCACCTGCTCTGTTTTGATATATAACACTTATCTTTTCATGGCGCACTACATTGGCACTTAAATCATCATAATATGTTGTTTTCTCTTGAGTAGTAACTTCACCGCTGTGAGCGATCACTTTAGGATTTATAAGTTCTAAAAAACTACCATCTTCATTTTTTAAAACGATTACATTTAAATAACTTCCTATTTGAAAAGCAGATAACGCCTTTAAATTATTTTCATTTATAGTATCTTTAAGATCATCTATTAAGGAAAATAATTTCTCATCAAATACACGTACATTGATTCCATACTCAACACTCAGCGGAGTTGGATATTTTATTAACTCTTTTACCATCTTTAACTTTTAAATTTTCAACTGCTATCTAAGCCAAATATAGCTTAGATAGCAAATATTTAGTGACTTTTGCTCACTACAATTAGCATCTTAATATTGATAACTAAAAACCTAAGAAACTGATAAATAACACATGTTCTCATAGCTCTTGCAAACTTACCGGGAATCATAGTTAAGTTAAAGTCTCTACTTTTTCCAAAGTTTTTTTCTTCATGTTTCATTCTATACTCCTTCTATTATTCTGGGATCATTGTCCAGCCCGGATTGAGCTTCGCTTTGTAAATAAACATATAGTGAAGAATATGTTTAATCCAGTGACCTGCAAGACCAATTTCACCAAACGTATAGTCTGTATCACGTCCTGTTCCAGGATATTTTTCAAAGTCAGGAACAACAGGATAAACAGTCATAGCAGCTGCTTGTCCGTCAAACCAACCTTTACCAGCTGATGCAACACAAGCTGCACCCATTTCAGCCATAGAAGCTTCATGTAAGTGAGCACCTTCACCTTTAGTGATAAGGTCACATACAGAGTGTGCTACCGCTTTACCGATGATACCTGCAGGCATACCAGTTCTTGGTGGAGTTGGATTGATCGGAGTTCCATTTGGAGAACTCATAGGCTGAGAAATAAGGTGTGGTGGCGCAAATGCGATACCAGCAGCAAACATATTTGGATATGTAGGGTTTTGGTAAGTTCTTGGCCAGTCACTTGCTTTCCACTCAGCATAAGGCTTAGCAGTATAATCAGCATCAACTTTCATAAATCCGTTTGGAGCAAATACTACATCTGTAATATCTTCACCAGCTTTGTTGTATGCTTTTAGTCCTACACCTGCAAACGGTGGGATAAGCATTGCAAAGTCAAACTCTTCTTCACCAGTGCTTCCATCAAGAAGTTCATAGTCAAGTTTTCCACTTTCAATGTTTGATACGTGTGCACCAATTAACCATTCAACACCTCTTTCAGCATATAATGATTCAGCGAAAAGTTTAGAACTTACTACATAACCGCCAACTTTCATATGAAGTCCACCCATTCCAAAGTCACCTAAGAATGACTCGTTTGAGATCCACTTCATATCTGCCATATCACGAACACCGGCTTTATTTAACTCATGCTCAATATTGAAAATATATTCAAATGCAGCACCTTGACATGTACATAAACCGTGACCTGTTCCGATTAAGAACTTTTGACGCTCACCGTTTTTCATCTTTTCGATACATTTTGCCAGTTCTTCAGATGCATGAACTGCATGATCTGCCGTACATACAGATACTGTATGCTCTCCAATCTCACTTCCCTCACCAAGACCCGGAGTTGCTCCAAAGTTAAGTTTTGGACCAGTAGCATTGATTATATAATCATACTCTACATCTTCAGACTGACCAACTTTATCTTGTCCTGTATATTCAACAGTTACAAATGGCTTATCACTTGTTTCGCTTCCTTCAGGGTTGATAGAAACAGCTTTTGCTTGCTTATATGTGATACCCGCCTTTGCATAAACCGGTGCTAATTCAAAAGTTACTTCCTCTTTTGACATCTCACCAACACCAACCCAAATGTTTGACGGAATCCAGTTCCATTTTGCATTTGGAGTCACAACCACAACCTCGTGTGCTGAACCTAACCATTTTGCGGCGAATGTAGCTGCAGTATGACCTGAAACACCACCACCTAGTACGACTAATCTTGCCATAAACCTTCCCTTTTAATAAGTTCTAATACAACTTTAACAGAATAAAATCACATTATTATCACAATAAAAAGCTTAATTTTTTCTATATCGTAAAGTTATACTCTACATAATTTTTTTTAAATTCCGAAAGTATGGCACTGATGAAGTATTATTAATTTGAAAAACTTATTTTACTTTAAAATTTTACTCACAATCTCAAATGTATTTTTTGATATTCCTTGTGTAGAAACGATACATTCTAACGTCGCTTTCATCAATTTTTTGTTAGATTCAATCATTTTTGGGTAGATTTTAAATGCACCTGAAAGAGCTGAGGCCATCTGAGGATTAATTTTATCTATCTCAATAATCTTATCACTTAAAAATTTATACCCATATCCGTCTTTAGCATGAAAGTATTTATAGTTTCTTGCAAAAACACCTATTAATGAGCGTACAAGATTTGGAACTTTTTCATCATACACCTCATCATTTTGCAGTGCCATCACTCGATCAAGTACACCCTCTCTCGGTGAAGCTGCTAAAAGTGCAAAATATTTATTCATTACAAGTGTGTTGTTTTTGTACCTGTTATAAAAGTCATTAAAAGCTATTTCACTTAACTCTGCATCAATTGACTCTAAAACATCAAGTGCTGTAATTCTATCTGTCATGGTTAACGAGTGTTCATACTGTTCTTTAGCTACAGCAGCTATCTCTTTTGACTCTAAAGCACTTAAAAGAGATAGCACTCTGTTTTTCAATGCACGTTTAGCAATGCTTTTACTATCGAGAGCGCTATTTAGAGGTTCATGGTTTTGAAAATAAAGTTTTAACAATTTCGCCTCATACTTTTTAGCAACTTCATAAGAGAGTTTATCTTTTGCCTTATATAATGGTTCAAAATCTACCACATCTTGTTTTTGCATCAGTGTAGAGATTGATGGAAGCTCAAGTAAAAGTGCTTTATATGAAAGATCAGTATCTAACTCCAACAGAGCTCCAAAAGCTTCTAAGTATTCACTTATGTCACTCTCAATATCTTCCATAAGTTTAAAAAGTATAGAGATAGCAAACTCTTGTGCAGCTTCATACTTTGTAAAACTGTTTGTATCATGCTGCATTAAAAATGCGAAATCAACATCTTGGTGTTTGATGATAACAGGTGCTGAGAAATCTCTGTTAATTGAGAGAACCGGTTTCTCTTCAAAACCCTCGAACATAAAAGACTCACTCTCTTTTGAGATAATAAGCATTTTCTCCTCGGCTACTGCACCTGTTTTGTCCATAAGAGCAATCTTTAATGGAAAGTACATAGCTTTTTGCAAAGAACCATCTACTTTATTTGGAACGTTTTGTGTCAATGTTAAAGTATATTTGCCATCTGCATAGTTCTCTTCCACTTCCAAACTTGGTGTCCCGCTTTGATCGTACCATAGTTTAAAATGCTCCAGATCAAACTCTCCATATTCTTTCATAGCCCATAAAAAGTCATCTGTCCTTACCGCTTGACCGTCAAACGTTTCAAAATAAAGGTCTGTCGCTTTTCTATAGTTCTCTTCACCTAAAAGAGTATGAAGCATTCTGATAACTTCAGCACCTTTTTCGTATACCGTTGCAGTATAGAAGTTATTCATAGAGATATATGACTTTGGCTGAATCGGATGAGCCGTAGGAGATGCATCTTCTACAAACTGACGCTCTCTTAACGCTTTCACATCTTGTATGCGTTGTACTTCACTAGAGTTCATATCTGCCGAGAAACACTGATCACGAAATACAGTAAGTCCCTCTTTTAGTGTAAGCTGAAACCAGTTTCTACACGTAATTCTGTTTCCGGTCCAGTTATGAAAATACTCATGTGCGATCACCGATTCAATTCCCATAAAGTTTGCATCTGTTGCAGTATCTGCATCTGCAAGTACATATGCAGAATTAAATATATTTAACCCTTTATTCTCCATAGCTCCCATATTAAAACTATCTACGGCAACGATATTATAGATATCAAGGTCATACTCACGACCGTATTTTTCCTCATCCCACTTCATAGCATTGATTAAACTTTTCATTGCGTGGTCTGCTTTATCGCTATTGCCTTTATCTACATAAATATTTAGCTCAACATCATTCCCGCTGGCAGTTACAAAACTGTCTGTTATAAAGTCTAAATCTCCTGCTACAAGGGCAAAAAGATATGAAGGTTTTGGATGTGGATCGTGCCAAGTTACCCCGTGACGTGTGTTAAAACTTTCATGACAATGGACCTTGTTTCCATTTGCTAAAAGGATCGGGTACTTCTTCTGATCTGCAATTACAGTCGTTGTAAAAATACTCATTACATCGGGACGATCGAGGTACGGTGTAATTCTACGGAACCCTTCAGGCTCACACTGTGTACAGAAGATATCTCCAGATTTATAAAGACCTTCTAGTTCCGTATTTTTTTGCGGATAGATTCTGTTTCTGATCTCTAGAGTAAACTCCTGTGGTACATTTGAAATAGTAAGCGTTTCCTCATCATGTGTATAACGATCACTTCCAAGTACCTCACCGTCAAGAACCACCTCTTTAAGCTCCAGTTCCTGTGCATCTAAAACAAGGTCTGCACTTTCATCAAGCTTTTCAAACTTCATAATATTTGTTACATTAGTTTCCTCTTCAAAAAGCTCAAATGTAAGATTTACACTCTCAATAGTAAAACTCGGTTTTTTATAATCTTTTAAAAATATCTCTTGTACTTCGTTACTCATTTATACTCCAATTAAATTCTTTTAGTAAATTTGTAAATGTATCATCTAAATCTGCTTTTAAAGTGATTACTTCTCCACTATAAGGGTGCACAAATTGCAAAGAGCAGCAATGCAATAATAATCTATGCACATTGTATTCTTTTCGGATAAACTTGTTATGCTCACCTCGTCCATATTTCGTATCTCCCAAAATATGATGAGAAATATGTTTCATATGGCGACGGAGTTGATGTTTTCGACCTGTTTGTGGATGTAGTTCTACTAAAGAGTAGCGAACAGTATCATACTTCCCGACACTAACTTGCAGCTCTATTTGATCAAGAGCTTTATACTCCGTAATCGCCTCTTGTGCCTCTTTATCCTCTTTTGCATCCTTATCTGCAATCTTATCCAGCTTCTCTTTGAGCGGATAGTCGATAACACCGTCTTCTAGATAACCACGGACTACTGCTATGTAAGTTTTTTGAGGAGAACGTTCTCGGAACTGTTCATTTAAAAGGCGAGCACTCTCTTTATCTAAGGCAAAGAGTAGTACTCCGCTTGTAGGTTTATCAAGACGGTGGATCGGATAAACCCATTGCCCTATTTGATCACGTAACATCTTCATCGCGTAATAGATCTCGTGTCTATCGATCATAGACTTGTGAACCAAAAGCCCGCTGGGCTTATTTATAGCTACAAGATGCTCATCTTGATATAAAATCTCTAAAGTATAGTCTTTAAACAATTAGCGTGGATCTCTTTTTGTAGTTTTTCTTTTCTTTGCACGTTTAAGAGATGTAGCTGTTGTTTTTACAGCCTCTTTTTTTGTTTTTACAAAACGTTTCTCTTGCTTTTTATGCTCAGATTTTAGTTTGACTTCATCAATATCTTTTCTTCTAATGTTTGGGTCAGGCTCAAAACCTTCAACTGTCTCTTTATCAATCTTTTGACCGATCAGCTTTTCAATATCACGAATTTCATACTTTTCATATACATCAAGTAAAGATATAGCCTCCCCTTCACGCCCTGCACGACCTGTACGACCTACACGGTGTACATAATCTTCCGGAATAGATGGCAGTTCATAGTTAATTACATATGGGAGTTCTTCAATATCAAGCCCACGAGAAGCTATATCTGTGGCAACCAGTACACGGAACTTCCCTTCCATAAACTGCTTTAAAGTTTTAAGACGGTTTGCTTTTGTTTTATCGCCGTGAATTACACCAGTTTTGAGACCATCTTTTTCAAGCTCTTCGCCTAAAATATCTGCACTTGCTTTTGTTCTTGTAAATACAAGTACTTGAGGATAGTTTCTTGAGCCTATCAAGTACGCTAACAGTTCGGCTTTTCTATTTGCATCAACAAGATAAGCAACCTGATTGATCGTATCTACCGTTGTATTTTTCTTAGCCGTTTCAATAAAAGCGGGAGATGTAAGAATCAGTTTTGATAATTTTCTTACTTTTTCTGAAAATGTTGCCGAGAACAGAAGTGTCTGATGTCTTTTAGGAAGCAGTGGATGGATAGCTTTAATATCTTTGCTAAAACCCATATCCAGCATACGATCGGCTTCATCAAGAACAAAAACTTCAACATCATCGAGTTTAAGACCGTTTTGTGTTAACTCCAACAAACGTCCCGGAGTTGCCACGATCACTTCAGCCCCACCTTTTAGTTTTGCAATCTGCTTAACGATATCTTTTCCACTAATGATAGCTTCACATTTAATATCCATATATTTTGAATACGCTGTAATATCTTCATAAATCTGTACACTTAACTCTCTTGTCGGAGAGACGATAACTGCGCGGACACCCTTGCTTGTATCTTTTTTTCTTAATTTTTGGAGCAATGGAAGTGCAAATGCTGCCGTTTTTCCAGTTCCCGTTTGTGCTGTTGCAAAAAGATCTTTCTTTTGTAAAACTAATGGGATAGCTCTTTGTTGTATTATTGTTGGTTCAGTATACCCAAGATCGTTTATAGCATCTAACAGAGGCTTAAAAACTCCTAGTTTTTCAAATGACATTTTTTACCTTTTTTATTGACATGACATAGATATATCTTTTATAATATTTTAACATAATAATACTTTAGTATCTTCTAACAAGTAAAAAGTGATAGATTTGTGATATAATTTACAAGATATAAGTTCCAATAAAAAGGTAATACAATTTTAAACACTCATCATAATATTTCTATCATCACTCTTATAAAATTTATATTACCGTTTGCTTTGATCTGGTCGATTGTCAATTTATATTTTGATCAAGTTTTTGCAGCTAGTATTACACTGTTTTATCTCATTGCCTCAGTTGTAACTCTTTTAATTTACAAAAAAACTCGTAAAGAAAATACCCTTATAAGAGTCCAAATGATTTTAATGCTCTTACTTCCATTCATTATGATGTGGAATTTAGGCGGCTTTGAAAATGGTAGTAATACTATGATTTGGGCATTTTTATCACCTATTATGGCCTTACTCTATACAGAGAAAAAAGAGCCCTTTTACTGGCTCATGGCATTTTTAGTTCTTCTAAGCCTTTCTGTTTTACTTGAACCTATTCTGGCAAAGCGAACTATTACTTACACTTTAAAAGAGTTTCTATTTCTAATAAATACTTCTGCTGTACTCTCAGGAATATATATACTTTTAAAATATTTTATAAATCAAACAAAAACCGATGTAAATAACAATATCTCTTTTTTACAAAGTTATAAAACAACAATCGATACAAACCTTGTTGTTACCAAGACTGACCTTGATGGAAACATCACTTTTGCAAATGAGAACTTTTACAAAATTTCAAAATACAATGCAGATGAAGCACTAGGTGCTAAACACAATATAGTACGCCATCCGGAAACTGATCCAAGTGTATATAAAGAGATTTGGAATACTATTTTAGAGAAGCGTACGTGGCACGGCCAACTCAGAAATCAAGCAAAAGATGGTTCAACATACTGGGTAGAGACTGCTATTTCACCGATATTGGATAAAGATAACAATATAGTAGAGTTTATTGCAATCCGTTACGATATTACAGAGATTATACAAAAGCAGGAAACACTCACAAAACTACTTTACACAGACACTTTAACAGGTCTCAAAAACAGAAAAGCACTTTTTAGAGATAAAAATGAGAATGTTCAACACTCATTGGTGCTTATAAATTTAGATAAATTCAGCCAGATCAACAATCTTTACGGCGAGGCTTTTGGAGATAAAGTACTTATAAAGTTTAGCAAGTTTTTACTTGAAGTACTCGAACAACGAGAGAGCTGTGATCTTTACAGACTCGGTGGCGATGAATTTGTTATTCTCTCCGAAGAGCGTGATCCTGTAGTTTTACAGAACAATATCACAAATCTTATCCAATACCTTCATGAAAGACCTATAACAATAGAAGGACAGGAGATAAGCCTTGGTATCTCTGTAGGAATTTCCCTGGAAGACAATAAGTCTCTTTTAGAATCATCAAGTATGGCTTTAAAATCTGCAAAACGAAACGGAAAGCACATTGTACTTTATTCAGATTCTATCTCTCTCAATAAAGAGTATGAGAACAATCTTAAATGGGTCAAAGAGATAAAAGAGGCTATAAAACACAATAGAGTGGTTTTATATTATCAAGCGATCAAAGACAATAAAACAGATACCATATTCAAGTATGAAACACTTATTAGACTACTTGATGAGAAGGGGAATGTTGTCCCTCCACAACAATTTTTAGAGATTGCCAAAAAGTCAAAACTCTATAAAGACTTAACAAAGATCGTGATTAATAAAAGTTTTGAGTATTTCAAAGATAAAAAGTTTCACTTTTCAGTAAATATTACAATAGAAGATATACTCGATCCTGAAATTAACAAGTTTATTATCAATGCACTGCAAAAATACAACGTAGGACCGCAAGTCTCATTTGAAATAGTTGAGACTGAAAGTATTGAAAAATTTGAAGTAATTGAACAGTTTATAAATGATGTAAAATCATATGGAGCGAAAATCTCTATAGATGACTTCGGTACAGGATACTCGAACTTTGAGTACCTTATGAAACTGCAAGCCGACTACATAAAAATTGATGGTAGCATCATTAAAAATATAGTCCATGACAAAAAGTCGGCACTTATCACTTCTATCATAGTTTCGTTTGCAAAAGAGATGAATATCAAGACGATTGGTGAGTTTGTTGAAAATGAAGATATTGAAAGAAAACTTAAAGAGTTAGGCGTTGATAAATCTCAAGGTTATTTTATAGAAAAACCTAAAGAAAAATTATAAAAATCTGAGTATAATTAAACAAAAATTATAAGTTTAACTATATGCTCAGAAAAACGCTCAAAAAAACAACGAAAAATAAAAAATTAAACGACTTTATAAAAAAATATAAAATCCCGCCTGAATACCTTTCAGGCAATAGAAAAATGATCTCCCGAGGAGTTTTTCTAGGACTGTTTATAGCCTTTATCCCCATGCCTATGCAGATGGCTGCCGTGCTTTTATTTGTCCCTTTCTTTCGCTTTAATGTCCCAATTGCACTTGCAATGTGTTGGTTAAGTAATCCTTTTACAATGCCCCCAATGTACTATATAGAGTATTTAACAGGTTCATATATTTTAGGGATAGAACCAAAGCCTGTTGAGCTGACACTTGAATGGTTTTCAGAAAATATAGACGATATCTTTATCCCTCTTTATTTCGGGACTGCTCTGTATTCTGTTATCGGTTCAACAGTTGGATATTTTGTAGTGAACCATTTCTGGAGAAGTTCGGTTCATAAAGAGAAAAGCTCTCGTAAGAAAAAGTAACCAACTCCACTAATCCACACTAACATTATAGTTATGTGTTTATATAAAAATGTGTTTTTACTCACTTTGTGTCGAAAAAGGGCCATTGCGAGCGTAGCGCCCAAGAAACCGCCCAACAATGAAAAGACATGAAGTTCTCTCTCGCTTATTCGGGATGCTTTCGTTTTTATAGAGCGATACTTATCAAAACTATAGATCAAAAAAGCGAGTATATTTATAAAGATAAAGTAGACAAAGAGTACCTCTTTGATCACTTTTTACAACTTCTCAGCATCAGGTAAACTCCCAATACAATAAACGGTATACTTAAGAGTTGTCCGGTTGAAAGTAGCATATCTGCAGCATAATCAGCTTGTCTCTCTTTTACAAATTCCACTAAAAATCTTACAATAAAAACAAGTGTTAAAAACAGACCAAATAAAAATCCATCTTTCAACTTATCGCGAAATTTTATATATATGCTAAAGAGTACAAGTCCGATCAAAAGATAAGAGAGTGCTTCGTATAGTTGTGCAGGATGGCGAGGAAGCTTATCAACTCTGCTAAATACGATTGCCCAAGATACATCACTCACTTTTCCCAAAATTTCAGAGTTCATCAAATTACCCATACGGACGAAAAATGCAAAGAAAGCCGTAGGGATGGCAATTTTATCTAAAAACCATAAGAGGTTTAGTGAGTGTTTTCTCTTGTAAAGATAGATACCTAAAAGCGCACCAAGACCTCCACCGTGAGAAGCTAAACCGCCTTTCCAAACATAAAGTATCTCTATTGGATGTGCTAAATAGTAATCAGGTTCATAAAACAGACAGTGACCGAGTCTCGCACCAATTACGATCCCAATCACTACATACAAAAACATACTATCAAGCTCTTGAAGCTCTTTATTCTCTTTTTTGTATATCCATTTCATTATCTCTAGACCGACAAGGATTGCAGCGGCAAAAAGTATCCCGTACCAATATACCTGCATCCCTCCAAGAGAGAGTGCTACCGGATCAACACTCCAGATGAGATGTTCCATTATTTTTTCAGAGCCTCAGCGATCAGTTCAATAGGGTTTTTAAATACAGTTTTTTCATTTCCTGAATAATCCATAGAGGCATTGATCTGCATACGACATGCACTACACTCGGCACTAACAACATCTGCACCCGTTTTTTCAATCATAGCAGCTTTTGGAGCACCCGCAGCTTTTGCAAAATGATGTTTTTCAGTCTGCATCGTAATACCACCGAAACCACAACATGCATTTGGATCACTCATCTCCACAATTTTATAATTTTTAGAGATCAGGTTTCTAGGTTCTTGATACACACCCTGCATCTTTCTCGCATGACACGGATCGTGATAAGTTACAATTCTTGTATTTTGTTTTTTCTCTTCTAAAATTTTCTCTAGATCTGTATGATTTTGGAGCCATTCAGTAGCCATATATACTTTAGACATTACAGATTTAGCACGTGCTTTCCAATCAGGCTGATCGTGAAAAAAGTGCTCGTAGTCAATTTTTAGCATTGCACTACAAGTAGCTTCAGGAACGATGATAGCTTCTATATCATCACCTAAAGACTCAAAGTATCTGATATTGTGTTTTGCATTATAATCGACCGTATCGAAATCTCCAGTGAAGTATGCAGGAGCTCCACAGCACTTCTGATCTTTGGCCAAGAATGCATCGATCTCTAACACATCTAAAATCTCTAAAAGTGAATCCCCTATAGATCTATAGTTATAGTTTGCTAGACACCCGATAAATATAGCTACTTTTCTTTTACCGCCGTTATCGATGTTTTCAGGGTACGCGTTTAAAAATGATGTTTTTCGTAAACTAGGTAAAAGTCTATCAACTTTTAACATCGGTAGATTGAAACGCGACTTCATAGAGTCTATATCTGATTTGATTTTAAACCCACATGTTTGAAATGCCCAACCGAGTTTAAAAGCGAGATCGTTTAACCAACGGTGACGTAACAGTAAAAAGAAAAGTTTTTTATACCATGCAATACCAAATTTTTGTGCTATATCTGCACGAGCTTGTTCGATCACCATATCAGTTGGAAGTGATTTTGGACAAACATCTACACAGTTTGTACAAAGAAAACAACTCTCAAATATATCTTTTGCAGTTTTATCAAGTTCTAAATGCCCGCGTTTATACGCACCTAAAAGATCGATGAAACCACGAGGTGATGTTACCTCATCAGCATTTACTTTATGGATTGTACAAACAGGGATACACTTCCCGCACTTAACACAATCATCAGCAGTTTTGTCGAAATTAAATATCTCGTCTAATTTTTTATCTACACTCACACTCTACACCGTTTTTGAAAAAGTTTTTTTACTGCCCGCATGTTGATGCATATATGCATCAAACGGCATTGCAATATTTCTGATCAGTAATGTTCCCGTTTGAGAACATGCAATTTTATCATCATCTATCGTTATAAGATCTTCAGAAGCAAATCTTTGTAGTTCTTCTAAGGCATCTTTAAAATACTCTTTGAAGTTGATATTGAACTCAGATTCAAAGCGTTTTATATCAAGTTTAAAGTTACTC